>NZ_PQDH01000002.1:329246-658493 GCF_002964605.1 Vallitalea okinawensis
AACCCGTAGAGGTCAAGCCATTGAATATTATAATCTTCCATGTATTTAGCTTTAACTTCTACGTACAGCTGTTCTGGATCATTAATGAGTTCTTCTTTTAAGACAAACAACCATCCTGTTCCAGTATATTCAGGATAGATATCAATTTCACCTTTTTCCATGGCTGGATGGATATTGGCTGTCCCTCCACCAATACCAAGCTTTTGCTCAACTTGTATATCTGTATGAGTCTCAATTAATTGAGTAATCATTTCTGCAAGTATATATTGTTCTGCGTGAGGTTTTGAAGCTACAACGACTTTCTTTTCATCTTTTCCACAAGCAACTAAGCTAAGTAACATGATTATACTTATGAACATAATAATTATATTTCTACGCAATTGTCTCAACTCCTATTTTATTTATTCCTAAAACTTTCTTTCTAAATCTTCTTTCAAGTACCCCTAAAATCAAATCTGAAAAAATGGCTAACAAGGCTACAAGTAAACTTCCCGCTACTGTCATTTCAGAAAAGTTGGTTGTAATACCTCGCCATATAGCTACTCCCAAACCTCCAGCCCCTATAAATGAAGCTATACCACCAAGTGCTATTGTCATTACTACCATGGTTCTAAATCCAGCAATTATAACTGGTAATGCAATGGGAAGTTGCACCTTGAAAAGTAACTGCTGATCTGTACACCCCATTCCAATAGCAGCCTCAACAATTTCATCATCAACTTCATTGATCCCAACATAGGTATTTCTAATCATTGGTAAGACACCATAGATAGTTAAGGCTATTAGGGCACTTTTGTTACCTATACCAGTTAAAGAGACTAGGAAGCCAAATAAAGCTATGGATGGTATAGTATATAAAAAATTGGCTGCTCCCAAAACTAAATCTGCCATTTTTTTATTTCTAGTTATGTATACTCCTAGACTTATGCCAATTATGCTAATGAATATTATAGCTATAAAGGATAAAATAATATGCTCTATTAATAGATTGAGAAAAAACTCGCTGCGGTCAATATATAAGTTAAATAAATTTACTATAAAGTTCACAATTCACCTCACTCCTTATCATTTTTAATGAAGTAGGACTAGAATCCATCTGCTAATATAACATATATTACTCAATATACAAATATATGTTATTTCTTCTTTCTCATTACGGATATTATATCGAATATATATTCGTTTGTCAAAGAATTTAAAACCAAACAAGAAATTATGTTCTATTCATCACATTACACAAAAGAAGACCAGTCTATCAGAAATGATCTGATTCACTGGTCTATTAACAACTTAGAACTGGTGTAGAACCTCTTTAATTCTCTCGCTAGTTTTTGCTTTTATTGCATCGGTACCTGGTTCTGGAAAATTAGTGCCTTCGATCAAGACTGACTGAACATCTACTACACCAAAGAGACCTAATATAGCTTTAATAAAGTTATTCCCATGTTCTAGGGGTTTCGCTGGTCCTTCAGAGTAAATACCACCTGATGCTTGAATGTGGATAGCTTTTTTATTGACTAGTAAACCAACTGGTCCGCTATCCGTATATTTAAATGTTTTACCAGCTATACTGATTGTGTCAATATAAGCCTTCATTAATGGTGGTACAGAAAAGTTCCACATAGGTGTTACAAACACATACTTATCCGCTTCTATGAATTGTTCAGTGAAGACATTAATTTGACTTATTTTTGATCTTTCTGTTTCTGTTAATTCCTCAAATCCCTTACCACTTTGAAGTTTACCCCAACCATTAAATACTTCAGCATCAATATAAGGTATGTCAATGTCATATACATCGATTTCAGTAACCTCATCATTAGGATTATTTTGCTTGTAGAGTTCAATCAATTCTCTCCCTGCTGCTAAACTAAAAGATTGTTCTTCTGACTTAGGGTTTGCTGTAATGTATAATACTTTATTCATAATACTTCATTCCTTCCATTTATTCATTTTTTATTAAGTCTGTGACTTAGTTTTTTCTCTTTTAAATTTTCTATTCATTATTATCTTTTAAACGAAATTATCTGCATTTATTACTAATTATTATATAACTAATTAGTAATAAATAAGTAAAAAAATTTATTAATAGCGACTAAGTTTTTTGAGTAATACTAATAGTATTTCTTTTTCTTCTTTCGATAACACATCATATATTTCATTTAAAGAATCCAAATGCCTTGGAAAAATATCATCCATTAATTGCTTTCCCTTATCAGTTATGCTTATAAGCGTCGCTCTCCTATCGGCTGGATCAGGATACCTACTAACAAGCCCATCCTTTTGCAAGTTGTCAATAACGACTGTCATATTACCTCCTGTAGAAAGGGTTTTTTCAATAATTTCACGTATCCTTAGATCACCTTTATGATACAATACTTCTAAGACTCCAAATTGAGAAGTAGTCAAACCTCCCTCCTTCACACTTTTTAGTCCACTACGTTGGATAAATTGACTTGCTCTAGATAACGCAATTACCAATTTTAAATTAAGATCATTTATTTCTCCATAAGATTTATAATTATTTTTCATGTTTTAATAATACTACTAATTAGTACTATTGTCAAGCGTATTAAAAAATCTAAGAATATCATCTTCTTAGACTTTAATTTACTTAATTTCTTTTTTACTATAGTTTCTTTTTTTTAGCTCTATAATAAAACCTCCGAGAAATCCTTAATTTCTTTGGAGGTTTAACGTAATAATGATAGGATACCCTCTGGCGTTGCATTAGCTTGAGCTAATATCGCTTGTGAGGCTTCAATTAATATATCATTCTTAACTTTTTCAACTAACCCTTTTGCTATATCCAAATCAGAGATTCTGGATTCAGAAGCTGAGAGATTTTCAGAATAATTCTCAACGTTATTCAATGAATGTTCTAAACGATTCTGATAAGCTCCATACTTGGAGCGCTCACTTGAAACTTTATTAATGGCTTCGTTTAATAACTCGATAGCTAACTGTGCTGAATCTTGAGTACTTACGTTAACATCACTGATCCCAATGCTCTCTGCTCTAGCATCCGATAAATTCATATTGATATGATCCCCACTATTTGCTCCTACTTGAAAAGTACACACTTCTGTACTCACTAAACTGTCTAACCCAAGATTACCAACAAATAATCTTGACTCAGTTGTGCTTATTCGAGGACTTATAAGTAGTTTTTCACTATCTTCACTCCATTGAATTTTTATGTGTATAACTGACCCGTCTGTAATATCCGTACTTGCAACAGGTACTTCAGTTTGCTGTGTACCATCACTATTCATTACGAATACTTTCCACTTGTTATTAGCACTATCAAATGCACTATAAGCTATTTGAGTGCCATCTGGTGAATAAACAGGTTTCTCCTTTTCAAGAGAATCATTCGTCAATTGTTGAAGGTTACTTCCATCCACATTGATTGAGTAAATATTATCATCACTAGAAGCAAAAATCACTTTACTGCTATCTGGGGAAAATGAAGCGCCTTCACTTATTCCGCCCAGTCCCAGTTCAACTTGGTTACTTCCATCAAGATTCATGGTATAAATCCGTTGAGTTGCTGTATTCTCATATAGTATTTTAGTTCCATCTGGAGAAAATCCAGCCATGAAATCAGAGCCACCAGAATTTGTTAATTGCTCTACACCAGATCCATCAACATTTTTTCTATAAATATCAGATCCACTTTGATAATAGACTTTACCATCAGGCGAAAAAGGATTATAGTTCAAGAGGGTTTTAGTCGCATTATACTGACCCATTACATTAGGCATATTAGCATCTATTTCGTAAAATTCTCCTGTTGACTCAGCAGTATATATCTTTGTCCCATCATCAGAGAATTTAGCATCTGTAAAGGTTATCCCGACTGGTGTAAGTTTACCTAAATCTGATCCATCTTTATTCATACGCCAGAGGGGTCCAGATCCTCCATCTTCTAATAATATAATTTTATCACCATTAGGTGACTGCATGAATTCGGCAAAATCTACACCATCTGTTGAAATTTTAGCCTCACTATAATTAATATTTAAAGGTACATTCTTATCCGTAGGTGCTAATAATTTCTTCCCATTGAATTCAGTATTATCAGCTATATTATCAATACTCTCTTTCAATTGATCAATTTCAGCTTGTATTTTAAGTCGATCATCACCAGTTAAAGTCCCGTTTGAGGCTTGGATAGCTAGTTCTCGCATACGTTGGAGGGGCGGTGTTAGGATATTAGCCAATCCCCCTTCTGCTGTTTGAATCAATGAAACACCATCACTTATATTGCGTTGAGCTTGACGCAGTCCTCTAATCTGAGCTCTCATTTTTTCACGTATAGCTAGTCCTGCAGCGTCATCTGATGCAGAATTAATACGCAATCCTGTTGAAAGGCTTTCTAGGATGTCTGCTCTTTTATTATCTTTTTTTCTTACTCCATTCCATGCATTTAAAGCCGGTAAATTATTATTTATAACCATAACAAACTACCTTTCAGATTAACAGTCCATATATACTTAAACAAGTAATGCCACTACCATGACATTAAATGTATAGAGAAACACCATTATTAGTAAATTAAACTCTACTTGTAACTCTCTATAATAATATCGGAATTTAGCCTAAATAAATTAATATATTCCATGTAATAAATTAATATTCTTTAATTGTTTAACATGGATAGATTTGCTACATAAAGGTTTTAAAGATAAAATGTAAAAAAATCTAAGTATATCATCTTAGATTTTTTGATATAAAAACTCTACTTTAAAATTTCAATCTTATAATTACATTTAAACGTTTTACTAACGTCTAAGTACTGAATTCCTTTTTTATCCTCTAAACGATTTGTTGAATCTATAGCATCTGCTATCCCATACCAAGGTTCAATGCAAATAAATTGAGCATTAGGAGTCCATATCCCCACATAAGGAAAACCTTCAAAGGATATTTTTACTTTATCCTCCCTATTTTCATCACATATTGTAATAGAGTTTAGTTCTAAACTATCGAATATAAGAGCATCATGCGTAAAAAGATCATCATGTAAAGGAAGTCGCTTGGAGTTGGTTACTATTAATCTTTTACCTTCTTCTCTCAACCCACTTTCTGTGTTGATTATATAACTCTGCAATGTTTCATTTTTTTCAAACTCTAGATACTTATCGCCTTCACTTATATTACAATTGAATGCTGGATGAGCACCAATTGAGAAGTACATTCCCTTATCTCCTTTGTTTACTACCTCATAACTGATATCAAGTTCCTTATCATTTATTCGATATGTGACAAATAGTTCAAATAGATATGGATATTTCTTAAGTGTTAGTTCACTATATAAAAGCCTATATTTTAGTGCGTCTTCCTTCTTCTCAACTAGCTGAAAATCCATATCTCTAGCAAATCCATGTCTACCCATCTCATAAGTCTCATTATCTTTATTGTACTTATTATCTTTTAAACATCCTACAATAGGAAATAATATTGGTGCGTGTTTTCCCCAATACTGTGGATCGGCTTGCCATAAATATTCTTTATTTTCCTCAATAGACTTCAAACTACAGAGCTCAGCACCATGATTTTTAACAGATATACTTATATACTCGTTCTGAATTGTATGAATCATATGTCCTCCTTCTATGATATTCTTATAGCGTTTAGCAGAATTTATGAAATGTTTTGGAAATTGAGTTGCACATAGGAGAGGTACTTATAAACAATAATATCAAGCTTTTACCTGACTATTTAATATTTCAGATATTGTATCAGCCACTTCTTTCACTGTCTTTGCTTCAAGTTCCAAATCTTGAGATTCTGAATAAATCCCACTTAACTCAATAGCAGTTGGTATACTATCATTTTTAGTATAGATTGGTGCAGCAACGGAGGATAAAAAATCATGATACTCACGAATTTCCATCCCATAACCCAACTTCTTAATCTTAGCCAATTCCCCATTTAAATCATATGGATTTGTAATAGTATTCTCAGTAAACTTTGTAAATTCTATATCATTTATTACCTCTTCACATAAATCATAGTTAGCCAATAAGGTTTTACCAATGCTGGTTGCATGCAAGGGACCCTCTACCCCGATATTGGGTAGGTTCACTATATTATTTTTAGGTTCATACTTAAAGGTATAAACAAAGCAAGTCTTGTTCATTTTACCAATGTAAACCGTTTTATTGAATCTTTCAGCCAGTTCTATCAAATAAGGCTCAGCCACTGCCACAAGATTATTTGATTTTACATATTTATTACCTATTTTAAAGGCTTTAATACCAATCTTATATTTCTTAACTTCTGTAATAGTCTCCTCAAACATCCCTAAAGCGAGTAATGTACCTGAAATATCATAAGCACTTGATTTTGGTATATCCATAATTTTACTTATTTCAGTTAAGGTAATACCATCTGGATGGTTTGCTACTAACTCAAGCATTTCAATACATCTGAATGTAGAACGATGTAACTTCATAACCAGCTCTCCTTTCCAACTTCCAACAAATAGACCACTATTCTTTCTTCATAAGAAAATAAGTAATCAATTCTATAAATATTATAGTATATTTTTCTTATTGATTCAACGAACACTCTCTTAAACACTAAACCCTGCATGATCATAATTTAAAAAATAACCTTTCATTGATAAGGAGTCATCTTTTAGTATGACTCCTTATAGCACTCAACATAAAGATATGCTTGACCTAAATTTCGTTTAATATTTCTTTTGAAGAGTCTTTATCTAAAAATAGTTTAACACTCCTATGTCTACGTAAAATACTAGCAGGATTAGTATTGATTACATCTCCTAGTAATGTTTCCTTAACTGCATCTTTCTTATGCTTTTGCGGTACCGCTAAAAAGATGTGCTTTGCTGAAACAATTGCAGGTACCGTCATGGTCATTGCAACTTTTGGTACAAAATCCTCACACTTAAAAATACCATCTTTTTCTGAGGCTTGATTAATGGATTTCTGATCAAGATTAATTTTTTTAACTTTATAAGGATCGTTAAAATCTGATACATGCGGTTCATTGTATGCTAAATGTCCATTTTGACCTATTCCTATAACAGCTATATCAAGAGGATATTGTTCAAGTAAATTAGCATAACGCTGGCATTCAGCCTCCACATCTGTTACATTACTTCTCATAGTAAATATATTATTAAAGGATGCTTTTGAGAATATATGCTTATAAGCAAAGTTAACAATTCTTTCCGGAGCATCATCTGGTAACCCGATGTACTCATCAAGATGGAAGGCATTCACTTTATGCCATGGTACATCAGCAAACGTAAATAATATTTCATAGACTGCATAATGAGAAGCCGCTGGTGCAAAAACAATATTTATCTCTTCTTTTTCTTCACCTAATCCTTTAATCATCTCTGTTATTGCTTTTGCATCTGCTTCTGCCATAGATTTTTCATCTTCATAAATAAAAACTTCTATCTGATCAACCTTTGCTTGCTTTATTAGCTTTTCTTGTAACATAAGTTCACTCCTTATATAATTAGGGGTTATTATACGCCAGAACTATTATTAGGATCTAACTACTAATACTGTAAGAATCCCTATTACTTATAAATCATTGCACAACAGTGGCATGGGCGATATTTTTATAAAATGCTTTTATTTTCTTATATTCCAAACCATTATTAATCTCATCTAATTCAGGAATTCTAGGGCGAATCCCTTTTAGGTACTCATTAACATAAAGTATAGCCTCATGGTATCTACTTATCATTCCTCCATAACGGACTTGCATAACATCAAAACCATAGGTCTTAAAGTTTTTCATCCAAATCCTTCTATGGCAGATAGCTAAATCTTTGGTTAAGGAAATGAGTACTTTATAATACTCAAGGTTATCTTTAAATAAACTTTCATCCTCTTTGTAGGCTGTAATAAGGCTTGTTCTAGCAAGTATTTTATACTTACATATGTTACATACGATACTTGCGTACTTATAGGTATCGTGTTTTGATTCGTGCTTCGATAAATACTTCTCTAAATCTTGGTAGTGTTGTAGGGCTTTGTACCAAACATCCTTATCCTTCCTTAACTCATTGTTATAACCTATGCCAAGAATGGGATCGTCAAAATATAGATTGGGTAGTTGGAATGCCTTATAATTAACATCAGATAACCTTTCCATGATGTGATAATCATATTTGAATAAGTAGTTGAATTTTTCTTTATTAATTTGATCTTTACAGTATATCTTTTCTGCTAAATAATATAATCCCAAAGAATAACTAGCTGGGTCACAATAAGCACCATCATCTCCCCAAATAGCCAACATGAGCTCTTGAATAGGATACTGACAAACTGTTTCATAGACTGCATCTAAATGAGCAGCAGATTTATTGTGATCATAATGAGTCGTAAAATAGGTGTATAAACCAGAAACTAGTATTGTTTTGCGCTTTAATTTTTCATGCAGTTTTAGATTGAGAATTAATTGTTCACTATCAACTTCATCATAATTCCAAAAACCTAAAGTTATGTCTTCAATACTATCAATAAACTCTGGTTTAAAGGTGACAGTATCTGGCTCATAATAGCTATGATTAGAGGAATTCATCTTAATAAACATATCGCTCCAAAGATAAGTTTCTTTATAACCATGTTGATTAGCAATTTCTTTAACCTTCTTTATGTGGCGCAAGAATAATTCTTTCTTGCCTTGAAAACCAAACTTATCAATATATTTTCCTCTCCCTAGACTATGAACCTCGTCCATTCCTAGTGCTATTACTTTCGAATCAAAGACCTCACTCATTGTTTGTAGCATAAGGTCTATTAATTGATAGGTCTCTTCATTATCTACCATCAGATTCGCAATCCCATCTTGCACTTGTGAAAAATATTTCCAATGAAATAACTGCTGTAAATGTCCTAATGTCTGAATACACCCAACCAATTCTATACCTAATAACTTTCCAAAATCATTAAGTTCTCTAAGTTCTTTTTTTGTATATTTGCCACGTAGGTATCCAAAAGCAGGTACTTCACTAATTTCATACATATCTTCGGTATATAGCATAAGCCTAGAGTACCCCATTAAACTTAACTTAACCATGAACTCCTTTAAAGCCTTTACAGTAGTAACCGCATTTCTTGAATTATCTAACATGCAAGTAAGTTGAGGTACCAGAGATTTTTCTATATAATCTGGAGTAACCAACCTACCAAATAGTAAAATCAAACACCCACGCATTGCATATTGCATACTCTCATATGTTATTGAGAGTACTTCTTTCTTTTGAAGCCTTAAACCTTCTCCGCCTTTTATAAAAACCACATTTTCTTTGCCTTCTGGTACATGATGAACATCAAAATAATCACCTAATATCTTTAAAGCACCATATAGTTCTTTTGGTGTACTGACTTTATTCCATCTTATATACATAATCTCACCTATGATTTAATGCTTCTGTTAATACCATCATTCCAAGCCCTTGTGCGTAGGCTCTAGTATGTAATTCTTTATCCTTGTAGAAATTTAATGACACTGCCCCTAAAGCAGTCCCATCGCTAGCTAGTTCTAGTTTCCCCGTTTCCATATTTATGTTATCATAGATACCTTGTAAACCAGCAATCGCCATTTCTCTATAAGAATCATCTAAGAGATTTAATCTCATGGCCATTAATGTGCCATAGGTAATTCCAGCAGTACCTGTTGTCTCTAAGTAGGAATCTTCGTGATCCAGCAATGTATGCCAAAGACCAGTTTCTTTATCTTGTAACTGTTCTAGGGTTTTTGTCTGAGCATTTAAAGTTTCTTGTAAAAATAGTCTTACTGCTCCATTTATTTGTGTTATTTTTAAGAATTCTGGGATTCCAGATGTTATCCAAGCATTTCCTCTAGCCCATAAAGCTTCTGTATAAGCATGATGACCATTAAAAGTCCATACATGATACCATAAACCTGTTTTTCTATCTGCTAAATACTTTGTATGTATCAAAAACTGACGTGCAGCCTCTTGAACATAATCTTCTCTATTTAAAAGAACCCCTGCTTTTGCTAAAAACAATACGGTCATGAATAATGTATCATCCCATAATTGCTGATCATTGAAAGAAGGCGTTCCTTCTTTTCCGCAAACATGCTGAAAACCAGCTTCCTTGGTTCTGGTTAGTTCCTCCATTACCCAGTGCGCCCAATCTTCTATTAATGAAAGATATTCGGCTTTCTTATTGATTTCGTATATACTAGTAACTGTCAACATAGGACATACTGTATTGATGTGTCGCATATCTGGTTGCCCTTCTTCTAATCTTCTTTGAATCCAACCTTCCATGAAGTTTAAAATTTCTTCATCCATTGTCACTTCATATAATTTGAATATGCCATAGAGTCCCACACCTTGTCTCCAGTTCCAAACTGAAAACTGAAGATCCGCTTTCCAATGTTCTTCACCAGCTAAAATTTTTCTTTCACTTTCTTTTAAAGCTTCATATAATTTATAACATTTTAATAAAATCTCTTCTCTAGTCAACATAATCATCTACTGATAAGGGTATCAGCATCCTCCTTTAACTATGAGTTTTGCTTTAAAAATCAATGCTTCATCTAATCTAACTTCTATGGTTCTGTGTGGCTTAGTAAGAGGCATACAAAGTATTACTAAACTTAATTCTTTGAATGCCTCAAAAATATACTTCATACTTTTTTCTATCTAAGAATTATGAATCAACTCAATCAAGTTAACGGGTTGGTGGTGTATGTATATCAAAATCCTTTGGCTCTAAACCATAGGATTCTTTATATGCCTCCCACGCTTTAATTGCCAGTTCTTCTACATTTTCATATCCAAGTGCGTAAATTCTTTCTACAAACGCATCATAATCTTTCTCAATGGTACTTTTACCTGTTAAGATTCCTATTATAAGGGTATCAATTTCTAATCTTATCTGAGACATAAGCTCTGTATATTCTGCTAACTCATGGGTATCTAAAGTATTGATACCTGTTCTAAACCAATTAGTGTCATTTAATACTCTCGTATAAGGATTATTGATTTCTCTAACTGCTGCTAATGCAGGATCAACTTCTCCTCCACTTATAATTGTATCTCCAGTTAGTCCAAATTCTGAGGTACGTATAAACATTGGTGTGAAAACTTCTGGTGTAGAAAACTCTTCCTTAAGTTTTTTATCCCCATCAATGATTTCATAGGTCTCACCCTCAACCCCAAAGTTCTTAAGTTCAATTCCCTCTTCAGTGAACCAAAAATCTAAAAACTTGATGGCTGTAACAGGATCTTGTGCAGTACTTGTAATAGCTAACCCTCTTTTTGCAAAAGGTTCATCATTTGTTGACCATACCCAACCTGCAGCTGGTTCCCATGCAGTTAACTCAAAGCCATCTACATAATACACTTTATTTCCAGCATCATCCATAGAATAACCATAGTTTAACACGGATTCACTTGATGTATAAGTCATTCCACCTAAGCTACCTTCAGCAGACCATAATTGTTCTCTCTTATTTTTTAAATCACTCTTTGTACCACCTGGTAAATCAGGATCTATGTAACCAGCCTCTACCCATCTACGTAATAGAGTTAACCCATCTTTAAATTCTTCCTGAAATGCTCCAAACTGAACATCTCCATTAGAATCATAATAAAATAAATAGTGCGCTCCTACTAAACCTAGAATATTAGGTCCTGCAATATGACTTTTTGAATCTAAGTCTCGTCGATCAAAGAAACAAACTCGATTTGGATCTACTGACTTCCAATAAGCAAAAACCTCTTCTAATTCTTCTAATGTTATAGGCATCCATCCGTCTTGCTTATTATTTGCCTCTCTATACTCTTTCATCCAATCTTCTCTAATTAAGAAAACATCACTAGTTGAAGATTCATCAACATTATAGGAAGGTATATTATAAATTTTTCCATCTTTCCAAGTTGCTTGGGTTTTTGCTTCTGGGTTTGCATCAAAGTAAGCTTTGATATTTGGTGCATGTTCATTAATTAAATCTGTTAAGTCTACTAACATCCCAGTCTCAATATACGTTTCCATTGCAAATGCGTTTGTCAATGCAATTGCGTCTGGAATGTCACCAGCTGCAATTGATGTATCTAATTTTGAGTATTCTGCCGTATTACCTGAATGCGCTATTATTTCTATGCCTGTTACTTCTTGAGCTTTTTGTAAAACATAAACCAATTCGCCATTATCGTCTGTCATTGAAGGTAAGAATATGCTAACAGATTTTGTACCCTCTTCAACCTTTACATTTTCACTTTGGTCTTGATTAGCATTTTCATTGTCAGTTGTTACTTTCGTTGTGTCTTTTTCATCTGAACATCCTGTGATTGCTGATACCAATAGTATTGCTACTAAGAATGAAATAAGAACTTTTTTCATATAAATCTTCTCCTTCTCATATTCATATTTAGATAGGCGTTTGTTATACGCCATAACCCGTATAAATACGGGATATTCTCTGCATTACTTTAAACCTAAAAAATACGATCAGTAGTAGAACAGTCTGTTTATCATTTCAATAAAGGCTTTGTTTCATTTATTAATTTATATTTAGGTCCTAATAAAATAGATATCTTACCCCTTCACAGAGCCAACCATTACCCCCTTCTGAAAATATTTTTGCACAAATGGATATAGTATCATCATAGGTATCATAGCAACAACAATAGTTGCATATATGAATGAATCTTGTGATACAGCAGTATTTTCTGTTATAACAACTTCAAAAGCCCCATCTACCTCTAAGTCAACAACCCATTTTTTTAATAATACTTGTAAAGGTTGCTTACTTGTATCATCAATAACTACCATAGGCCAAAAATAAGAATTCCATCCTTCAACTAAGTAAAAAATTGCGACCGTTAATAATGCCGATACAGATAGTGGAAGATGAATTTTGGTTAATATTTTCCATGAGTTAGCCCCATCAATGGTAGCAGCTTCTTCCAATTCTTTTGGGATTGAGTCAAAAAATGACTTTAGAATAATGATATTAAATACGTCTACATTCATTCCTATAATAGGAGCCCATCTAGAATTTATAAGTCCTAAATCAACATAATTTAGATACGTAGGTATTACCCCAGCCTTTAACCACATATTTATAATAAAAAACCATAACCAGAACATATAAGCTTTTGGCTTTCTAGATAAGAAATAAGCAGCAGGTATAGTTAGGGACATCCCAAATAATGTACCTAGAAATGTATACATTAATGAGTTTTTTATGGCACTATTAAACACCGGTGTACTAAATAACTGTTCAAATGAAGCAAAGGTTATTTCTTTTGGGAATAACCAGATCTGATCTTGTGCAATCATATATGGACTACTTAGAGAGTTGCTTAATACATAAATTATTGGATATAAAAATATGATCGAAAAAACACTCAATATTATTATGTTTAAAATATTTAAAGCTCTTTCATCCTTACTCATAGCTTTCTTGTTACTCTTCTTCATGTTAATCCCCCCTACCACAAACTATTACCTGTTTTCTTAGCTATTTTATTTGCCATGGTTACCATTATAATCGATACAACAGTATTAAATAAGCCTACAGCCGTTGCATAACTGTATTGAGGAACAGGTGAATCAATAGTTAATGATAATACAAAAGTAGATAAAACCTCTAAAGATTCTGCATTTTGAGTATTTCTTAGTAAGTATAATCTTTCATGACCTACATTTAAAATTCGACCAATTCTAAGAATTAGCATTATTATAATTGTTGGAGTAATAGCTGGTATAGTTACATTCCAAATCTTCTGTAGTTTACTGGCTCCATCAATGCTTGCTGCTTCATATAAATTAGGATCTATTCCTGATAAAGCTGCAATGTAAATAAGTGCAGAATACCCTGTGTTTTGGTATAATCCTACGGCAAAATACACTGCCATAGACCATAATGGATCAAGTAAAAAATAAGTTCGTTCCATACCTAACCAAGTAGTAATATTATTTATTATCCCTTGATAACGAAAGAAATTAACAAATATCCCTACAACTACAACTGTAGAAATAAAATAAGGAATAAATGAAACTGTTTGAAAAAATTTCTTTGACTTTAGGTTTCTTAATTCATTTAACATTAGAGCAAAGATAATAGAAGTTGGAAATATGAATACAATACCATAGAAATTAAGTACCAAAGTATTAATCATAACTTCTTTGAACTTAGCATGTGTTATAAACTTCAAAAAATGATCAAAACCCACCCAAGTACTTTTGGCTATGCCCAAAAATGGATGATAATCTTGAAAGGCGATTACAAGTCCTAATTTAGGCTTATATAAGAACAATATCATCCAAATAAAAACCGGTACAAACATCAAGTATAAAACCCAGTCTTTTGATAACTCTTTCTTCCAATCCGCTAGATGGTTTATACACCAGTTTTTAAATGACGATTTACTACGTTTTCGCCATTTATTCTTTTCCAATCGTCTGTCTTTTTTGAATGTATCAGCCTTTACTCGCATATTTTCAGAGTTTGCAATAAATATATGTTTGGTTAATTGCCATAGAAAATACGAAGATACTATTATTAACGAAGTCGATATGACCCATAGATTCAACTCACTCATATCCCCCAAATAAAAGAAGAGAAAAATTAAACTCGTAATAAATGAAATAACTACTACAGAAGTATATATTAATCCTTTCATATTAAATGTCCTATCAAGGGGTAGATGATTTCTTTTGCGAGCAAAATACGCTTTTACTGTTTGAAATAAGTTCAATACGCAAATACATAATATTAACAGAGTTATGGCAACGGTAAAAAATTGACTCGGTATCGTTAGCCATACAAATACAAACCCAATACTAGCAAAAAAAAGCTTGACGTTATTGCTTTGCAGCTTCTCATCAGAGAAATTGGATTTTAAACACTCCAAGTTATATAATTCAACTATTTCTCTATTATGATCTCTTGTAATATTATCTAAGGTTTGTCTATATGCTTGTCTTGTCACAAGTACACCTCCACATCTCTTTCTAGTATCATGTTCCCTTATTTACTCTCTAAATCAATAATATATACATTAGCATATTCCTTACCTTTTCCTTGATCAGTAACAAAGCATATATATCGACCATCTTTGCTGATGGATGGATGCGGATGTACTTCATTGCATGTCATAGAAGAGTTATGTGTATAAATAGGTCGAGGTGTACAAGTCATATGCTCGTCATTAAACTCCAATATACTAATCTTATTCCTCCCATCTGCGATAACCTTATCTCCATTAGGGGTTCTAGTACTATGACCAGGTGCATACCCTTTTGGACAAATCCATTCTCTATCATTCGTACCGTCAGCACTCATAATTCCATATGTATCTCGAATTTTCTTAAATTTATTACTTTCCATAACAAAGAACTTACCATGATAGGCAATTTGACTTCCATCATTGGTAAAATATTCATGTGTACGATGTTCATTAGGTTTTTCTTCTCCTAACGGCCCACCCTTCGTTCCATAAATATTGGTTCCCCAAACTCTATGATGGGTTGGCCAATACCCCCATGCACAATAAGTTAAGTACTCTGGATCAGTTGGACTACATTGGATATGATCAACCTTATAATTTGCATATAACACATCACTTTGCTTTAATGTCTCGATGTCTATTTTAAGAATTCTCCACATTTTTTCCTTTATTAATTCACCATCATTATTTCTAAATTTATGTATGTATTCATGCTCCGCAAGAACATACTTTCCATCACATGTAATTGCAATACTAGGACCTAACCCTTCAATCTCTTTACTAATGTCATCAAGTTTTAAAATGACTTTATACTCTAAAGTATCAATATTTACGCTAAAAATTTTCTTATCTGTTCGGCAATATAGAATATTGGTACACCTATCTAGATAACTTAATGTTGTGTGTATATTGGGTTCATCTGTTAATTGAATATACTCGCCTGTGATAAAGTTCAGCTTATACAGATTATCACATTCATTTATATTACTACTTATAATGAGATGTTCTCCATCATCCAAAAACGGGTTACTAGTAAAATACAATGTCCTATTCAACCCTGTATCTAAGGGACGAATTAAAGTATATCCATATTCCTCATCCAGAAAAACTTTTACCTCGGATGTATAACTATCACCAACCCCCATTATTTGCCACCTCCAAATGAACTTTTATCCAAATAGAGTGTACTATTATCGAACCTTCGTAAAATTGTAGATGGGCAAGATTCATCTATAGAATCATTAAGCGTTCGATAAACTGCTGATGCCTTTTGAGCTCCTGGCACAACGCAAAAAACTTTCCCCACATTCATTAAGAATGGTATTGTTAATGTAAGTGCATGGCTGGGAACTTCTTCAATTTCATTAAATGCCCCATCATGAACTTGTTGCATCTTACAGACGTGATCTAACTCAACCACTTTTAATACAGCCTTATCATTAAAATCTGCAACTGGGGGATCATTAAAAGCTAGATGACCATTTTCACCAATTCCACAGATAACCACATCTATTTCTTTTTCTTTTATTTTAATTTCATAGTTTGTTATTTGTTGTTCCAAAGGTATTCTTTCATCATCACAAAGAAGATTAACTTCTTTAAAACTTAAAGCATTAAATATATGTTTATTCAGAAAATTACCAAATCTTTGTTGAGCAGTGATAGGCAATGTATGATACTCATCCATATGAAAAGCAACTACCTTACTCCAATCTACTTTATCCGTTTCTTTTAATACCTTTAATACATCTAATTGACTCACTGCAGCTGCAAATATTACCCTTGCCTCACCCTTCATTTCAATAACTTGGTTCAATGTGAGAATTAGATCCTCTGCTACTTTAGTTCCCATCTGAAGTCGATTATTATATACTTCAACATTCAATTTGTCTACTTTAAACTGTGTCATGTACGTTAATGCCTCCATTCTAATTAGCAATAAAAGTGTTATTTATATGTTTAGCATATTATTATTTCGAACACTTTATATTAATTAAACGTATATACGAACAGGTTGCTTGTTACCATTATACAATGTTATTCCTAATATTTCAAGTTTTTTGTACAGAATTATGTGAATTTTTGTGTTAATTTATTATCATTATCTCTTTTGCTATCTTTTATAATCCATAGTATAAAAAATCTTGTTTATCAGTACCACTTAGAGAGTTTTGATACTCTACAAATAGCTTAAATGAAAAAACATAGAACGTAAAAACCCCATCAATTCATATACTCAATTGATGGAGTAAATATTTTTATAGTAAACCTATCACAGTATTCTTTTAATCTTTCATGATTTCTGTCTTGTTAAAACTAGAACGTCCTTTAATTTGTGGTGGGCGGCGATCCAATGCTGCAAGCGCAATCTCTATATCCTCACTCGCCTCATCAGGTGTTAAGCAACCAACTGTAACCATATCACATGGTCGAATAGTATTGTAAGAAAAAGTTAAACCTACGAAGGGACTTACACGTCCTGCTGCCATAGATTTAATAGTCATAACTGGTTTCTTAGCGTTCCAAATTACTTTATGTATATATTCAATTTCTACCTGCATTAAAAATCCCATGCAATTATAAATTTGAATGTAAGTCTCAACATCGTAATCATTTAAATCAGAATAAACGATTAGCTCAGGCATATGACAAGAGAGTCCTGGTATCATATCATACTTTCGTATCATCTTTAAATAATCTGGCAATCTATCTATTGTTTTTTTATTCCTGTTAACTAATTTTTCTACAGATGAATGGTGTGGTAGGCAGAAAGTAGCTCCAATCTCTTTACTAAGGGCAATTCTTTTCTCTGCTTCTTTGCGTGATGCATCATCATCGTTTATATTTATCGCTGGGGTATCAATAATTATTATTTTCTTGCCTGTTTGATTCTCAGCTTCTTTAATCGCCTGCTGCATAAGGGGATTTTTTCCAATGCCCCCCATTATTGCATTAATATCATAACGTAGAAATACTTTTAATATTTCTACAATTTTTTCTACTGTTCCATTTTGCTCCTTTATATGATTATCTGCAGCTACACTCGTGTGACTATACCCAACAATCCAATTGGTACCAATAATCATCCTTGGTAATGAAACACCACCTACATCAGTACGTGGAAACATATTTTTCATGACATATCCTCCTTGTTATTTGATAAAGCAACTAGCCCTTCAAATGAACCAATGTATCATTTGCCACTCTAGTCTCCATTTTCAGTCAATAATATAGCTTACCTCTCTTCACATAAAAAGCAACTTATATCAATTCAAAGTATCGTTATTTCGAATTGATTAGTTTTATTTTCGTATATACGAACAACTAACTTATTCCCATTATATAATGTCGTACCTATAAATGCAAGAATTATTGTTTAAAATTATCTAATTTACAATTCTTATTAGTTCATTTGCTTACTTTACTCATCTAATCTATAAACATATATGATACATACATTAATACCTATTTAAGTATTATAGTATAAATAATACTTGAATAGGTATTTTTCTATTTCTTCATTTACACTATCAATATCATATTCCATATTTATTTTTCATGTTTACTCTTGTGTATACCAATCTTTTTGCCATCTATAATACCTGCATCAGCGTTTTCTGAAGGATTTAATTTTCTTAATTCTGGATTACTTTTTTCTCGATCTCTCTTCCTATTCTTATTATTATTCATAAACAGATCTCCTTTGTTATATTATTGTAGTTAGTATCCATTAATTAATAAAAATTATTCTGTCATTAAAACTCAATTATTTTTTTACATATAATTTTCAATTATATATCACCAAATAAGGTTATTTAAGTAGCATTAAAAATTATGATAAGCTATTTATCTCACTAATATCATTCATATCGCTCATCCAAGTTTGTGGCAGTTGGTCGTATCCCATGTGAGCACCTAAAATCATGCCTAGTACCATTCCTCTTGCAGCTGAATCACCACCAGCATAAAGATTTTTGAGAATGGCTTGGTGGTAATCATCTTTATATTTGAGCACTAGATATAAAACAGCTTTGAAAGCGAAACGACTACTACAGCTTTGTCCAACTGACCTAATGTATTCAACTGGATCATCCTTAATATGTTTCTCAACTACATCAATAGTGTTCTTAATATCAGAACTGCATTCACCATATAGCAATCTAATTCCTTCCAAAGGATTTTTACCATCTAGTATACGTTGTATGAGTTTGACTATAAATAGTGATTTCTCAACCAACTCTTCATTGTTATGAGTCATCCTAAGATTTGACTTAACAAATTGAAGTAAATCTTTATCATTATGATATTTGTAAATGATAGGTGCTAAACGTGCAAATCCTCCTAATTCATCAGAGTCTGACCCACAATCAGAATTTGTTAATAATTCGATGCTTGCTTTGGTTGCGTGATCTTTATACCCTTTGTAGTTCTTCATATATTCAAGCCATTCTTTTTTAAATACCATTTGATTATAACCATCCATGTCTTTGATAGACTTTAAAAGCATGAGCGCTTGATCACCATAATGAGTGAAGTCACCTTTTAGTTTACCAACATGATAGCTGTTACAAGGCGGAGTTGTTATGCCAGCTATGTTTCCAAATTCACTTCTAATGAGATCTGTATCATAAATCCAATGAGGTCCTAATGCCATGGCGTCACCAAGAAATGATCCGTAAAGTAAACCTTTTAATTTATCCATAAGATTTCACCTCTTTTAAATTTTAATATCTTCTATGCTCATTATTATATCATAATAATTTCTGGATAATGCAATCCCCTGCTATCAACACCTATACGTTCGTATTGATAGCAGGGGATTATTTATTTTTTAAATCGCTTGTATCCAGTAAATATTCCTAATCCAACAACTACAATAAGTAAGATTACTGTAAGAATTCTTCCTACTTTAGAGCTGATATTTGTGTCTTCTACTTCTGGCTGTTCTATTTTGGAATCAGCTTCTACCGAGACCTCTATCTTCTCTTGAGACTTATCTATTGTATATAGGACTTCCTCAGCAGTTAAGACAAGCGCACTCCTCCCCTCAACAGTAGCCTTATTACCAGAAATTGTTTCCAGAACTTCGGTCCCTGCACTTTCTCCGTTAATATATACGTGCCAACCTCCATCAGGTATAGTAACTTCCTTTGATTCAGGATTGGCGTTAAATAGTGTAAGAATCGTACCTGCTTTATCTCCATTAGCATGATTGGTAATGAGGTAGCCTACCATGTTTTTATCCGGTAACCGAAGATCAGCGTAGTCCTCTCCCATTCCAAAGAATACAAGATTATTATTGATATCTTCAGTTGAAGTCATTCTTAAAGCAGGATGGGCTTTTCTAAATTCTATTAACCCTTTATAATAATTATAAACATCCATATACTCTGTTTTACGACTCCAGTCTAACTGATTAATCGCATCTGGTGATTTATAACTGTTTTCATCCCCATCTTTTGTTCTCAGCATCTCAGATCCAGCATGTATAAAAGGTATCCCTTGTGATGTTAAAACGATTGCATTACTTAATTTATCCATTTTAATTCTTTCTTCTTCACTGTCATTGGGATTAGTTTCAGCTAGTTTATCCCATAAAGTAAGATTATCATGGGCTGACACGTAATTAATGGATTGAGATGGTTCTAACGCCCATGGGCTATTAGAATAATTGACATTACTGTATCGAATTTGGTCATGTTGTGTGGCAGCTACGATACCGAACTTTACGCTTTCTTCCATACCATCTAGACCATTTGCAAACCCTGGTTCATCTTTTGAGAAAACATGACCTTTTATACCATCTCTCATATCATCATTGAATGCAGCAACACCATGTACTTGGTTAATATTCTTTTTAAGTGCACTTTCACCCTCTAATAAAGGAGTTGCACCACCAGTCCAGCCTTCTCCATAGATGATAATAGTTGGATCAACCTTGTCAAGTGCCTCTCTAATCGCATTCATTGTCTCAATATCATGTAAACCCATTAAGTCAAATCTAAAACCATCAACATGATATTCTGTTGCCCAATACACCACTGAATCAACGATCATTTTTCGTACCATTGCACGATCAGATGCTGTTTCATTACCACAACCTGAACCATTTGAGAATTTACCATTAACTAAACGGTAATAGTAATCTGGCACTAACTTATTTAAGTTAGAATCTGCTGTTGCTCCAGTATGGTTATAAACAACATCCATGACCACGCGTAAATCATTTTCATGTAAAGTTTTGACCATTTCTTTATATTCTTTAATTCTAGTTGTACCAGAGTATGGATCCGTGGAATATGACCCCTCAGGTACATTATAGTTTTCAGGATCATAGCCCCAGTTGAAATTATTATCATCTAACTTTGCTTCATCAATACTTCTATAATCAAATGAAGGTAAGAGGTGTACATGAGTCACTCCTAGATCTTTGATGTGATCTAACCCTGTTGATAAACCTTCCGCATTAGTTGTTCCTGCTTCTTTTAATCCTAAGAATTTTCCTTTATTTTCAATACCTGAGTCTTCATCCATGGAAAGATCTCGAATATGTAACTCATAGATGATTGCATCCGTGAAATTATTCATAACCGGTTTTGTATCTTGTTCCCAACCATCTGGGTCCGTTAATGATAAGTCAATAACCATTCCTCTTTTACCATTAACTCCAACTGCCTTAGCATAGGGATCTACACCTTCATTAATCTTATCTTGTACTTCTACTTCATAGGTATAGAATGTTCCGCTTAAATCACCATCTCCTTTTGCAACCCAAGTTCCATTGATGTCTTTTGTCATATCAATCCCTCTATATACTTCTCCTTGATCCCCATCTTTGTATAATAGAACTCTTGCAGAACTTGCAGTTGGTGCCCATAATCTAAATGTTGTGGATTCTTTTGAATAGAAAGCACCTAAATCATTCTCACCATAGAAAAATGCTTCTTCAAATTCCTCACTGCTATATAAACTTGCAAATGAAATGCTCATTTCCTCATAACCCCCTTTAGCTATTTTATAGTTTTTACCAAGCTCAAGAGGTTCCTCAGTAATAACCGTTGCAGTAGTTACAAATTCTTCTGGAACGCTGCATGTCACATGTTTGATAGGTATATTCTTTCCATCATCAGAAACAATACTAAAACTTTCTTTACTATCAACTAACTTAAAAGGTACTGACACTTCAATATCCACTTTATCCAGCTGAGTTAATGAAGCACCTAAGAAGCGAGGAGATAAATCAATATCCTCTTGGTCATAATACAAAGTTGAATCACCTTGAAGAATATAGAGGTCTAGGATACCATCATCTCCAACCTTTGATATCTCCATGTACCTGTCTTCATCTATATCTTTAGCTTCCCATTCATTCATACGAACAATAACGCCAATTCCTGATACCCCCTTGGTATTTGGCACCTCGACTTCAGCTATTTTTCCAAATTCATCTTCATCATTAAACTGGTATGCTGAACCTTCCCCACCTTCTGGCCATAGCCATAGATTCCAACCTTCATAGTTATTATCATAACGACGATAATGCACTCTTAAATTAGTGGAATCTTCTGTATTCACTTCTGGACTTTCATCAGCGGAAACGGTTGCACTCGATGCATAAAAAAATGAGTATCCTTCTGGAGCCTCGTATAAAACATCTTCTTTTCCACTATAAATCCAAATCTCAGCGACTTCATTTTTTATATCCACAAATCGGTCTTCTGAGACATCTTTATCCCAATCATCAGTACGAACAATGAAACCAAACTGTTCAGCTGTCATCTGGTGATTAACGACTGCTACTTTACCAAAATCATCTTCATACTGAAACTCAAAAACTTCACCTTCTCCACCGGTAGGCCATATCCATAAATTCCAATCATCGTAGTCCCTATCATCTCTTTGATAGTGAACAATTAACGTTGATTCTGCTGCATTAACATTGATAGTGATTGGTACAGAAAATGCACTTATCAAAAGTATAAATGCTAGGCAAATTGACAGAACTTTTTTCATAAACCTTTCCTCCCTCTTTTAATGTCATTTCAAATATACCATAGATTTTACCAAAAATCTATAGCCTCTCTTAAGTTTATATGACAAATCAGATAACTATAGCACTAAGTTTACTTAATCATAGTACAAGCTTCTCCCAGATTTGAAAATCCAGGAGAAGTTCTAAACAATCAATAGCCGGCTGCTTCTTTTACTTTTTCTTGATGTAAAGGATCAATTTCTCCATCTTTATGACGCGTACTATTAAGAAAATGAATATCAAAATGCCCATCAAAGTTATTATCTTCTATATACTGAACATCATGAGGCATAAAAGACATAGAAGCCGCAATCTTTCTTCCACCTTCCTCTACAGTAACTGCACGTGTCTCCCAAGAATAACCACCCCAAATATCATAAGCTACTGAAGAATCTGAACTTGTTAATGGCTCACAATCAGCATGATTGGCACCGGTTGTTCTCTTTACAGTAAAACTTCTACCAGTTACTAGATCTGTCACTTTTGCTGTATCATTTGTTTTGAATAAATATTGTGCTTCCTTCCACCAATCCAGATATTCACCATATTGAGGTCCTGGTGTTGATTTTACAGGTATATGGTGTACTGGGATCTTAATAACTTGACCTACACTAAAATAACTTTCTGCTGATACACCATTCGCTTCAGCAAGTTCATTAGCTGGTATTCCATGATCGATACTGATTGACCATAATGTATCTCCTGATTTCACTGTATAATTGGAATAAGTTACAGATGGATTGGTCTCTGTGACAGTTCCCGTAACTTTTAACTTTTGTCCTGGGTAAATTGTATTGCTACTCAGATTGTTTAAATTTTTTAATTCATTAATAGAAATACCATATTTCTGAGCTATATTCCACAGATTGTCTCCTGATTGAACAGTATATGTTGATGTAGGTGTAGAAGGTGATGGTGCAGGTGTTGGTGCTGGAGCAGGTGTCCCTTGACTTTGCGAAATATAGAGTGTTTGTTCTGGGTAAATGGCATCTCCCTTAAGGTTATTACTGCTTTTTAATTGAGAGATAGATGTTCCATAATTCTTTGCAATCTTGTAAAGAGAATCTCCTGATTTCACAGTATAAGTAATAACATTTCCACCTGGTACTTTAAGCACTTGATTAGGATATATGGTATTACCACTCAGGTTATTAAGGGATTTAATTGCATTAACCGTAGTTCCAAACCTCTTAGATATTTTCCACAAGCTATCGCCAGACTTAACAGTATAGTTAGTGTTACTTGCTTTAGCTTCTGCCGCCTTAACTGTTGGTACCTGTCCACCTGCCAGTATGACTGAACCGACTAACATAGATCCGATCATTACTTTACATAGATTGATTTTGAGTCCAGGAAATTTTTCATCAATAAACCTTAAGAGGTTGCTACGAGCTTCATCTTTCTTTTCTTTACTCATATGATCAAATTCTTTTGCAAACTCAACCCCAAACTCACTTAAATAAACGATCAAAGTATAGCCATCTTGTTCTTCAATTAATTTATAATCTTTAATATAATCCATATCATCACTCCTAAGAAAACAATCTTAGTGTTATTTTCCCTTAAGGAGTTACTTTTATTACTCAACTTCATAATTATTTTTCAATTAAAATCACTAAGTGCTAGAGGTGTTTTTAGTACCCCCTTGCACAAAATAAATGAGTAAGCTATGCTGTAAGTAGTTGTTGCAGCAACTACTATAAAGGATGTGATCATATGATTGACAAATTACTGAATATGGGGTTTACCACCTATGAAGCAAGAGCATATATTACTCTACTTGAAAATGGTCCACTAAACGGCTATGAACTATCAAAGCAATCTGGTATACCAAAATCAAATGCCTACTCCTGCTTACAGACTATGCTTGAGAAAGGTTTTGTTTACAAAGTTGAAAGGGAATCAACTCATTTTGCTCCTAGGGATTTTAAGGAGATTACTACCATTTTAAGGGATCAACTAGAGGATGATATTCAGTTCTTATCTAATAATCTACCAACATATAAAACTGAAGCGAGTAACTTTCTTACTATTAAAGGAGAAGATAATATCTTTGACAAGTTAAAACTAATGATCAGAGACGCTAAAGATAAAATAATTATTGACCTTTGGAAACAGGATCTAATCACATTATTAGGTGAACTGAAAGTTGCTAAAGGAAAAGGAATACGTATTTACGCTATTGTTATGGAAAGTTCTAATTATAAACAATATGACTCTGAGTATAAATTTGACTATCTGTATAATCACCCTTCTACCTCTTCAGATACTATAGTCAGAGATATTAACATAGTTTGTGATAATGATGAAGCCCTAAGCGCTCAAGTAGGAACTTCCTATTGCACAGGTATCTATTCCCAGAATAAGAACTTTGTCAATATTGTTAGAGAAGGGCTTGCTCATGATATTCTCTTGAACGAGGCTCTAAAGGGATGTACAGACAAACACATCAAGGAACTATCACAACTGGAAAAACTATTGTTTTAAGGAGGATCTGTTAAATATGCAATCTTACATAGATAATCTATATAAAGACAGACCAAGTATAAGTAAAGCCAAATATATAACTGAAACAAAATTACAAGATTTCATCCCTGTTGTTGATGAAGACGTTGCAAGAACGCTCGCGCTCATTTTACAGATTTCTAAAGCAAAACAAGTCCTAGAAATTGGTACCAGCATCGGTTATTCTACTGTATCCATGGCTAAAATACTTCAACAGCAAAATGGTCGAATCACTACTATAGAATATGATGAAGTTGTAGCTGATCAAGCTAAGTGTAACTTCATTAATGCAGGGATTAATGAGATTGTTGATTTAAAAATTGGTGATGCCAGAGACATCTTGCCTACGCTTGAATCAGAAAGTTATGATCTTATCTTTCTAGATGTCGATAAAACCCTCTACAAACCTTTATTGAAAACCTGCATTAGCTTATTAAAAAGGGGTGGTATACTCCTCGCTGAAGATACATTATTTCCTATCCTCAATCTTGAAGAGAAGTGGCGATATCTCATTCCATCTATAGAAGCATTTAACCAAGCCATTATTAAAAGCGATGAAATTGACAGTACAATACTTCCTATTGGCGATGGACTAACAATTGCAGTCAAAAAACTAAAAGCTCACTAACGATAAAGGAGAAGGGCGAACCCCCTTCTCCTTTGTCGTTAATTATGAAATATCTATTTTTATTATTGATACCATTACGTATAGAGTGTACAAAACTATTTGCTAAAATTTAAACTAATTCTTCGGTACTATAAAACTGTACATTGGTTGTATAAGCATTAATACCTTGACTAAATGTATATGACTCTATTTCTGGTAACTGTAAGCCATTTTCCTCAGCTAATAACTCTCTTTCATTACCATTAATTGTGCCATCTTCATCCTCATCAAAAGCTTCCATAATCTCACTAATATCTATAGAGATACCTAAATTTTCAACAAAAGCTGCATAGTTTTCTAGCTCACTTATAGACCAACTATCATCCTCATTAGTATCTAGGTCAGGACCTTGGGTTGCATTACCCATGGGAGGCATTGCACCTTTAGCCATAGGTGGTTTACTTGGCATTTCTGGGAGCTTCAATGCATTATCTTGTATCAAAACTTCTCTCTCTTCACTCCCTATTAGGCCATCACCATCTTGATCATATGTATTCATAAGATCCTCTGAATCGATTGAAACACCTAACTCCTCAGAGGAATAAGCAGCATATTCGTCTAGTTCATCTTTACTCCAATTGCCATCATTATCAGTATCTAGCTTTGGTCCTTTTGGGGGTTTGGCGTTACGACCTGGTCCACCTGGACCTTTTGGTCCTTGTTGAATTTTACCTTCTTGATTTTGGTTATCTTGCCTTGACGCATTTAAATAACCATAGGATGTAGACGAATACCCACTTAAACTGTTAATTGTCATGTACTTCCCTCCTTTGTACTCTTTATTACATAATATCTATAAACGCTATCACATAATGATATCTACATTATAGAATAACCTACTTATGTCACACTTACGTCACAGTTTGCGAAGACATATATTATTATCTACTTATTTCTATGGTTAATCACTAATTTATTAAAATACCTACTTAAATCTACTAATTTATCTGTTTTATAAAATTGTGTATTGATAATGTATGCACCAACACCATAGTTGAGTGCATCATTTTCAATAACTGGTTCCTGCATGCAGTTAAATTCGGAATGATACCCTATTTTTTCACTTTCCTCTTTAAGTATATCATCACCTTGCTTTAAGTCTTCTATAATTCTGCTAATGTCTATGGAAATACCTAAATTTTGTGCAAAAACTGCATAGTTTTCTATCAGGTTTATTCGCCTATTACTATTACTCTCGGTATCAAAATTTGATCCCTGCATGGACATACCTAGTGGTGGATGTATGCCTCCTTTACACATAGGTGGTACACTAGCTATCAGTATCCTTTTTTTATTTTTTGTCATAACATCACCATCTTGATCTTTAATGGATTTCCTGATTCTATTATATTGTTTACGTTCATTAGTAAATCAGTTAACCTATTATGCTTTTAAGTATGCTAGCATTTTTAATAGGATACCATCGACTTGTGATGAAACTGTGATTATACCTAAAAATATCCAAGATATAGCACATATCTATGTATTATATCTTGGATTCATCATCTAATTATATCATTCTATTGTATTGAGTACTGAAAGGATAATATAAAATACTATTCCATCCTCTGTATTCTCTGCTCCATATTTCCCTCCATGTGCTTGAATAATACCTTTAACAATCGATAACCCTAATCCTGTACCGCCCATTTCTCTACTCCTAGCTTTATCAACACGATAGAAACTATCCCATATCTGATTAAGTTTTTCTTCATCAATATGGCTGCCTGTGTTCTTTACATTTATACGTATGCCATCCTTTACATCTTCTGTCCATATCGATATACTTCCGCCCTTAGGAGTGTGATTACAGGCATTACTTATAAAATTATCTATTACCTGTACGATACGTAATCTGTCCATCATTATTGAAACACCTTTAGCTTCTTTAACTGTGAAAACAATCTTCTTGTCTCTCATCATTTTTCGATAACGCATATTCAAGTCGGATAATAATTCCGATAATATAATTTCATCTTTTTCCAATGTAAACTCTTTTAATTGCATTTTTATAATCTGTACTAAATCCCTAACCATATTAGCCATTCGATCACTTTCATCTAGAATGATATCTAAATAACGTCCACGTTCATCATCTGAATCGGCTATGCCATACTTAATGCCATCAGCATAACTTTGTATGATACCAATAGGTGTTTTAAACTCGTGAGAAGCTATGGCTATAAACTCATTTTTCATTTCATCCACTCTCTTAAGTAATTCTACATCCAGTTTTAATTGCTCATTAGCTGTTTGAAGTGCATCGATATTCATACTTAATTCATCGGATATATGATTAATGTTTTCTCCAAGCCTCGCAATCTCATGTTCACCTTGTACATCAAATCTTCCGGAGAAATCTAAGCTGGCTATCTTCATAGTTTGTTTATGAAGATCACGAATCGGTTGTGTTAATCTACCAACTGCAACATATAAAAGTATACCTTCAATTAGTATGGTTATCATACTTACAATAAAAATAAAATTATTAGAAGCATTGACATTTTCCTTAACAATTGCTATGGGTTTTTGCAGCTGAATTACTCTTCCATCCTCTAAATTTATGATTAACTCCAATGCACGCAGCTCCCCTTGGAGAGTGCTAGAAATTCTAAAGATTAACTCATTACTACCTATGTATTCTCTATTGACTTCCTCATAAGTAAGCTGTCTTCCTACACCTGGAAGCACCCCTTGCCCAGGTGGTGGTATTGATGATACACCTTGTCTGTATTCAGGTGGTTGTTCTGGTAATGGCCCTTGTCCGTGTTCAGGTAGTACTCCTGGTGGTACTGCTTCTACATTGGGTTGCAGCAACCTCCCCTGTGATCCTAGGTCAAATAATAAAATCTCCCCAGGGTTCATCGTAGAGAAAATTCCAGTACCCATCACTCTTTCATTAATATATTCAGCCAATTCCACATCCTCTAATTTTACTGCATTTGCAATAATATCCTCTGCTAATTTGGATAGATTTTTCTGACTATCATGTATACTATAATCAAGAAAGAATACCTTGTTAGTGATGAGTATTAAAGCTATTGATACGATATTAAAAGATAAGAAGATGATAAAAAATCTTGTCTTAATCGATTTCATCTAATCCATCCTCCTCGAAGCAATAACCATACCTATAAATTGTCTTTATTCTGTTTCCTAGCTCACCCAATGCTGCCCTTAAACTCTTTATATGGGTATCAACAGTTCTTTTGTCTCCATCATATTCATATCCCCATACCCGATCTAAAATCTGTTCTCTACTTAGTGCTTGACCTTTATTCTTAACTAAGTATAATAATAGATTAAATTCTCGAGGTGTTAGATTCAACTTTTCACCATCAATCTCAACACTACGCCTATTCTCATCAAGTTCCATCCCTAACAGAGATAAAATCTGTTTCTCGTCTTTTTTCTTTCTTCTTAGCATTGCATTAATATGAGCCAGGAATAGTGGATAAGAAAAAGGTTTGGATATATAATCATCAGCTCCAATATTCATCCCTTTGATTTCATTGATATCATCACCTAGAGCTGTCAACATCATAATCGGTACATCTGACGTCTTACGAATTTCATTACATGTTTCAAAACCATCCATTTCTGGCATCATTACATCCAAAATAACCATATCAAAATTAGGATTATCTGCAAATAAAGCTAATGCCTCTAACCCATTTTTAGCTATGGTTACTTTGTAATCATTTTTCAAGAGAAAAGCTTTTACTATATCCCTATAACGCTGGTCATCTTCTGCATATAAAATTGTCTTCTTCACACAATCATTCCCTCTTTTATTTTCTCTTTTATTCCATACATACAATTAAGTAATCTTTAATATTAATGAGATGACTACCATTGTAGTAATCCCATTAATATCATAACATATGAAAGTGATGAAGTTGTGAACAATTTAAAAAGAGCTGAGAATACTCTCAACTCTTTCACTCATCAAATATTTATTTCTATAAATCAAAATACATTTCATACTCAACTGGACTTGGAACGATATGAACTCTGGCAGCATCTTTTCTTATACTCTTGATCTGATCTTTGATGATACCTTCTGAAAATACATCACCTTGTAATAGGAACTCATAGTCATTTTCTAAAGCATCTGCAGCTTCATCTAATGATTTTGGTAATCCTTTAATTTTAGCCTTTTCTTCTTTAGGTAAGTCAAAAATATTTACATCGTAAGGACCGAATCCCTCTTTCACTGGATCAATTTTGTTGTTGATACCATCTAGCATAGCCATCATTAGTGCTGAATAAGCTAAATAAGGATTAGCTGTTGCATCGGATGGTCTAAATTCAAAACGCTTAACTCCGGGCTTTTTAGCATAGCCAGGAATACGAATAACTGAACTTCTATTAGCTGTTGCGTAGCAGATACTTACTGGTGCTTCATAACCAGGAACAAGTCTCTTATAGGAGTTTGTACTTGGATTAGTAAATGCTAAAAGTGCTGCTGAATGTTTAAGGATGCCTCCAATTGCATAAAGAGCTGTATCACTTAACCCAGAGTAACCATTCTCGTCAAAGAAAATAGGTTCTCCTTCTTTGAATAACTGTAAGTGAACGTGCATACCATTACCTGCTTCGCCAAAGAATGGTTTCGGCATAAATGTAACTGTCTTATTGTTTCTAATAGCTTCATTTTTTAAGATGTATTTGGTTAACATGGTTCTGTCAGCCATTTCAAGTAAACCACCAAAACTCAATTCTATTTCTAACTGACCAGGACCACCTACTTCTGGATGATGGTACTTAACTGGAACGCCATTTTCTTCAAGCATTAACATCATGTTATTTCTTAATTCAAAGTTAACATCAAATGGAACATCTACATGATACCCTCTGTGATGAGGTACTTTATAGCCTAAATTTTTGGTATCTTTATTTCCTGTATTCCACTCTGCTTGTTCAGCATCTAAGTATACTTCCATATGGTTAGGTGATGTTTTGTAAGAAACATGATCTAATATATAGAATTCAAATTCTGGTCCATAAAAAGCTTGGTCAGCAACACCTGTTTCACTCATGTATCTTTCTGCTTTTTCAGCTACATATCTCGGATCGCCTTCGAATCTCTCTGTTTCTTCACCCAATGAATAGATATTTCCGATCATTGTTAATGTTGGTATTTCCATGAATGGATCCACAAAAGCACTACTTAAGTCAGGAATGAAAACCATGTCTGATTTTTCTACAGTTAAAAAACCATAGCTTGATCCGTCGAACCCAATACCATCTTCTAAAGTTTTCTCACTAAAACGTGTCACTGGAATGGTAAGATGATGCCATCTTCCAGCTAAATCTATCACCTTAAAATCGATTACTTTGATCTCATTATCTCTACAAAAATCTCTAAGTTCATTAATATTCTTAAACATGTTCATACCCCACTTATCAATAAATTAATTTTCTTCAAGGTTATACATCATGGTTTCCTTAAGCGTGGATAACGCTAAGTATGTATAGGTATTTTTAGCTACACTATTAATCTTATCAATGAGTTTCTCCAATTTCTTAGTGTTTTTTGCTTTTACCTTAATAAAGAAGCACGTATCCCCTGTGACTTTATGGCATTCCAAGACTTCAGGCATGTCTGTTAAAAACTTAGCCATCCCTTTGATGTCCATATCTCCAACTGGGACTGTGATGAAAGCGGTTATATCTAGACCAACCTTATCACCATCTATTATTGCCCCATAACCTTTAATAATACCTTCTTGCTCCAATTTTTTAATTCTTTCTTTCGTTCCAGTAGTAGAAAGCCCAATTTTTCTTCCTAACTCTGCAACACTAATTCTCCCATTTTTCTGAAGTTCCATAAGAATCAGATAATCATAAGTATCCATCTCTCACTTCCTTTCATAATTGCATTTTAAATCAATTCAACTAAATTTTCCATACATCATAGTCAATATGGTTATTTTTTTGGCTATTTTCTTTTAATCAAAATAATTTTTCATTTATAATTAGTCTATTAGCATAATTTAAAAACTAATAAGGCTAAAAGTAGGTAAAAAAAAACTGTTAACTCAACAGTTCTCTCTTTATCTATTCTATTTTCTTATACATATATCTGTTTCTCCCTGAATTCTTAGCTTTATAGAGTAGTTCATCTGCCTGATCAATAATTTGAATAGGAGAGAGTGCTTGACTTGGCATTGCCATAGCTATTCCCATACTCACTGTAACGCGTCCAAAATCATCATTATACTCATGTTTAATATCAAGTTTTGCCAACTCATCATTAATACGATCTGCTACTAATAATGCACCATCCATTGGGGTGTTTGGTAATACAATTATAAATTCTTCCCCACCAAATCTACCTACAAAATCTTCTGACCTCATTAAACTTTCCATAAGAACATTAGAGACATCTTTAAGTACTTCGTCTCCACTAACATGACCGTAATGATCATTGTAATTTTTAAAATGATCCATATCCAATAAGATGAGAGATAAAGGCAAATGGTACCGTGCACAGTTTTTCCAATGTATATTAAATAATCTTTCATACCCTCTTCTATTATAAGTCTGGGTTAAGCTATCTTCCATACTGATACTTTCTAATAACTGCTTTTCTTCTTCCATGCGATTAAGTTCTTCTACTTTAACAGCTAATTCTTCAGCTTGTTTTTCAATCAATCTTCTTTGAAGGTACATTTCTTTAAATATATTGACTTTACTTCTAAGTATTATCGGATCAAATGGCTTAAATAGATAGTCTACTGCCCCCACTTCATAGCCTCTAAAAATAGATTTTTGTTCTTTACTAATGGCTGTAACAAAAATAATAGGTATATGTTTTGTTTTCTCAATACTTCTTAGTAGTCTTGCAGCTTCAAAACCATCCATATTTGGCATCTGCACATCCATTAATATAACAGCAAAAGAATGAGATAAGCATAATTTTAAAGCTTCTTCTCCTGATATTGCCTTAACTAAATTTAGCTCTTTATCTGTTAAAACACTCTCCATGACAAGATGATTTTCTTTCTTGTCGTCTACTATAAGTATGTCAACCTTTTCATTCATAAACTTTCTCCTAATTCCCGTTCTTTTAATGCTCACTAGAAAAGTAATAAATTACTTCTCAAATCTATCATTAAAAAAAAATTTTTTTCTTTAGTAATATCATTTCATTATCATGAAATTATTTAAAGTAAGTGCTTCTATGTAAATTGTTATATTCTCTGTTTATTAACCTTTTTCGGTATACTTTCTGCTTGGCTTCATAAACTTCAAAATAACCCTGTGCTTCGTTAGTTTTTAAAGTTTCTTTTGATCCTAGACATAGGATCCCACCTTTGCATAGACTCTCATTGAATAATTTTATAACCCTATTCTGTAATTCATTGTTAAAGTAAATCATGACGTTTCTACATATAATCATATTCATTTCACCAAAGACTTGGTCTGTTACAACATTATGACAAGCAAAAATGATATTTTTCTTCAAAGATTGATGCATAATTATTGCATCATACTTAGCAGTGTAATAATCTGCAAAATTAACTTTCCCTCCGGCTTGAATATAATTACTTGTATAATCTTTGACTACCTCTAATGGATAGATGCCCTCTTTAGCTTTTTCAAGTATTTTTTCATTGAAATCAGTGGCATAAATCTGACATCGATCATACACCCCCTCTTCCTGAAGCATGATAGCCATTGAATAGACCTCTTCTCCAGTAGAGCATCCAGCATGCCAGATTTTAATCTTTGGATAGGTTTTCAGTAAAGGTATGATTTCCTTTCTAACATAGTCAAAAAACTCAGGATCTCTATACATCTCTGTTACATTGATTGAGAACTCAGGTAGTAAACTCTTAAAGTACGCATCATCTGTTAACATCTTATGCTGCATTTCTGAAATACTATTCAGGTTACTCATTAATAACTTATTCTTAATCCTTCGTTTCATATGAGACCAAGAGTAGTCTCGAAAATCATAACCATGTTTTAAATACATACCTTCAATAAATAGTTTAACTTCAATTTCTTCAGTGGTCATGATTGCTTCTTCTACTTTCTTCATACTAACCACACCTTAAGTAAAGATATGAGTTTGTCAATCTCTATTGGCTTGGTCATATAATCATTAGCACCTGCTTTTATACATTTATCCCTATCATCTTTCATAGCCTTGGCTGTTAATGCAATAATAGGTATCTTGTTTGCAGATTCAAGACCTCTTATTGTCCTTATTGCTTCATAACCATCCATCTTAGGCATCATGATATCCATTAAAATCAGATCAATGTTTTTAAACTCTTTATATGACTTAATAGCATCTTCGCCATTTTTAGCAACTATCACTTCAATGCCATATTGCTCGAGTACATTAAGTAAAGCAAATAGGTTGCGTTCATCATCGTCAACCAGTAATACTTTTTTATCACTGAATATATCCATATTTTCTATCTTGTTCTTAAGTCCCTTGGTTACTTGATTATTATCGGTTCCTGTGATAGCTATATAGTCTTCAATATTTTTATTAATGTCATGTAAAAATATGAGAACCTCATCAACTAATCGATCTTGTGATTTAGAACTTTTTAGAATAATGCTATCAGCATATTGGTTAATATCATCAACCTGTTGATCATCCATCTCTTCATCAGTATAAATAACTACTGGAACAGCGTACTCCAGCTCTTCTTTAAGTTGAACTAAGAAATCGACACCACTCATATCAGAGAGCTTAATATCAAGTACAACACATTGATAATCATCATTCTTCAAACACTCTAATCCTTCTCTTCCTGAAGTCACTTGTTGAAGCTCAACCTGCCCCATGTTTGTAAAGTATTCGAAGCTTTCTCCTCCACAATCACCTACGATCAATAATTGTTTTAATCCCTTTTGCTGTAACCCTTCTAGTTTAGCAAGCGTCTCGTAGATAGCCTTAATATCAACGGGCTTTTTTAAATAACCAATAATACTCTTTGGCATACTGCTGTTTTCATCACTCTCTGAACCAGAAATGATATGTATTGGAATATCCTTCGTTGTCTTATGTTGACCTAACTTCTTAGCTAAATCCATACCATTGATATCTGGAAGACCAATATCTAAAATAATAGCTGATGGTTGAATTGCTACGGCCTTATTAAAACCTGTTATTCCATCTAAAGCAATCTCAGCTTTATAACCTTTATCTTTAGCTATGTCCGCTAAAATGGTCGCAAAATTATTATCATCTTCTATAATGAGTAATGTCTTTACACGATCTTCTAGAGATAAAGATATTGCTTCTTCTTTATGAAGATCTTCATAGTTAATAGCATTATTAATGATCGTTCTAGAATCCATATTATCTTTAACTTTAGCTTGATTCATTTGTAGCTTTAGAGGAATCAAAATCGTAAATGTACTTCCTTTACCTACTTGACTATCTAATAATATATGACCACCAAGAGCATGTGCTAATTCAAGTGAAATCGTCAGCCCTAATCCTGTTCCTCCATATTGGCGGCTTGTTGTCCCATCTGATTGTCGGAAGGCTTCAAATATAACCTCTTTTTTGTCCTCAGGTATACCAATCCCTGTATCCTGAACTTCTATAGCTATGTAATCATTTAAGTTATCTATTACCATATTCTTATCAGACATCTTAGGCTTTTTAATAGCTAAAACCACTTCTCCTGTATGAGTGAACTTAATCGCATTAGATATTAAGTTTTTGATAACCTGAAGCAAACGCATACCATCACTAGTGATGGTTTCTGGTAGCCCATTTTCAAGTTCTGTCTTAAACTCAATCTGCTTAACCTCTGCAACTGGTTTAAATAGTTTATCACATTCACTTAAAATACCATTCAAGTTCAAATCCTCATGGTTGAGTTCAAGTCTACCAGCTTCAACTTTTGATAAATCAAGTACACTATTGATCAATGTTAACAAATCAGTCCCTGACGAATTAATGGTCGTTGCATACTCAAGCTCTTTCTCTGTTAATGGTTCCTTTGAATCACGATTAGATAGTAATTGAGATAAAATTAATATGCTATTTAATGGTGTTCGCAATTCATGGGACATGTTGGCTAAAAACTCCGACTTATAACGATTAATGGTCTCAAGTTCTTCTGCCTTATTTAAAATTAATTGTTGTGATGCAATAATCTCTTGATTTTTTTGATCTAATTCTTGCTTCTGCAGCTCTAATTCACGGGAATGTTGTTCTAATTCTTCATTAGATACTTTTAACTCTTCTTGTTGAGTCTGCAAACGCATTTCTGATTCTTTAAGAGCTACTGCCTGCTCCTCCAACTCTTCATTAGTCTGCCTAAGTTCTTCTTGCTGTACCTGTAACTCTTCAGCTTGATTCAAAGTTTTATTTAGCAACTCTTTCATTTGGATTCTTAGTTTTGCTGAGTTGATGGAAATACCAATAACATTTGCTAAAGCCTCTAATAGATTAATTTCTTCTCTTGTATAAGCCTTTAAACTTCCAATCTCAATAACACACATTAATTCTTCTTCGTACATACAAGGTAACACGATAATATTTTTAGGAACAGCTTCTCCTAAACCAGATTGAACAGCCACATAATCATCAGGTATCTCTGTTATAACAAATTTCTTCTTCTCAAGTGCCGCCTGTCCAACAAGACCATCCCCTGGTTGAAGAATCTTAGGCACACCTTTTCTGTTATGATAGGCAAATGAAGCTGTCATTGATAATTTATCTTCGTTATTGAGATAGAACGCACCAATATTCGCATCGATGTAATTGCATAAATAGCTAATAATCTTACTACTCAATGTAACAATATCTTCTTCATCCCTTAATAGATCATTTATATCTGATTGAGCAGTCTTTAACCAATTTTGATATCTGACATTATTCATAATGTCCTTTAACTTAATCATGAATTGATTGAATGATCCTGCCATTGTCCCTATTTCATCTTTACTTCTTTCATCAAGTCTAAAATCTAGATCCACATCACCTAAAGCTATCGCTTTGAAGGTTTCTGTTAAAGTCTGTATAGGAACTAGTACTAATTTAAGTAAACCAAGAGCTACTAATACTGAGAAGATTAATGCTATAAATGCTATAACCCCCATGGCACTTATCATCATGGTCACTTGACTTTCAATTTTTTCTTCATATATCTCTTCCTCCAAAATAATGGAGTTGTTTATTTCTTCTATAATTTTTGTTACATTAGTACCTATCTGATCCATCTCAAAAATCAATTGATCCATTTCCTTAATGAACTGACTTAGTTCTAACATCTCGTCGGAATAGATACTTAGATTCTTTTCAAGAGTATTTAAATCAGCGTTATATTGATAACCCTCAGTTTTATTTCTTAATTCATTTGCATACTCCATAAACAAGACATAATTATCTATGTAAGATTCAAAATTCTCCTCTTCATGGAAATCATAATATTTAGAAGCATAAAGTCTTGCAGTTAGTAAGTACTGGAGACTATTTGCTGCTAGATCTAGAATAACTTCATTCTCTTCAGCATAAGCAATATCTTTAATATGCTTTATTGCATCAACCATTTCTGTACCGGTAGTTACAATATCATCATATATTTGATAAGATTTTTCATCCAGTTCTTTAATATGTTTAAATCCCACATTATAATTCTTCAGTTCTTTTTCAATAGTACTAACATATTGTACCCGGTCATTATTCCTACTTAGTCTAATAAAATCTGCTATATACTGTTCCATATGATAATATTGTTCATCAAAAGTATAAGCCATTTCTTCATTTCCTGATGCTACGAAATTATTAAAAGAAATCCGGCTGGATAGCAGTTCAGTTTGAATTTTTTCAGCCATTTTTACTTCATTTGCTATAATCCTAAAATCTGCAAATTGTTGACTATTATTGAGTAGTCCAAATAAGCCAAAAGAAAGCGCTGCTAGCATCAGTATCATAACTAAGGAAAATCCGAAAACCATTTTTGATCTTAGTTTCATATTTCTTATTAATTTCATCCAATGTTACTCCCCTATATATTATTCCCCTATTAATTGATACCAAGAATCCTATCAAGGTTCGAGGTATTATATGCTATTATTTAAACCTCTACGTTATAATACTACATAATTATACCATAGTTAATATTATGTGTCATTATTTACTATAACACAAAAGACACCTACTTTTGTAGATGTCTTTTTGTATCGAATTATGGTAATTAGATTCGTTGAATATACATTATTTTTTTATAGTTACTTGATCACTTTCACCAATACACATACTATCTTTTACTTTGCTACCTTGAATAATGACTCCTTCTGCATTATACGTTCCAGGAGTAACTACTCTCGCATAATAATAAAGTGGTTGATATTCTTCAGTATTCTTATAAACATGGAAAGTTACCCTTTGACCGTCTATATCTCTGTACCAATAACCATTACCAGTTTTCAACCCTATCTCCCAAGGATTATCAATTGGTTTTAAACCTGACGGTGCAAAATCAGTTATCGTGTAAGCATTATCAATTGCTGTCTTAGCAATATCCCAATCGATTTTCACTTTAACAATATCAGATTCTTCAAAGTCATTAGTAACCTCTCCAGTCGAATAACTCATGTAGGTTCTTGTTACTTTTAAGTCCTCATCTTTTTGATTTGATACAATCTCTTTATCATAAACGGCTACAAGTGCAGCTTCTCCTTCAACATCTGTGATCTTAAAATCCTTTAATTTAATTGAAGGAACTTTAACGGTTACCGCCCAACCATTCTTAACATTCTTTTCATAATCTTCACCATCATAGATATAGCTCACCTTAAGCTCTTCATCAGCTAAGCCGCCTATTTCTTCACCAACATAAACCATTAGTTCTGCATTGACAAGTATTTCTTTAGAATATGCATGAGTCACATAATCAAAGAACAACTCTTTTTCTTCAAGATCAAGCTGTGATGCCAGCATCATTACTAACGCTGTATATTCAAGGTAACTGTCTTCTGTATGCCCATATTGAACTCTTGCAACATTATCATAGGTCTCAACATAGCCTTGGATTTCATTTTTGTATAACGCTTTTGCTTTATAAAGATCGCCAAGCTCAGCAAATGCCAATGCTAGATATATCTCTTCTTTAAATGTAAGATTGGAAATTTGTTCTAATGTTTCAGCTTGAAGTAAAACTGGTTCACCTAGTAAAGCTAAGCCATACAACGCAGCAGCTCTGTTTCTGCTTTCCTCATTATTTAACTCATTATAGAGATACATCTTAACTTTTAGTGTATTTGTATCCTCTTTTATAACTGGCAATAATTTTACTGTAGTTTCCACATCGCTTTCAGAATAAGGTAGAATGGCATAACCACCATCGTCTACTTGATAATCCTCTAAAACTACTTCTTCATTTTCATAGAATTCCATACCGTATGAATTCATCAGTATATCCCTAGCTTTATATGCTAAGTACTTTTGATCAACTCGTTTACCACTGTTATATGCTAAAGAGTATAATGTTGGCATTAACAACCCTTTCCCTTGATCAACAAATGTTAAGCTCGTCATCCCAGCATCATTGGTTTTAACAGTGAGTCCAGGTTCTAAATCATAATAATCAGCAGCTTCAACTTTGTGATAAGTTTTCACAACATTAATTTCTTCTTTTAATCCATCAGAATAACCTGATTCTGATACTGCCTTAACAGTAATATGATAATTACCTTCCTCCATTTCCCATAGTGGAATATTAACACGTTCAAATGCTTTACCTTCTGCAGTTGTTACATAACCTGTTTCTTCGCAGGTGACCTCATAATGAACTGCCTCACCTTCTTTAAGTTCATTACCATAAGTGGTAACCCCTATAAATGGTTGATCACCCACAAGGTAAGTTGAGTTAATATTTGTGCTGATGAAGTATGGTAGTGTAACTTTTAGTTCTTCAATATTTGATCCCGCTTGAAGTGTTTCTGAAATGCCAGCCATTGTCATACGCCATGCAGTAACATTGTCTGGTAACTTAAATGTAAGAGTTCCCTCACCCTTTTCATCAAGATAAACCGTTTCAAAGATGGCTGTATCTTTAAATTCAGAGCGAACATATACTTCTGCAGAGGACTCCTTAGTAACCATCGAATAATTTGCTCGAACTGCTGCATCTTCCATAACATCACTTTTCGCCATATCCAAACCATAATACATAGGTTCAATCATATTATTACCTGAATTGCTATGTGAAGCATAGGTACTATTAATCCCTCCACCAATCCAGCGATAAAGTTCCTGCAAAGTATCTACATTCTGATCCCATAACTCAAATAAGGCTTCATCAACTATACTCACATTTACCATAACATCTTTAGCATCGACTAATCTTTGCATCTCATCAGAATATACTTGAGCTTTTAGGTTAACTGTAACCTCTTCACCAGGTTTATATGTTGATTTATCAGTCTCAGCAGTAAATATAATTCTATTCTTTTCAAAATTGAGTCTTGGTATAAAGCTATCGGATTCTATATAGGTTTTACCATTAAAGTAAATACCCTTTACTTCAACATTAGGGATACTTGCTAAATCAAATACTTTGCTATAAGACGATGAATCTGTTACATCATAGTCTTTGATTCCATTTTGAGCCGTAACGTAAAGGTAGTTACCTTCTCCTAATGCCTCTTCTCCTTTTACAAATTGGATAGCCATCATTTCATCTACATTATACTCTTCTTTTTCAGATTGAAGCATATAGTAATCATAATCATAGGGATCGTAAGACCATGGTTCTGAAAAATAGGGGTCGAATGTCATCTTCTTTCCTGATAAATCTGTTGTCATTAATTCTGCTGTATAATAACAGTTTTTATCTTCCGGAAGATTAATCTCTACTTGCGCCTTACCTTCTTGATCCGTTACTAAAACGATATCTTGTAGTTTTGTTGTTTCCTTATAATAATCATATTGCTTTTTAACTTCCTTATTGATGAAGTCATAGTATTGACCAACTTCTCTTTTTTTCCATTCATTTTTATAAATAACTCCAGTAATCTTTTGACCTTCTACTGAATTACTTAAAAAATCATAATCATTTTCAGCAGTACCATTATTGATTCTTTCTAAATCAATTTCATTTACCTGAGCTGTAACAAATCCTTTATTATCTTCAATTTTAGCATCTATGTTTACATGAATATCATTCACAAATACTCGGATAGTTTCATCAGCATAGATTTGTCCTGATTCAGGTAACCTTGCGTAGGCATTGGCGTAGGCAAATACAATATCCTGGTACCCTGAATTATATTTTGGGGTAAAACTAATGACACTTTTACCAAGTAAATCCGTCGTAGTAACCCCTTCCTTATAATCCATACCACCAATATTATAATTCACATCTAAATTGGCTACTGGTGTTCCCTCATAGAACATAGTACTCACTTCAAAGTTAACCTCTTCGCCTACAAAAATTGCTTCCTTATCTTTGGTAACCTCAATTTTATAAGCTGGTTTCACATAGTTTTCAACTTCTATATAGGTACTTGAAATAATCTCATCTTTATGTTTAATCGTTAGTTGATAGCCACCTTGTTCGAGGTTAGGTAAACTTAATTCTCCGTTATAGAATCCATTCTCCACTTTAAATGTCTCTATAACGTAAGGCATTTCCTGACCAAAGTAAGGTAAGAAATCCCAATACCACCATCCGCCTTGACCAATTTCTACTGTTACTTCATCAATCTTTTCATCTTCATAGCGATGTTGCATGAAGCCCCAAAACTTAACTTTATCATCTGGTTGATAAAGATTTCGATCTGTCTGGAAGTACTTCCAATACATGTCACTTTGGTTAGTACCATAATAGTAATATCTATAGGTGAGCAATACAGCACTGTGTCCATTGGCTTCTATGGTATAGGTTTTCTTTTCATTTTGATCAGATTGGTTATTGATTTCTACTATACCATCATCATTACTTGTGTAAAGATTGTCAGTACCCACTTCGCTAACGGTAGCAGAATTTACGGGTTTATCTGATTTTAAGTCATTAATCCACAGTAAGCTTCCATCAATGGATTCCATATAGTAGAAACTTAAATCCGTCACTTGAATAAATGTTTGAAACTGAATATCTTCCCAAGTACAATCCACAAGATAATAACCTTCTGGCAATCCTTCTGGTAAGTCTAAAAACTGCTGATAAGATCTTTCTTGATTAATAGGCTGTTCGAAGGACATGACTTCGTCTAATCCTTCTGTTGCTATTTTATTTTCTTCTACTCCAAAATAAGACCATGATGGTGTTTCACTAAACTTATCAATTGCTTCAATAAAATCATTCATACTCTTGTAAGCATATACATTGGTCTTAATTGAATCGTCATATTTATCATTATAGACATAATAATTCATTGGAATTTTGGGTACTTCATCAGTACCAAATTCATTCATCATATTACTAAAATTAAAATAACCCTTAGGTTCTGTATACTCACTTTCATCTTTTGCAGCTGTTTCAAAAGTAAATGTATAATCTTCTTCTAATGATTGTTCAGATTCAGCTAATGATAATCCTGCTTTAAGTGTTATTGTATAAATCGTCTTCTCTTTTAATGCATTTGGCACAAAGACAACAACATTGCCATGCTCTTCAAATTTACCACTTACATTGGGTTCTATTTCAAAATAATCCTCTACTTCTGCGCCATAATGGCTAAAATATAATTCTATGCCTGTATTAACAGGAACATTAGAAGTCTCTGTACGTGGTAATGTTCCTAGAAGCTTGAAATCTGCAGTTGTCTGAAATGTCCAAGTCGATTCCAAAAACTTAAAAGTATATAGTTTATTTTTTTCCAGTTCTTTTTCTAATGTTATGAGGAAGCCATCTGCCTGTTCACTAACAGTAAACTCTATTTCTGGGTTAATGGTTAATTCCTTATCAATCTGCTCAAGAGCTATTTTTTCTTCCTCTGATTGTAGTAAAAAAGTTGACTTTGTACTAATTCCAGTAGAATCTTGCTCCTGCGGAATGAGTGTATAGCCATTTCTAAAAGCTTCAGCTTTTACTTCTATACTACTATTAAATGAATTACTGTATATAGCAGTAATTAAAAGTGCACAAACTAAAACAACACTTACAATCCTCTTTTTCATGATAGATTGCCCCTTTCAGTATCTATTGACCTACATTTTTCTTAATGCTTTCTATACTTTAGACGAAACGGTATGAAAAAAGTTCCATAAAAAATAAAAATATATTAAGAAAAGATGAGATTCCTTCTCATCTTTCGTATATACCTAATAGTTCATCGATCTCTTTACTTTTTTTAACTTGTTTTAGATGTAATAATGTTCTATAAATATGAATTGCATTTTGCAGTTGATTGTTTGCTAAGTATACCTTCATTATTCTCAAAAGAATTGCTTGATCTGGTTTAAAGTATGGTTGATATAAACCTATGTCTAAGGCTCTATCAAGGTAATTAACAGCTGATTGATAATCCTCGATATTATAATAATAAAAACCTATCCTACCTAATGCCTCCAAGCGCTCTGACTCAGATAAAAAGGACTCCTCTAATCCCTTCTCAAGATGCTTAATACCTTTACAATAATAATCGTGAGATTTTTTAAATTCCCCAATCTCAGAATAGAGTTTAGCTACCTCTTCTAAAACCAATATCTCATCTTCTTTAGATAAATAATCACTATTTAATACTTCAATATAGAGATCAATGGCTTTATGTTTATTCCTACTCTTTCTTGCTTTTTTTAATCTAGCTTCTGATCTATTATGGGGAGTTATCCAGTCTTTGACTTTATAAATATAACCAATAAGAATCAGTAGTGGAATCTGTATCCAAAGTGGCAGTATGCTAGTATCTTTTAGCATACTGCCAAAAGCTATTACTAATAAAAACAATACAATCTCAATAAGGCATCCTATTCCTTTTGAATACTTCATTAGTACCTCCAACTCTACTTCAAATGTGTATCAGAAATACAATCCAATATATTTATTATAACCAAAAACCATCATTATACATTAATACCATTTTAGTCTATAACATCTACTTATCCAGTCTAAAAGTCATCTTTACAGGATTATGATCTGAGTTTTGAAATTCTAATGAAATGCCTTCAACTTCTTGTATCTCTATATTAGGAGATACTAAAAACCCATCAATAATAGACACATAATTTTCGCCTTTTACATAAGGTGCTTCGTTTGTTCTATTAGTTGGCACTCTTGGATCTGCTCCCCAATTAAATCCTTCAGGAGTAAAATCATCTGGTATATCCTTTAACCAATCCGGCCATGGTAAGTTATTCTCAAAGACAGCTTGATCAACTCCTGGTAATAGGTGATTCCAATCGCCCCCAACTACTATGTAATTCCCATTCTGATATTCGTCTGTAAGGCATTCTTTTAAATAAGTCAATTGTTGCGCCCTGATGACTCCACCCTTATCATAAGCAGAAAGATGCGAATTGATAACAACTAATTCTTTCCCATCTTCAATTGGTATTCTACTTTCTAAGAAGCAACGATCCAGTAACGCTAATTGTCTTGGCCATTTTTCTTTTCCTGGGTATTGATACCTAATTGCTGAAGATACATCATATTGAGAGAAGGTTGCTAATCCTGATTCTACGTAGCCATGAGGCTTTGTAATGGGTATAGGCACCCATGGTACTTTGTAATTAGTAGCATAGCTAGCATTATATCCTATTAGATTTTCCTTTAAGAGTTCGTATTGATTCACTTGGTGACTTCTTGTAGCATCAATATCCATCTCTTGAATAAGTATAAATGAAGGTTGTTGATCCACTAGAAAGCTGGTTATTTCAGTTAGATTCTCTATTGTATTATCCTTACTGTTAGACCTTGATCCTGTTCCTCCATCCATAAAAAAATCCTGATCTTGATCCAGACCACAATAGCCTATATTGTAGGTTATGATGGATAAAGTATCTTCTAAAGTTAAAACAGATTGCTGATTGTTTTCAATGTTCAATATCTCTATTTCTTCCGGTTTATAATCCGTTACAGTCATAAACAATAAATATAAAGACACGATACCAGCTAAAAACAAAGTTATAAACATCACTTTTCTTACAATTGATTTGACCAATATACATCCCCCTATAATCTATTTAATCAAAAGCTTCGTGAACAACGGCTTTATCCATCCATGCCCCCTTTTTATAATAATAATACATAAATAGAAAACTAACCACAAAAGATAAACCCATTCCTAACCATACCCCTTTAACCCCCAGCGTCGTAAAGGATAAGATGTATGCAAATGGTACTCTAAATCCCCACAAGCAGATGAGACTCAACCACATGGATAAAGATGCTGCTCCTGCTCCTTGAAAAACATGAGACATGACCATCCTGCATGCAACAAAGGCAAAAAATAAGGTCACACCATAGACGTAGTATCTCCCTAACTCGACAACTGCATGATCTACATCAAATAATGTAAAGAAAGCTGTTGGGAAAAGTGCTAAAATACCTCCTAAAACTAGAAGTATTACGAATACAGACTTCATGGCATATTTGCCACTTTCATAAGCACGTTCTTTTTTCCCTGCACCGAGATTCTGTCCGACCATGGAATTAGCAGCCTGGGAAAGCCCTAATGCTGGCATGAATAGCAGTGAATCCAATCTTGAACCAATACCATGTACTGCAGTTGCTATTTCACCAAAGCTATTGACTCTTGCAATGATAACTGTTCCTCCAAGACTAATAGCAGCTTGAGAAATACTTGATGGTATACCTATTTTAAATAGTTGTCTCGTAATCTCCCAATCAACTTTGAAATGCTTCAAGTTCATTTTTAAAAAAGTCTTCCCTCGTACTACAACATAAAAGATATAAATTGAAGCAATTAATCGTGAAAAAACTGTGGCATAGGCTGCCCCAGCAACACCTAGCTCTGGGAACCCCCACCATCCAAATATTAAAAAGGGGTCCAAAATCATATTAAGTATACCTGATAGAATCCCCGCTATCATAGGCGTTCTCGTATCACCCACCCCACGTAGTATACCACTCATGATAAAGAATATAAACATGAACAGCATACCTACCATAATAATAATAAAATATTCTTTTGCGACTGGCATAATATGATCCGGTGTCTGAAGTAGTCTGAATAAAGGTCCTTGAAATAAGATACCTGCTAATACAAAAAATAAGGCAACTGCTCCCACAACAATTAAAGAAGTATAGGTGACTTCTTCCACTTTCTCAAACTTTTTTGCACCATAATATTGTGCAGCTAATGTGGCTGAACCTACACCCAACCCTGCCGCTAAAGATACTAGTACAATAATTACGGAAAATGAGATGGTGACGGCTGCTATGGCTTCAGTACTATTTTCCAACTTACCAACCCAAAAGGTGTCAGCCATGTTGTAGGCGACTTGAATGAGATTTCCAATCATAATTGGCCATGCTAATAGCCATAAATTCTTTTTAATACTTCCCTCAGTAGCATCAATATTTCCTCTTTTTTTCATTAGTTAATCCTTTCATATCCTCATCAAACATTTACATATATATTAACAAATTCTTCTATCATAATCTATTATAGACTATTTCTAATGACAAAAATAGTTTTAATTCATTTTATAGAATTTGCATTAAGTGGCTAAGGTCACATTAAACTGAAATAGGAAAGTACGGTTCCTTCTTACACTATAAAAAATCAGCCTAGCTTATGCAATCTAGACTGTGTTGTTCTTACTTATCGATATGCTTCTAGTCTATCTTTGAAAATGTCTTTTATCGCCTCATTTTCATCCAGACGGTATATTCTAGCTGGTTGCTTATCTGCATCCCAGTCAATACCATTCCACCATATAGCTACTTTAACATGATCATAGTGATCAATCCTATCAAACATATCATTAATCCACTTAACCTTATCACCACCTACTGAATTAGAGCCAAATTCTGTAATCATAAAGGGTTTATTAAACACTTCCATGTACTCATCATAAAGGGGGTCATAGATGGCTTTGAATTCTCTCCAATTTTCTCCTGTATAGTAGGTCCCAGTATTGTATCCTGTTAAGCCAATGATATCCACATACTCATCTCCAGGGTAATAATTCAAATAATGATTCCATTTGAAATTCGGGAATGAAATATCATTTGGATTCCAAACCCAGAGTACATTATCTACACCTTCATCTTCGAATATTCTGTAGATGTATTGCCACACCGCTTTATATAGACTAGTATCCTTAGATGAGTAATAGCTAGAGTAAACGCACCAATCACCATTCATTTCATTATTTAAACGGAATAAAACAGGGTGCCCAAATCTCTTCATCTGTTTAGCGTATTCTATAATAAAATTATCATGCTGACCATCTAAGATCTCATATGTAATACTAGCGTTATCCCTTCCATCTAAGAACATAGTTTGGAGAGTTAGTTCGACGACTCTTCCATGCTCATAAGCATTTTTCATCTCTTTCATGGGAAACCCCTCACTGGATAGGGACTGGTATTTTAATAAAAAGTCGAAGGTAAAGTTCAACTCGCTTTCTAAATTACTAAGAAACTCAAAACTTTGGGGTGCTGAGTTCTCAAATATCCCCCATGTTAAAGTGCTATCATCCGCAAAATATTGTTTATAAAATGCTGCTGTTTCTTTGTTCCAATCTCTTTTTTTATTCTTAAAGGTAGTTGTAAACTGAGGAGTACCTTTTCTTTCTATAAGTTTAAAGCTTTCAAGAAAACTCATATAATCTTCTTGATTATTAAAAGGTACCGTTGACTTTATGAATACTGTGTAGACTTCCTCCTCATTCTTTACGATATCTGCACTAACATAATAATTCTTATCATTATGAACTCTTTGAAGCTTATCTCGTTGCCACATTAATAGTGATACATCCATACCATTAATGGACACTTCTTGTTGCACCACCTTCTTATGGTCTCTCTTATTTTCAAGAAATTGATTACTATAATTGGTATAAACGAAAGGTGAATTAATCGTATCACTGAAATTATCATAATAGATCTCAATCTGTTTATCCTCATCTACTATAACAGTCCTAATAGGAGCTAAGGATAAATCAACCTTCATTTCCTTAGGATATTTTAATGTATAACCTGAGGAAAAGTCTATTAGCCTATAATGCAGGTCATCAGAAGATTCAATGATCTTTATATCGTCGTCTTCAGTAAAATTTGCTTCCCTAACTATTTCATTGTTCTTAATATAGTAAACATCCTGTTGCTTGTTAATTTGTCGCAGAATTATAGGCGTGATCAGGCAACCAATCAAACATACCACTAATATCGTCATCTTTTTAGCAATAACAAATCACCTACCCACTAATCACTCGGAATGTGTTAAACAAATCTAATTCACCATACCCCCACTCTTTATTTGGATAAATCATACCTGATCTTCTCATTGCACCTCTCGCTAAAAAAGTCTTCGCTGCAATGGTATTGATTGTCGGCTGATTTTCTTTTACAATCCCCCATTCTAATAGAAGAGCACATGCACCAGCTGTTATTGCTGCTGCTACACTGGTACCAGATAGTGCACCATATTGACCTCTTGGATAGGGACCTATAACGTTAACTCCTGGTGCAACGAGATCAGGTTTAATACGCATATCTGTTGTATATCCTCGGCTAGAAGGTACATAGAGGCTATTGATAACCTCATTAAATGCCCCAATTGTTATTGTTCCCACACTTGCTGATGGATTAACGATGGTTGTGTCAGGACTCGATTGCAAAAATATTGTATTATCATTGATTAAACCCCGGACGGGTAACCAGATATCAAACTCACCATTGATAATAATATCCCCATGGACAACTATGGTCCATACCCCTGGTGTTGGACTGATTATACGAACATAAACAGCTTCTTCACCTGTACGTTCTTCAATTAATTCATAGTTAACTAGAATTTCTGTAGATTCAAGGGGAAACTCCATCCTTTGCCACTCCCCGGACTTAAAGGGTACTTTCCCTGTGCTAGCCCCACTAGGTGAAATAAACTCAACCGTTAACTCGTCAGGTAGGCGACTCCACATATTGATAAACAAACCTCGCTCATCATCAGAAATATTTAGCTGAACCTCTTTGGTTCTCTCATCTCCCTCAAAAATTCCATGATAATGATGGGATGCATCAGCTTCATTTCCAGCAGCAATTACACTGATGACACCATACAAACTACCGTAATCTGCAAACTCTCTCTCAAGAAAAACCGTACCGTTATGAGGTCCTTCATTAGATCCCCCTGCAAACAATACTACAAGAGGTTGATCAAATTCTCTTGATTTCTTCACGAGATAATTCAAGCCTTGCATGATATCGTTTGATTGAAAAGCAATAGCATCCTCCTTTACCTGATAATAATCCAATAAGCACTTCTTAGCAGGCTTTAACTTAACAATCACTAGATCCGAATCTGGTGCTGCACCACTGAAATTCTTACTCCTATTAGGTCTACCTGCCGCAACCCCAGCAATAAAAGTCCCATGACCAACTTCATCAGTGGTTGGTACTACTTCTAAAGGGTTCTCTGCTTGCAATGCCTCGTTTATTTTCTCCTTTGAATATTCCACTCCATATTGAAAGCCATCCGGAGGATTTCCAGTTTCTGTCTGATCCCATATACTCAAGATCTTGCTGGTATTATCCTCATAAACAAAAGCTTCATGGGTATAATCAATCCCTGAGTCAATAATGCCTATGATAACGCCCCTACCTGATAAATCCAGCGCTTTGCTCTTCAACACAGGACCAATTCCTGCTGTTTCAATACTGCTCAAACTGGAGAGTGCATAGATATTAGGTATAGGCATGTATCTAAATTGTCGATAGAATTCTTCACAATTCTCACCATTCAACTTAATATGAAAGATATAATCTGTATCAGTCAGCTTTTGAGTACAAGCAGCTCCAACTTCTTTGGCGATATCCTCCACATCTGCTAATAGACCAAATTCATAGAGGTCAGCATAATCATTTGATTTAATAATTGCATCACAATCTATATCATTATTATTATCTTGTCTCAAAGGACTCCTCCCCTTAACTAATTACCTTTCTATAATCTTAAATGTATTTAATAAGTCTAGTTCTCCATAACCCCATTCTCTATTTGGATAAGTTATTCCAGTTCTTCTCATAGCACCTCTAGCTAAATGTGTTTTTGCAGCCATTGTGTTTAATGCTGGCTGATTACCTTTAATAATACCCCATTCTAATAAAAGAGCGCTGGCTCCAGCAGTCATAGCAGCTGATACACTGGTCCCTGACATAACACCATATTGATCTTTTGGATAAGGACCAAAAACATTAACTCCAGGTGCAACGATATCAGGCTTAACAAGGTTTTCGGTTGTATAACCTCGACTTGAAGGTACATAGATACTATTAATAACATCATTAAAAGCGCCCACAGTTATTGTTCTTTTATTGGCAGCTGGATTAACTATAGTCGTATCAGGACTTGGTTTCAGAAAGATAGTATTATCATCAATTAAACCTCTAACGGGTAACCAAATATTAAATTCTTTATTAATAATAATCTCTCCATAAATGACGAGTGTCCATAATCCTGAAGTCGGATTAATTATTTTTATATATATTGCCTCCTCAGCTGTCCTTTCTTCAATTAATTCATAATCAATTAATATCTCTGTAGATTCGATGGGGAATGCAAACTTCTGCCATTTACCAGATATTGCAGGAACTCTATCTGTGGTTTCTCCGCTAGGCGAAATTATCTCAATTTCTAATTCATCCGGAAGACGACTCCATAGGCTTATAAAAAGTCCCCTTTCCATCTCTGCAATATTTAATTGAACCTCCTTTCTCTTTTCCTTCTTTTCAAAAACACCGTGAAAGTGATGTGATGCATTAGCTTCATTGCCAGCCGCTAAAACTATAATAACACCGTATGATCTACCCATTTCTGCGAATACTCTTTCAGGCAAAGCATCTCCATTATGTGGACCTTCATTTGATGCCCCTGTAAATAATACAACGACAGGTCTTTTTAATTCCCTAGCTTTTTTTATGATATAATTTAATCCTTGCAAAATATCATTAGACTGAAAAGCAATTGCATCTTCCTTTACTTCAAAAAATTCCAGAATGCATTTTTTTGATTCTTTAAGTTTTACAATTATTAAATCTGCATTAGGTGCTGCACCACTAAAATTTTTCTTTCTGTTTGGTCTTCCTGCTGATATACCCGCAATATAAGTCCCATGACCTATTTCATCACCTGTTGGTACAAGTGATAAGGGTGTTTCGGATTCTAAAGCTTCATTTATTTGCTCATCTGTATACTCTGTTCCATATTGAAATCCATCTGGTGGACTTCCAGCTTGGGTCTGGTCCCATATACTTATAATCTTGCTTGTATTATCTTCATAAATAAATGCTTCATGAGTATAATCTATACCAGTATCTATAATCCCAATGATTACACCATTACCTGAAAGATCTAAAGCTTCACTCTTAAGCACAGGACCTATTCCAGCAGCCTCTATACTACTCAAACTCGATAGTGTGTATATATTAGGTACTTTTAGGTATGGAATACTATTATAAAATTCTCTACATGCACCCTCCCCCACCTTAATATGAAATATATAATCCTTATCCGTAATCTTTTGTATGCATTCTGCGCCAGCTTCTTCTGCAACTTCTTCTATATCTACATCAGGTAATAACCTTAACGCGTAAATATCTACATAATCCTCTGAGGTTATTATTTCATGGCAATTGTCTAATGCATTATTATTTTGCCTCAAACTCGTCCTCCCCATTAACATCAATCCGTTACTTTACCCTAAATATATGAGCTACAGCCTATATGTATACCACTAACTCCAAAGCGTTTAATTTATATACCATTAGGTGCATAATATATGATATAATACTTAGGAATTAATTTAGATTAAATATATTAACAACACGAAAGGAAGAAGTTGAATGTCTTTATATGAACAATGGCAAGGACAAGCTTACGTTGAGCGCACGCAAGAAGAATACAATGCCTTTTGGGAAGCTTATCTTGTAAAGGAACAGAAAAATTATGAATATATTTTAGAGCATAAAGATGAAATGATTGGAGGACCACTAAGTCAACTAGCTGAGAAATTTGACATGGACTCTATCACTTTCACCGGATTTTTAGATGGTATTAACACAAGTCTTACAGAAACGCTGGATTTAAATAGCTTAACCGAAGAAAGCCAAGTAACACTTTCTATTGATTTTGAAAAACTTTATTATAATATGCTTGATGCTAAGGCAGATTGGCTTTACAACCTTCCACAATGGGAGCATATTTTAACAGAAGAAAAAAGAAAAGAAATAAAAAAAGAATTCAATAAAGCGCATATCGTTGTTAAAGATAAAAAAATCGGCAGAAATGACCCCTGTCCATGTGGAAGTGGTAAGAAATACAAAAAATGCTGTATAAACAAATAGATAAAGTAATAGTACAAAGTGGCTAACGCCACATTTAAACTGGTGATAGGAAAGTATGGTACCTTGCGAGCAAAACGCAGTACTTTCCTATACTAAAAAGCAAGTGAGCCTACTGGGCTCACTTAATCTTTACTCTTTACCAAGGCTCTTATCGCCTGACATTAGAAAGTTCATCATATTCTTAAAATCTTCTTCTTCATAAAACTTCAACTGCATTTCTTTGATGATTGGGTTATCCAGTAGATTAGCAACCATAATTATTTGTGAGAGTTTTGATTTCATATTAAGTACATCACCTTCGTTAGTGATAAGTTCTACTTTACCTTTACATTTATTAATTCTTTCAAATAGACCTTCAGTATTTTTAATATTGGATAATGTAATTTTCATCTTGCAATCCTCCATTATAACAGCGTATTTGTTATTAGTGTTACCTTATTACGCTTTTAATATGAAGGTCTATTAATATTATTCAAGATAAACTTTTTTTGTAAGGTCTTTGATCCCATTCTCTTTTCCTAACTTCCTCGATTGATGGTTGAGAAAAGCTGCCAATGGTCTTAATAAGATTCTAGGAATTTTGACTGTTATCAATTCTTGTGACTTTGAAGATATTTGCTTTCCTTGGAGGGCATCTTCTAAAGCCAATTTAAAAGCTGCAGTAATTTTTCTTCCCTCTTTCCCTAGATTTTCTACTAACTTACCATTTAAAATTGCTCCTCCTCCATAGCTTAAACCACCTAACCATTTCATACCTGTTTCTTCAGCAAAGAGCCTACAAGATTCGATAAGAGGCTCGTTACGTGTTATATCAGGAAAACCACATTGCCCTATGGCAAAGAAATTTTTTCCTCGAAGATCTGTTTGAAAATCAGCAGCTAACTTTTCTAGAAACCACATAACTGGATAAGGTAGCGTATCCACATAGAGTGGGGCTACCAAAGCAATCATATCGCTTTTCTCTATATTATATTTTAAACCCTCTAAGCTTATCTTTTCATCAAAAAAGTCAATAACATGCAGAATTTCTGCAGTATGACCTGCTTCTTCTATTAGTATTTTGAGGGTTCGCCCAAAACTAAATGACGTTCCTTTTTTTCGTGGGCTACCATTGAAGATAAGAAGTTTTTTATGTATCATGTTATATGACCTCCATAAGGGCATTAGCCACTTCAGTCTCAATCACTTTTAGATCTTCTAGGGAACGGTATATGAGGGCTTTTGCAGAGGATAGCATGTTTAATGCGTTATTCTCTACTAAGGTTTTGAAACATCCTACTTGGGCAGGAATTTCTTTTTCTACCACGCCAATTACAATTAGTGTCTTGCTCCCATAACGGGAAGGATGTAAAAGATGACCGTTCTTTACCATATACAGTGGTAATGCTGTCAACGCCAACTTATCCACAGCTTTTTTTAGTAGTGAGGAATAACCTCCAAATGTGATAGGGGTGAGCATGATGACAACATCACATGTTGCATAGCCTCTTAGAATTTCAGGCATATCATCTTCTATCACACATCTTCCAGGTGTCTTATGACCACATGCACCACAGCTTCGACAAGGTGATATATGCATATCTTCTAATCGAAAATAAGCATATTCTTCATTTTTTTTACAAAAAAAATTACTTAACCATGTCCCTAAAGGATTAAGATTTTTCATACCATCCAGCACTATCGTTCTTATGACGAACACCTCCTGCGATTATGCATTATTCATAGCTTTTGCAAACTTCTGTATGTTATTATCTGAAATCATGTCTATTACCCCAGCATCATTTTTAACTGGGATACCTTTATCATTCTTTGTCACCATTTTTATGATTAACTTTTCAAAGAAATTCATGTCTTTGAAGTCAAATACACCACCTAAGGACTCCATCACGACAGCATTTCTAATCAACTTATCTGGAAAAGACTCTTTTAATTGATTTCTAGCTAAGTCTCCCCCTTGCATACAACTAATAAAAAGACCCACCTTTTTATCTTCAAGAATCTGAATATGATTGTTGCAAAACTCACTGACTTCTTTTTGTATACTCCCTGCATAGATTGACCCACCAATAATTACTTTATCATATTGTTGTAGATCAGGTATTGGATTGCTTTTAAGATTACATTGATCGATTTCACCTATCAACTGATCCGATAATAAACTAACACATTTCTTTGAACCTCCGTGCTTTGTGGCATAGATCATTAATGTTTTCATCTCTATCCATCCTTTCACAAATAACTTTATTTTTTAAAACTAGTTAAAATCATTACTCCTCATCTATTGACATAAGTCCATTCAATACCAGTTCAAAATGATGATCGATTAAGCGATCGATTTGTACTTGCGGCACATCTTTTTCCATTATAAGTTTCATGACTAAGCCAAAAACAGACGTCCATAAAATTTGAGCCGTAAGTTCTGGATCACACGGCTTATATCGCCCTAATCGAACTCCTCTCTGGATATTTTCACATAGCATCCCCATGGTTGGACTGTTTTTAGATACGCCCTGATGGAGTAAACTTGTTTTACTAATTATTAAGGGATCATCACTTAAAATAAAGGCTCTATATTCTTCTGGCGCAACTAGAGCAGCCTTTATATATTTCCTAAAAGATTCTTTCATTTCTTTTTCTGGTTCATTCTCATTTCTCTCTATAGATTGAAGTGAAGTTAATATTCTTCGATATTCTTCACTGGTAAGTGTTTCTACGATTTCATTTTTATCCTTAAAGTAATGATAAATGATAGCAGGAGAATAATCGATAGCATTCGTAATTTTACGAATGGAAAGGCCTTTAACACCCTCTTGAGAAATTATTTTTCTTGCAGCATCCAAAATTTTAAGTTTAATTTCTTCCTGTTTACGTTTTTGTCGCTCTTTACTCAAACTAGTAACCAGCTTTCCCTTTTATTAAACACCGTTTAATAATTAAACAGTGTTTAATTCCATTGTATTTCTTTTCAATCTATTTGGCAATACATTTGGAATAAAAAGAATCTTAAATTTATCTTAAGTGATTCCTGATTTGAGGTCAAAAAAATCGGTTGAGAATTTCAAATTCTCAACCAACTCTTTTGTTATTCTTCTTGGCATTTTTCGCAGTAGTATATACTCCCCCCCATATATGCTTTCTTGATTATTTGTCCGCCACAGATTTCACATGGTTGATTAACTGTTCTTTTACTTAATTTAGTCTTATAACCACCAAAACAGCCAAATAAATCTTTCTCTGTATCTCTTCCTCCTTGTATCGTCATTTCAAACAAGGTATCTTTAATGGATTGAAAAATCCTCTCTTTTTCTTTCTCAGAAAGGTTATTTACTTTCTTTTTTGGATGGATTCCAGCATTATAAAGTATATCTTGTAGGACCCCATTACCTAACCCAGGTATACGTTGTTCTGTAGCCAATAAGGCTTTAACACTTTTCTTTTGAACACTCTCTTCAGAAGTTATTTTCTTGAAATATTTTTCATTGAATTGGTCAGAGAGCGGGGATGGTTTTTCCTTAGCTATAAAATAATATTGATTATCAAATTGCCCTTTTTTGAAGCACCACATACCACCATACATCTGGACACTGGCTACAAGAAAGCTCCCATCTGTAAATTGAATGCATAATTGATGCTTCTTAGGTAGTTTGCTTTTATCACTGAATAACCTTAAGGCTACACCGTCTCCTAGTACCATCCGAACATCATCTAAATATACTTCAATTAATCCTCCATGATTAACTGCTTTATTTATTTCTTTTCCCTTTAATAAAGCATCGTATTCTTCAGGATCACCTGCAAACCATGCAAACTTATGAGGTGACTGATTCGTTATAACTTTTTGAATGACTTTACCAATCAATAATTCATTCATCTGTTCAGCTAGAACCGCAGCTTCTGGTATTTCAAGCATTATTGAAACCTCCCATATACATTTGAATTTATCTCTCGTGGAAATGATTCTTTACCTATTATACCTTATAATACCATAACTTTTACGACAACACTATGTCATATATACATGAAAGTTATACTTCTTGTACCATATCTATTCTACTTTTCTACTACGCAATAATTTCTGTTACAGTATAGTAATTACCAGCTTTAACTACGCAAGGGCTTTCCTATATTTTGAACATTATTGATAAACTTACTAAATAGGTGTATAATCTAAATGCTGCTATTATTGGTTAATTATTATATCATATAACAGCAGAAATATTATCTTACTGATGAAAAGGAGATGTTATCTTGAGGTCCAAGAAAACAGTAATTCCGGTCCTTATTGTTATAGCTATTATCGTTTTATTATCCACGGGTTGGATACATACGTCTCAAAAACAAACTGCAGATTCTAATGTAATTTATGTTTCAAATGACACCGTCAACTACAAAATTTATACGAACTATATGATGGATACATACATCATAGCTAGTGCATTATATTTGGATTTTAATAGTTCTGTATTATTACCCTATACAGAAAGTCACGAAATCTATAAGAAGGCAAAAGAATACTTCTCCCCTTATAAGGAACATCATTTTATAAAAAACTTTAACGCATATGTAAATTATGAAGATATCAATGGTGATGTTATTGGTATTTTACTAAGTTGTAGTAATGATCCTTCTTTAACACCTATCCATGATTTTGATGATAAATATCTTCAAGGGGTCTTTAAAGACTTAGAAGTAATTAATGCCTTTCTAACAGGGCTGAAAGCTTTCTATGAAGATACTCATGCAGAAGATTTTTTTATGGAAAATGCAAAATTGTATACAGATATGAATAACTATATACTTAAACATATAGATGATACCCAAATCACAACTCTTATTAGTAATACTGAGGCTTATTTGGGCACAAAGGAGAAGTACTTTGGTGATTCATCTATTGAATACGAAACAGTCTTAACCTTATTCAGACCCTCCATGGCATCTTTTTACTCTCTGAAGACACAAAATGGTTATAAGATTGTAACCTATCAGTCACCTAATGACTTCACCCAGAATCCCTATAAATATGATATTGACTTTATGGTTGAATCAGCAATCCATGAATACCTTCATAGTTACATCAACAAACCTGTTGCTGAGCAACGTGAACATATAAATGCATTAATGACTAACATAGATAAGAAGATATTTATGAAAAATCCTATGTATCAAGGTATGCCATATCATAGAATTTTTGATGAGTATTTTGTAAGAGCTATTGAGGGGAGAATATATAAGGAAACTTTTGATGAAAAAAAAGCTTTAAATACCATCATCCATAAAGAAGTAGAATACGGTGGTTTTAATCAATTGATGGGACTCTATCAAGAGCTTGACAACTACGAAGAAAATCGAGATACCTATACTGACATGGATACATTTTTACCATCTTTGATTGACTTGTTAGCTAACTAATTAATTGATTTACACAGTAATATTAGCTATAGAATATCCATATTAGATAGGAATGCTATTAATGCTTCAACCTAATAACATTCCTATACTAATTTATGTTCATTAAATGATTCCTATCGGTATTTTTAACCTACGCCAAAATCAGTATTTACCCATAAAACTTCACATTTCGATTCTTGCTCAAGCGATTTATATTTTTTTTGAAACCATTTTATTAGTTCATGATCTGGTTTAATGGCTGTTGAATTTTCTGTATATACATTTACTGTGAAATGACTAAAATGTTCTCTTGCTAGATCAATATCCTTTTTAATCATAGCCTTTGTTTGTCCTTCAACTCCAACTAATAGACATATAGAATCAAAAAAACCCTTTAACTCACCAATGTCTTTATATTGAAACCCTTTCATTAATACCTTTTCTCTAAATTGCTCATCAAAGGTTTCTAAACCTGTTTTAAACATTATCTTAACATTAAAAAATTCCCTAATCTCATCTAGTCGCTTTCTATAAATCCAATGCGCTTCTAGAAAGAGGCAATTAATATTACAATCAACAATTGTTTTTCTTATAGCTTCTAATGTTTCTTTAGGAAGTTCAAAAACATTACCTGAATTAATAACTTCCAACACCCCAAACTCTCCAGTTACCTCATCTAATATCTCTTTATTAATTTGATTAATATAATTAATATCTTTTGAATTATCCTCAATATAGTCACAGAAAGTACACTTCCCCCATCGACATGGTGTAGATTTCAACATGACTATTTCTCTTTTAAATTTTTCAACTATTCGACTATATCTTATCATTTTCATCACCTTGAACTAGTATAACATAAAAATCTGCTTTAATTAACACTTTCCACATTGTAACAAGTCATATAACTTGAAATTTAACTGATTTTAGTTTATAATATATCCTGTTTGCATAGAAACCGCAGTTCGAAACCATCCTGCGACATCAAAACTAGGAGGAATTTGAATGAATAACTTATTAGTATTTTTAATTTTTGCTGTTGTCAACTTTGGACTTATAGCAACAGCTTACAAGTTTTTTGGAAAACGTGGTATTTTAGGTTACATAATTTTAAGTGTAATCGCTGCTAATCTACAAGTCAATAAAGGTGTTATGTTTGACTTTGGATTATTTGAGCTAGAAGCTACTCTTGGCAATGTTATGTTTGCTGGTATCTTTTTAGCTACAGATTTACTTAATGAAAAGTATGGCTACAAAGAAGCCAAAAAATCTGTGTATATTTCAATCTTTGCTAACTTATCCTTTGTTCTCATTATGTATATTTCTACATTATTTCAAGGACTAGAATACAGCAAGGATTTTAGTGAAGCACTTGAATTATTTTTCTCCATTAACGGTGGAGCATTAAAAGCCGTTTTAGTTGGAAACCTTGTTTATCTGATTAGCCAAACATTAGATGTTTATGTTTATTCAAAACTCAAAGCTTGGAACGACTCAAAAAAATATCTTTGGCTTAGAAATAATGGTTCAACCTTTATATCACAATTAGTGGATTCAATACTTGTTACCGTTGGTTTTGCTCTTGTAGGCATTTTCCCAATGGATATTGTTGGTACTGTAATCATTACAACTTTAGTTGTTAAATATATTGCTGCCATTATTGATACACCTTTTATGTATATTATGTCATACATTACACCAAAGGATGATGTTGATGCATAAAAAAGTCATTATTGATGCTGATTGTGGAATTGATGATGCTTTAGCTTTGATCTTTGCCATCAAATCCAATCTTAACATTATTGGTATCACAAGTGTAAGCGGTAATGTCAATAGTTTAGAAAGCGCTAGAAATATTAAAGCTATCTTACAACTTCTTGAAAAAGAGATCCCTATCTATACCAGTGATCTCTGTAACCTTCATGGTGAATTCATCGATGCAAAAGATACCCACGGTGAAGATGGTTTAGGAGAAACTTACTATGGTAAAGACTATGATGAGCACTCCATCGTTAAAGCTGAAGATTTTATATTGGATGTTTTATCACGTTATGAAGATGTGGATATTATTGCATTAGGTCCACTAACTAACCTTGCTAGGGCTTATATAAAAGATAAGGATACATTTAATAAATGTTCATCCATTCTCTCTATGGGAGGCACATACAACGCATTTGGCAATATGTCTCCTGTGACAGAATTTAATTATTATCATGATCCTAAATCTGTAGAATTAATATTAGAATCTAAAGTCCCTATGACTTTAGTTACTTTAGATGTGACTCGTAAAATATTTTTAACACCAGATATGACTTTTGGTTTTAAAGAACAAAACGATATCGGTCGTTTCATTTATGAAGTTACACAATTCTATATGGATTTTCATAGAAAAGTTGAAAACTTTGATGGTTGTATTATTAATGACATATTAAACATCGCCTACTATTTAGATCCTACTGTTTGTACTGGTCTGACAGCTCCAGTAAAAGTTGTTACAGATGGCGAAACACGTGGTCAAATTTTAGTTGATGCTTGGAATATGTTTTATCCCGAACAAAAAGAATGCTTGGTACTTAACCAAGTTAATGCTTCAAAAGTCATGAAGCTATTTATGCAAACACTTGAATTAAAACAATAATATATTATATATAAACTAAAGCCGAACATAGGATATGTTCGGCTTTACTATATTTTACTAAACCAATTTTTCCTATTGGTTTAGTCATACTCCTTCATGTAATTTTCAATTAGCTTCACTCGATCATTTCTTCCTCTTAGCTTATTAACATAAAGTTGTAGGGATAACGGAGGCACTTTGATTTCATATCCATTCCAAGTTATTACTTCTAAATGCTCTTTTGCATATGGACCACAGTCTACAGGTTCAGGGTCATCTAAACAAGCTTGAGGGTCAGATGCTATATCTATTCTTGCATGTAAAAAGAGTACGCCAAAATCTTTTGTTAACCATCCATTTGTATCAATGATGGGTTCAACAATATAATTAACAAAGAGTTCACCTATTTTGTTAGCGTCCTTAGAATCAATCATTATATCAACATCATGAGGATTCAGTGGGATTCCTCTAATACAAGCTGCACAACTTCCCGTCAACCACCAGTCAATCCCTTTTTCATCAACTTTCTTAGCAAATTCTAATAGAGCCTTTTCCCAAGGAATAGGTGTAAAATAACCTACTTGGCTAAACATTTTTTCTGCATTACTTTTATAATTATCTTTGATTCTGTTCATGTTTGGGGTATCTTTTAAGAATAGTTTTTTATAGCTATCCTCATCTTTTTCATAAAAACACATCTCTAAAATTTTCTCATACTTCACATCAAAATCAGAAATCCTAAAAACCGTATAATTACCACTATCTTCAAACGTTATCTTCACTATCTCATCTCCTTTATTATGCTTATACTTTGCAGTATAGCACTATAATAAGAGACTTTTCTTGACCAGAATTGCTATCCCTATTCCACTTGATCCATAATCTTTATAAATTTTTTTTCAGCAGTAAGTTCTTGAGTTACAAATTTTCCTTTATAAAATAAAGAATAGATAGTAAAAGGTGAAGGATTCTTTATTGCCTTATCTTGGCTATCAATTAATACTTTCTCATAGATATATCCACTATCCTCAGCAAGTTTGGATTGAAGATCAATATAATATTCCATATAAGGACATTGGTTAGAATAGAAAACCTTGAAACCGCCGTTATCATCACATACCCCTTCTCTTGCAATTGGCAGAAATTCTGGCTTTTTTATCTGATCTTTCAGAGGTAAGTATAGTAATTCAAAATATGGCTCTGATGTATCACATGTTTCAAAACCCTGATTTACAAAAAACTTTTTATCTGACATAAAAGGTCTCTTTTTATCGCTACATAAGACAATGATACCATCTTTCCCTTTTTGTCGGCTGTCTTCGATACACTTATTTAGAAGCTGTTTCCCATATCCATTCCCCTTATATTTTCCAGATACCCAGAAACAATTAACCACCATGTAGTTAGGTGCTTGTACTGGTAAATAGGCTATTTCTGACGGACAATACTCGATAAAGACTTTGGCTCTTACATTTAATTTAGTAAAAACATAACCATTTTCTATTTGCTTTTTTAACCAATTTTTTTTAGCTAAATAACCACTCTTGCTTTTCTTATCAGAAATTGCACAGCATATATGCTCATCATCAAGATTATCTACAGTTAAAGTTATAAAATCCATACCATCATCTCCTTGCCTAAAAATTATCTCATGCATACAACTATATTAACAAATACAATGCGACAACAGTATGTCATAATCAATAAAAGTATAAAATATTAAAATAAACACCTTTTTCAAGGTGCTCAATCATTATTCATAGAGTTGTTTTTCTTTTTTCATATGATATATTCTTTTCATCTGTCCCATGGCCATAGATGTAAGTTTCATTCCTATAAGTAAATTAATTATTCCTACAACCAAATTCATGGTTGGTTCTGATGTATGATGTGTTAATGGCAATAATAAATTAATTATTGCACATAGCAAATTCACAACTCCACCAATACCTTGTAAACTTACTATTCGTTTATGGTGCTTGATACGCATTTCATAATCTGAATAGATATCAAATGGACCGCTATCAGCTTTTTTTCTAAGGTAGACCCATCTGTACCATGTTGACATACATTCCACACCTGACTCCTTTAAAAACTTAAGATACGCTTTACTTTCAGGATGTGATGGAAGGTTTTCTAATAATTCAATCCTATAAATATATTCACCAGACTGACCTTCTTTAAATAAGTATCTTGTAAAGGAATAATCAACAAAATTTATCCCTTTGACTGCCAGCTCATTCAGCCACTTTTCTTCTTTTTCATAGTCAAGAAATACTTTTCTAATAACATGTATCATCCTTCTCACCCCTCACAATTGTTTTACCATTTATAATTAGCTCTTCTAATCGCTTAATCTCACCCTCTATAACGCTACGTCCTTCATCCGTTATTTCATATTCCTTCTTTCTACTATTTTTACTTTCACCAAGGGCTTTTATCCACCCCTTTTTAAGCATCGTGTTGATTGCACCATATAAGGTTCCTGGTCCCAAATTTACACGCTCTTTACTAAGTTCTCTTACAAACTGCATAATACCATACCCGTGCATGGGTTGATAAAGTGCTAATAAAATATAATAGACTGCTTCGGTTAAAGCCCCATGTTCGTCACTTTTAGGCATTTCATCACTCCTCACAAAACTATCGTCTAATGTTATATCGTTAGACGATATATCGTAACCTGATTATATCACCTGCCGATATAGTATGTCAACATCAATTATATATTTGCCACTTACACAAAAACCCCTGTAGTTGATTTCAATTCAACTACAGGGGTCTTATGGACTATTTTTCTTTTCTTTTTACTGAAACTATAATATCCATTTCAGGAGGATTCATAATCATATCTTTAGGGGCTCTTTGAACTTGTTCAGGTAATGGATGATCTTTCAAACTGCGACAATCATATACTTCTGCAGCATAATAACCAGTCATCTCATAATCACTATTGGGTAACCATGTTTGTAGGAAATAAGCGAATGCTTTATCAAGGGCAGCATTTGTCAATTGATAAAAATCCTCTCCAGAGAATGTACATACAGCAAAAAATCCAGATGGTATAGTAAATTGATCATATTGCCTGTGTTCATCACAAAACTCTTGAACCTGCTTTGCAGCTAAATAGTTGAATTTTCCAGTTATCTCAGAAGGTAAAGAGATCCCATATTCAACATGGGGTGTACAATCTTTACTGATTGAGTCTCTTATAGCATTGTAGTCACTCCAAGCAATACTGGGATTATCTTGCCCCGCAGGCTCCATAGAACACTCTTTTAAAGTTCCTACAAGCTTAATATCATCAGTAATCTCTTTGGTATTTATTTCAAGAACTATACCAGAAGTAATTAAAGGCACGCCTATGTCCGCATATCTATACTTTAGAGATAAATCTGTTTTATAAAAGTGAGCAAGAGGTATATTACTCTTTTTATATTCAGTTGGCGTCATTTTGTATATGGCCTTAAAGGAACGTATGAATGTTTCAACATTATTAAATCCATAGTTAAAAGCAACATCTGTAATATTATTACACTCTTTAATTTCATCTGACGCCCTTGCTACACGTCGCAATCTTACATACTCCATAACCGTCACGCCAACGAGTTTATAAAACAATCTCTGAAAATAAAATTTAGATAGCACAGCCATTTCTGAAAGTCTGTCAATACACAATTCTTCGTCTAAATGTTCTTCAATATAATCAATTATCTTTTGCATATCATCATAATGATTCATAAAAACTTACCTCCATTTGCATTTTCTGACTTCATTATAGCACTATCTTCTCTATACTTCTTGACTAAAAATGCCTTTTTAAACCATTATCTTCTTTTAATTTAACTTCAGCATACTCTTCCTCTGTTTAAATGAGATTAGGGCTTGCTTGTTTTCATCATATAATTGTAAAAGTGCTAATGGTAGGCTTGATACTAATGTCACTGTTTTTACATCTGTAAAATGATCATTGTTCTTATAGCATACTTTTAAATTGTAATTAGGTATTTTGGAGTTGAGATGGTGTATATGATGATAACCTATGTAGCCACTAATCCATTCTAATATAGTTGGCAAACGATAGAATGTACTACCTTTTAAAGCCGCATCAACAAAATCCCATGATTCATTCTCTTCCCAATAAACTTCTTCAAACTGATGTTGGATATAGAAAAGCCAAACACCTAAACTACTTGCTATAGCAAGGGTGATTAACTGAACAATTAAATAGTCCTTTATTGAAAAAATACTCCCATATATGGTACCAATAATGATGATACCCAGATTGGTTATCATATAACTGGTCCATTCAGATTTACCCGAATGCCTTTTAGGTAATCTATTAAGTACCGCAAATAGTGATATCGGCGCTACTCCAAACAAGAAAATAGGGTTACGGTATATTCGGTAAATAACCTTTTTATACCATTTAGAATTATCATACTCCTTGACAGTCATTGTCCATATATCACCTGACCCACGACGTTGCAAATTCCCAACAGTACCATGATGAATCGTGTGCTCTTTTTGCCAGGGTACAAAAGGTGTAAATGTGAAGATACCAAATATAGTCCCCAATAGTTGATTCCAATTATTTGATTTTACGAATGATAGATGGGTACAATCGTGGAATAATATAAAGACTCGTACCATAAATCCAGCAGAAGCAATTAGAACTGGGATTAATAGTATAGGTGATGTTTTCTCTTGAAATAGATATAGAGATAGAGTCAATAAAATAATATAGGGTACTAGTGTATTAATAATTTGAATGATTGCTTTTTTATAATTAGGTTTTGCGTATTCTTTTAGGTCTTTTGCCCATTGTCTCTGTTTCATAATTATCTCCTTTACCATATGATGTAGTAATATTAACTACATATAAGTATAGCGAAAATAATAATCATTGTCAATAAACATTTATTTTCCTGTACTCATTCTCTATTTTTCCCCTACTAGTTTTTCGACGATTTGTTTATTCCGAGCAAAAACTGCTCTACAAAAATATTCCACTAAAAAAGCACCTAACATTTTAGTTAGGTGCCCTTAAAATTCCCTATTTCATAGGAATTAGCTTTATATAATCTTCAACAGTACCATCATTTAAGAAGCACTCAATTATTTCTCTACCAATTGGTAATAATTCATCAGTATTAAACTTAACAATTTCTTTCTTAAAGAAATCTGTTAATACTTTTGCACCTGCATCATAAGCCTCATTACCAACTCCAAGCTGATAATTTGTTTGTAAAAGACCTTTTGGTAAATCTTTACCATCAACTCTTAAACGCTTCAATGCATAGCCTAGAAGTGAGCAACGTGATGCTTCAATTTGATCATCTTTAAATTTAGCATTACCTTTTCTAGCTAAATATTCTCTGACAATCCATTGTGGTGTAAAACCAACTTCATGAGAACCGATATGTTGATTTGGTATAAGGACATATCTTGTATTAGGTGTGTTAATAATTTGTTCTAAAAGTAGGTTTGCTTGATCCACCATTTTACCAGTTGCAAATGGCCAATATGAACCTACACCTTCACTACTCATACCCTCAGTATCTGTAATACTTGGGTTTGCATGACCTCTTGGAGCAACTAATCTCCAAATCCATGCTAAAGCTGGAGGAAGTACATGTAAGCAACCAATGATACCATAACTTGGGTCATCAGCAGTACACGCTGGTGTTCTAACACCAAAACTACGTATATCTACTTCAACAGGCTCATTAACAACGCCTGGAACAAAACTTCTAGGCATAATAACCCTTGGATTTGGACATGGTTTACCAGGAGCATCCATGATATGATCCCAAATAAGAATAGTGGAACCAGGTGAAGCATCCATATTTAAGAAGATTAAAGGCTCTTTTGGATGGATACATAATTTTTCATGGTGTGGTGATGTACCATATTCTGTAATATGATTAAAGCGTAAGAACCAGCCTGCTTCTGCATCTTTTACAACAAGTTTGCTTTGATTTTGTAGTTCTGGATGACAAATTGCCATGTCATCAGTAATTGGACTGAGCTCACATGTATCAGAGATTTCTAAGAAGAGTTTTTCTTTCGTAATTAAGTCCTTAGCTAAAAGAACACTACCATCTCTTTCTCTATGAATCTCCTCAATCATTTCACTCTTTCCACCACCACTTGCACCTTCATGCATAAGTACTAATTGGTTATCATATGGTGTCGTAACTAGAACTGTAGAAGCATGAACTGTTGTCCAGTTCTCTAACTCACCAATGTTTAATAAAACACCGTAGATACCTTTTTTTGCACTTGGTCCTGGATATAGATTAAATGAAAATACCTCATGAGCGTGTTTTAATCTGTTATGAACAACGACTTGTTTGCCGTCAAAATGCGTATGTCTGAAAACAGGCGCTAAGTAAATAATTGCTTTTGGTTCAAAGTTATCATTAACTTTATCTTTTGGAATAAAACCTTGTAAATCAGCCAGACCGGCTGTAAAGAATGCTGCATTCTTTGGTCCTATTAATAATGCTGGGTAGCCATATACTTCATCACCAGCAATGAATGGCATTGCAATAAGCTCTTGCTCTTTTAACCACTCAAAAGTCTCTAATCTTACATCATCAAATGAATGGTCATATCTTTCCTCATAACGAGTTTTATCAGTTTCTAAACTATCTCCAATTAATAGACAGTTTGGGTCACGTCTTCTCATATACTCTTCATGATAATTAACAGACGCACCATTTTTACATTTAGTTACAGTCGCTTCTTCAACTACTCCTATACCTTTTACATCATACTTAACTTCAAAGACTTCTTCAGCTCCCCCTGTAGCCAACTCTAATAAGTGTTGTCTACTTTCAGGAATTATTACTTCTGAGGCAGATTCTAAAATATCTAAAACATCCTCATGTAAAACAAAATAATCACTAATTTTGGTTTTCATAATAGTCCTCCTTAAGTGTTAGTAAATGTTACTCCTCATAAACTTCAGCCAGGAATATCTCTTTATCAGTATTGTGAGAAAATTCCTAGTATAAAAACTAAAGCCAATATTCATACAAATACTTAATGAATATTAGCAACTCATAACTGGTTCAATACCATTAATTCTATCTTTAATGTCATAATAGTACTGTGGGAATACTCCCCTCCACTATGAGATGAGTATAAATCATCTCGTCATTTGTCATAAATTTAAACACTATATACATGCCACTGGAATGGACCTAGTTCAGACTACGTCAATTCCTCCCCCATGTTACCACTTTATTCTATCATACTTTGAATAATCTTGCAAGTTATTATTAAAATACATGCAATTATATAAATAAATCTTGTTATGTCAGCTTCTTTCAGATACCTAGTGGTTTATCATATTGATAACTTATTATTAACAATCTACACAGTACTCATCCAGTTAATAATCCGTAACAAAGCTCGTCATCTTATGTTTATCATGAAGAACTTTCACGTTAAACATGCTATCTCCTTAAAAAGTGAATTATACAAATGGTCAATACAGTTATAGAATTATGTCGTATTATTCACAATCATATTGAAGCTTCTCAGTTGCTACACAGCAAATATCGCAGAATACATTATCCAATACACAGCTGTCTTCAATTGCTTAGACCTCCTTTCATCACTTTAATGAATTCACCTCCATTTAAACTTCAAAACCACGGAAATGGTCTTTGTTGAAAATCATTAATAGACTAATAACACATTTTATCCTTAATTCCATTAATAGGTATTTACATTTTTCAATTGAAGTATAGAGAAGTAATTTATTCATTTTCACAATATTATATCAATTAGCTAACATGTTTTTGTCTTTTATTTCACGAGATCCCTATTATTTATTGCTGATCTCCAAGGATTTATTATTTTTCGATCATTTTACAATAGTGTTACTATTATGATAACACAATTACAGAAACTTTCAATAGTCAGAATTTTTACAACCTCTAAATTCCTTTACTATTTTTAAATTATTCCATTTCAGTTTTAGATTTAAATACCAGGTCTCTTGCCTTAAACTTCATCTAATTTATTGAAATATGCTCCTTTTCATCTTTATATTCCCCTAATTCCTCCAGTTTATTTAATTTAATTTCTTGCACTTCACCAGTACTCATATCTTTGACATTAACTTTCCCACTTTTTATTTCATTATCACCGATAACCATAACATATGGAATTTGTTCTTTGTTGGCATAACTAAGAGCCTTCTTTACTTTTCTACCAGTCATATCTATATCAACTCTTAATCCTAAATTCCTTAAATCTTTCACAACTTTTAGGCACTCTACATTTGTTCCCATGGGTATAACATAAACCTCAATATAAGGATCTTTCTTAATTTGATTCTTTAATTTTAACGCTTCATAAATTACATCTAGACCAAATGTCATACCTACTGCTGGATATTCATTACCGTTATCAAGAAAAGTTCCAATAATCTTATCATATCGCCCCCCTGCCCCTATGCTGGATGAAATACTACCATCTTCTAGAAATACCTCCCATACAGTACCGGTATATATTTCAAGACCTCTAGCTAGACTGGGAGTGAATCTAACAAATTCTCTCAAATCAAGAGCATCTAAGTATTGATTTAGCTCTTTTAATTCTGTTATTCCTTCTATTATACTGTCATCGTTGATTGTCTTAAGTTCAATCAATAACTGTTTAGGGTCCATTCTCAGATACTTCAATAATCGGTCGACATATTCTTTAATTATTCCTTTATTCTCTAACTCATTGCATACACTTTCTTCACCTATTTTTTCAATCTTATCTATGGTTAATATAACATCATTAAACTGCTCCTTTCGTATACCAGCTAACTGTATAATCCCAGATAAGACGTTCCGATTATTATAAGAAATGTATACATCAAGATCAAGGGCGTCATATATTTCTTTAGTCATGGATATGAGTTCTGCTTCAGCCATGACCGATTTCACACCAACTATATCAACATCACATTGGATAAACTCCCTGTTTCGCCCTATCTTCACAGGTCCATCTCTATACACTTTACCAATCTCAAAACGTTTAAAAGGCATTCTCAATTGGGGATTCATACCGATTACTCGAGTGAATGGGACTGTTAAATCGTAACGAAGACCTAGCTCACGCTGTCCTTGATCACTCAATTGATAGACTTCTTTCAATATCTCTGATCCTCCAGCATACTTCCATGACAAAACGTCAAAATAACTTATAATTGGCGTTTCTAAAGGTTGATAACCATACTTCTCAAATACATCTTGTAATTGTCTTATTATTCTCTGTCTAACTCTTTGATCCTCTGGCATGTAATCATAGGTTCCTTTTACATTTTTAAGCTCTAAACTCATACAATGACCTCCAAATTTATATTTTTGCTTCGGTTATAAATAACAAAGCACTATAAGTGGATGATGAAGATATAATTCTTCATACAAAAAAACACCATCCAGGTTGAATTTTCATACCTGAATGGTGTTTTGCTCTATCTTCAACACCTCAGGCACAAACACGAATAGCGCTTGTGCCTAAGGCTAAATGACCTTACTTACAAGCGCTGTTTATGACGGTGATGAAGTTGTTGTATTGCTATTAATGTAGTAAACATATTAATCACCCTTAAAGTTTTGTTCATTATAATTCAATCAAAATTAAATGTCAAGAAATTTCTTAGATAATTAGTAATTATTATTGTTTAATACGATTTCTTGTGCTACCATATAAATATGAAAATAATGACATTTATAAGGAGTTTCTTGCGAAATACTCTTCGACACTTTATGAGTCGCATGGTGCTATTATGAAAGAATACGTAACTATTCCAGATGAATTATTACAAAACACAAAAGAACTCCGGAATTACTTAGATATATGTTCTGTTTATATAAAACACTAAACCTAAAGTATCAAAAAAGAAAAGTAATTAATTAACTTTACTCTTTAACAACATGGTCAATAAACTAGGAGAGAGAAAATGAACAAATATTTTAAACCTTATTTAGCACTCATTAATATTATCGGATTTGCAACTATCATATTTTCGAGTTTAACTTATCCATTAGTCATTAATGGGCTATGGGTAATACTATTCTGTTTTTCTGTCATAGCAGAATTTACAAGCATTCAATATAGCTCAAATAAACATATTTCTCTTGTAGCACCATTAAGTATTGTCTCTTTGTTTTTTTTAAACCTAACTTCAACATTATTTTTAATCGTAACTACTCATATAGCAATCAATATTATCGGAAAATACTATCATAAGACTGTTGATAAATTCATCAATGATAAATTTCTTTTTAATATGTTTTGTATTGGTATTAGTACAAATTGTGCCTATTTGATTTATCAACTGGATTTTAATTTATTTCAAATATATAGCTTTTACATAACCCTTCTCCTTATGGTTATCGTACATAGTCTTGTAAATTATTTATTAGTCAGTATTGTGGTTTATTTATATACTGGAAATACAACTGAATCGAATTTTGATTTAAAACAAGTTCTATTTAGTTTTTATTATTTTTTTATGACTTCATTATTCCTTATTATTGCTCATAAAGATTACTCTTATTTTGGTTTATTCGCAGTATATATCTTTCTGATACCTTTCCAAACCAAAATGTTAACATATATCAGTGGTAAGGAATTACACGATAATTTAAATACAGATCAATTAACCAAAGCTTATAACAGGTATTGTTTAGACAAGATAATGACAGATAAAATTAATGAAAAAATACCTTTTACTATTTTGTTCTTAGATTTTGATAAATTCAAATATATCAATGATACATACGGGCATTTAGTTGGCGATCAAATTCTGGTTCACTTTGTACAACTAATTAATCATCACGTTAAAGGATCTTATAAACTCTTTCGCTATGGAGGAGACGAGTTTTGTATCATACTTAATAATCCTAGTGACAAAGAGCTTATTATTCATCAACTTGAAGAACTAAAAGACCAATACAAAATGACTTATGAAAACGAAGTGATTACCTATGGTTTTACGATTGGTGATTATACTTATAATGGTGAGAAAGATGTAAAACCATATCACATATTAGAACATGTAGACAAGTTAATGTACGAAAAAAAGTAAATATAGGACAAAAAAAAGGAAAGAAGCTATCTTCTCTCCTTTTTTTGTCCTACCATCTACTATAGTAATTCTGAGTTTGTACTCAATCCATATATAACCATATCCATGGGTTCCCCGCTAAAAGTTTCCTTTTCTTCAAAGTCAGCTATTTTTTTAAACTGACTTCTTACCAAAAGAGCAATGGATTTCATATTGTTTCTATTGGTGTATGCTTCTATTTCTAGAAGTCCCATAGTATTAAAACCATAATCAATCACTTTCTTCAATGCTTCAGACATAATCCCTTTACCGATATTGCCCGGGAAAAGTCCATATCCTAACTCAGCTTTAGAATTTTTTTCAGAAATATTCCAAATCGAGATAGTACCTAATATAATGTTTGTTTGAGGATCAGCAATTGCCCATATAATCCATTGATTCTCCTTCACCCCCTTATTCATCTTAGTAATATACTTTCTAGCCTCATCAATTTCTGTATAGATCTGCATATCCACATAAGGAAAATTATCTTTATCAGACTGATAATTGTAAATAAGTTGAGCATCTTCTTCAATAATTTGCCTTAGTAATATTCTATTAGATCTTAGTATTGGAAAAGGAGTAAAGTTCAGTTCTTTCATACCTCAGCCTCCTAATTAGAAATATTATTTTTATTATAACATTCAATTAAGGGTATATGCACTAGTTTAGTGCTCCATCTCCCTATAACCACTTATCTCTATGGTTTCCACATGATCTCGCTTTAAGTATAAAAACGCGATCTAACATTTTATCTATGAATGTGACTCACCACTGTCAGCAAAAGACTTCGGGATATTGATAATTGCCTTAAAAAGATCTCCATCAATATCAACTCTAAATTGCCCACCTTGAAGTTCTGTTAAACTCTGAGCAATACTTAAGCCTAATCCACTACCTTCACTGCTTCTAGCTTCATCGCCACGCTTAAATCTTACCATCAATTCATCAACAGGAATATTTAAAGCATGATTTGAGATATTTTTCATTACAATGGTTACATCATCCTGATCTTCTATGATGTCTAAATAGACTCTGGAACCAGTCATAGCATATTTAAAAATATTTGATAAAAGATTTTCCATAACACGCCATAATAATCGTCCATCAGCTTGCACATAACAAGGAGTCTCTTCTCTATTAAGTTTAAATATTAAACCCTTTTCTTCTATAACATGATTTAACTCCCCTAAACCTTGTTTTATTAAAGCTATAACATCAATTTTTTCTAAATGGACTGGAATATTGCCACTTGATGCTTTTGATGCTTCGAAGAGATCATCTGTTAGCACTTTTAAGCGATTTGCCTTTTGTTCAAGAATTTCAACATAGTCATTAGCCTTCTCTGACTTCTCCTCTTTCTTGAGTAAGTCCACATAGGTAATGATAGATGTAAGAGGGGTTCGGATATCATGAGAAACATTGGTAATTAACTCAGATTTTAAGCGTTCGCTTTTTATCTCATTTTCAACTGCTTCTTGTAGACCACAGCTTATTTCATTAACTTCATTAGCTAGCTTACTTAACTCACCATTGGTTTCTAATATAACCTTATGGCTCAACTCACCTTTTCTCACTTTCTCCATACCTGATTTAAGACTATGGAAATCTTTCACTTGTTTAAGCAGAAGCCACATGACCACCAAGAACGCTAAAGGAGCAAGAAGTGGTAAAACAACACATAGTATTGTATAACCTAGTATGATGATGGTGAGTTTTACCCCTAAATTACCATTGCTGTACATCTCTATCATAACTTCTTTTAGCCACCTAAATACTTTATAAATTAAGGAATGCTTAAGGAATTCTCCCATTGATAAATCTTTGGTCATGGTAAACAATAGTGGAAAACCTATTAGAGCTGCTCCCCCTGTAGCAAGAATAGCTCTCATATTAGGATCGTAATAATACCTGCCGTAAATTTCCATCATAAGAAATACCCATGCAAGGATAATTGAGCCCCCAAGCATTAAAGAAATATCCGTATAAATCCCTCTCTTAGCATCTTGCCTTTTACCTTTTCGCCATGCAGAAACAGCCAAAATAATAAAACCAATTATAAATCCAGCTAAATATACCAATGTTTCCTTTGCAATATTAAGAACAACTGCTCTTTCACTACTCCACTTATCAGCTATTGGTTGTGTATATTCCTCTCCTATAGCCATGTAGATATGCCCGTCCATTCCATATTGAAGGCTCTCCATGAACCATGTCTCATTATGGTTATTTAACTTAACAGGATAGACCGTCATATCGTTGTTATCTACAATAATATGAACTGGATATTCTTTAAAGTAGTTTTTATTATTTCCTTCACCAACCACGAAGGTTTTATTCCCCTTTGAAGCTGAGAAATATAATCCTTCTTCCTTACTTAGTCGTGAATAAATAGTGTTTTGGAGTTCCTTATCATCTGTCGTCAGCATATTATGTATACTCTCCAAGGTATCACTTAATTCGTTATAAAGGATCTGACTTCCATAAAAATCGTTCTCACTAAGTAGATACAGTGAATGACGATTTGTACTATAAAAGTTTGCTGCTGTTACTATACCAGCTGTAAAACTACTTATAACCACTATAAACATAATAAGATAAATAAATTTATGACTCATATTTTTCAATTTTGTAACCAATGCCCCACACCACCTTTAAATATTTAGGTTCCTTTGGATTAATTTCTATCTTCTCACGAATATGACGTATATGTACCGCCACAGTATTTTCTGGATTAATTGCTTCCTCTCCCCATACTTGATTATAAATTTGGTCAATGGAGTAAACACGGCCAGCATTCTTAATTAAAAAACTAAGAATTCCATATTGTACAGGGGTTAGTTGTACAACTTCACCATCGACGGTGACTTGTTTACTGGAATCATCTACATAAAGACCTCCTGTACAGTACACATTTTGCTTAATTTCCATACACCCCAATGACGTATAACGTCTTAACTGTGATTTAACCCTTGCAATTAGTTCTAATGGATTAAATGGTTTCGTCACATAATCATCAGCACCCATGTTTAACCCTATGATCTTATCAGTATCCTCTGTTTTTGCAGAAAGCATAATAACTGGGATATTCGCTTTCTCACGTATCTTCATAGTCGTTCTTAAGCCGTCCATATTTGGCATCATTATATCCATAATAATTAAATGTACTTTATACTCTCTCATAATATTTAATGCTTGTATACCATCATAAGCTTTTAATACATTATATCCTTCATTAATCATATATACTTCTATTGCATCAACAATAGCTTGATCATCATCGCAAATCAATATATTCATGATGTATCCCCCTGTTTTGGTAATAAATTTCTCCTCATATTATATCACCTCAATCTCTTTCTTCATATAGAATTATAATGGATAAATCTTAAGACTTTCTTAATGAAAATCTTAGGATATTCTTAAAAAAAGGGAAAAGCTAAGGGACATAAATATTGTTTGTAGGATTTAAGTATGATAGAATGGATGTAATTTACGAGGAGGTATGCTATGAACTCAAAAATAAATACTATTATTTTCGATTTAGACGGCACATTATTACCAATGGATGCTGAGTTATTCATGAGCATTTATTTTGATGAAATGGGTAAGCATTTTGCCGATTTAATAGATCCACGAGAACTTATTAACCACGTTTGGTCATCAACGAAAGCAATGATAACAAACCTTGATCATAAAACAAATGAAGAAGTTTTTATGGCTGATTTTGAGAAAAGAATTAATGGTGACTTAAACATATACACACAAAGATTTGATAAATTTTACGATACATTATTTAGTAAGACTAGACAAGCCGTTTCCGAAAATGATTTTATTAAAAAAAGTATTCAATTATTAACAGAAAAGGGCTATACACTTGCTATTGCAACTAATCCCTTGTTTCCTAAAAAGGCAATTTTGCAAAGAATTGAATGGGCAGGACTTGAAGCCAGTGACTTTTCTTATATAACTCACTATGAAAACAACCACTATTGTAAACCCCAAATTCAATTCTATGAAGAAGTATTACAAGACACCAATAAATCTGCTGATCAATGTATGATGGTCGGGAATGATGTAAGAGAAGACTTAATTGCAGGGAATATCGGCATAAAAACTTTTTTAATTAAAGACCATATGATTCATAATGGCGAGGATCACATTGTATCTGACTATATTGGTGAATACCAAGACTTCTATAAGTTTGTTATTAATTTGCCAAAGCTAAATTAATTCGTCCAAATTTAAAAGCAGACCTCCCTTTAATGATTGTTATAGACATCAAGGTGATGGTCTGCTTTTATCTTACATTAAATAATTTCTGGTATTATGTTCTCAATCCAATTACAGAATTTCACTGACGCTTTATTAGCTGTTTCTACTACCCGCTCATGGGAGTGTTTGACTTTCTGAATACCTGTTGCCATATTAGTAATACATGATATCCCTAAAACATCGAGTCCTAAATAATTCGCCGCAATTGTTTCAGGTACTGTGGACATACCAACAGCATCTGCGCCGTTGCCCGCTATCATTTTAATTTCTGCTGATGTTTCGTAGTAAGGTCCCATGAAACCAGCATAAACGCCTTCTTTATAGTCGATTCCAATAGTCTTAGCAACTTCTTTCGCTTTATCCATGAGATAGATTTTATAAGGTTCTGTCATATCAGGAAAACGAGGTCCAAAACGTTCATCATTATAACCGATCAGAGGATTGTCCGATACTAAGTTAATAAAATTATTGATTAACATTAATGTACCTGGTTCAAAAGTTGTATTAATACCGCCACAAGAATTTGTGATGATTAACTTCTCTATTCCTAGTAGCTTCATAACATATACAGGGTAAGTCACTTCTTTCATGGTATAACCCTCAAAATAATGGAACCTACCTTGCATAGCTAAAACTTCTACTCCACCAACTCTCCCAATAACTAATCGTCCATTGTGACCTTTAACTGTTGACTGTGGAAAATTAGGTATATCTTTATAATCGATATATTCTTTACCTTCCATTGTATCAACTAACCCACCAAGACCAGAACCTAGAATTATACCTATCCTAGGCTTATATTCGGTTTGATTTTTAATATAGTCTACTGATTCTAAAACTTTTTCATACATTTTTTCCATAACGTCTCCTCCATTTTCCATAAAATTAATAGTCATATTTAAACTGATAACCATCAAATACTGCTAAACCTTCATCATTGAGGACATTTTTTAATTACTATCTGTCCATCTTTAACTAATAGAGCTCCAAATGGTTCATTGCCAGCTAAACGCGATTCAGACGCTAATTGAAGGGCTTTTCTCATATAATGAATATCATAACTGTCCATGCATACTATTCCCTTCAACTCTGCTTAATAACACAATTGTATAGTAAATAAAGTATTCAATATATGACATTTGTCATATACAGAAATGTTAACAAAACTACTCTTATGTGATATGATTGAATAGCAGTTGTTAAGGACTATTAAAGTTGGTGAAAAAAGACGATGAATGATAGAATGTTAATCAGTAAATATCTAAAGGAATTTCAACTAGAGGAAGTACTTTCTGAAGAACTCATAACTAACTTAACTCTTCAGAAACATAATAGTGGTGACTATATCCTTGCACCTTTAGAACATATAACCTCACTTTCATTACTTGTTAGGGGTAATGCAAAAGTATTTACAATTGGAAAAAACGGTCACGCATACTTATTAAGATTTTATAAGCCGCTTGAAATTATTGGTGAAGTAGAATGGCTCCTTAAGCAAACATCTAGTTGTATTGTTGAGGCACTTGAAGAATGCCATACCCTTAATATTAGCTTTAGTTCTCTCAAGCAATATACTGATGATAATTGTCCATTTTATAGATTCATATCAACTGAGTTAGCCAAGAAATTAGCTAAGTCTTCAAAGGCAAGCTCAATTAACTCTTTATTCCCTTTGGAGAACAGATTAGCAAGCTATATCATCAGCATACCATCCACTAATACTTCAAACTCCATCTCTAATACCGTCATTGAACTACCACAATTACAGAATGTAGCAGAATTATTAGGTACTAGTTACCGTCATTTATTGAGAACACTTCGCTCTTTGGAGAGTAAAGGACTATTAAAACAAAACCGAAATCGAATCACTATCTTGGACTATACCTTGCTTAAAGATTTAGCTGGTGATTTATATGAATAATCACCTTTTAACATGTCTATTTTACTTTAAAAAAATAGTTTGAATAGGGTTTGATTTACTCCCTTAGAGGTAAAGATAGAAAGAGACACCTGATTAAGGTGTCTTCTTATTTATTGAAGCTTTTCAACTCAAATTCTATACAAAATACAGTTTCTTTACCTATTTCACTTTCCATATAAATTTTACCCCTATTAAGTTCTGTGAACTCTTTTGCAATAAATAACCCAATACCCATACTTCCAAACTCAGTATTTCTACTTTGATCAACTCTATAAAAACTTTCAAATATTTTTGTTTTATGCCTCTCTTCAATACCTTCTCCTTTATCTTTTATAGTAATAACGACTTTACCTTCATAAGAGAGACAACTAATACCTATATACTTACCTGTTTTCCCATATTTCATAGCATTGACGATAAGATTTCTTACTACTCTTTGCATGCTAGGAATATCAATCTCGACAATATGCTTACAACTTGGAATATTGATGTCCAGTTCTATATTTTCCTTTTTTAGTAGTGGAATATATTCAATAACCAAACGCCTTATCAATTCGTTTATATCGCAGAGTTCAAATACTAAAACCTTTTCATTAACTTCAAGTTTCATCAGCTCCAATAGATCATCCAACATCTTTTCCATGGCTTTTGTATTCTTCTTCAATATGTTAAAAGCTTCTTCTTGCTCCATCTGAGTATGGTAAATTTTGTTTTCTAGTGCTTCAATATATCCAGCAATAAGTGTTAATGGTGTTCTCAAATCGTGAGATAAACTTGTCACCATTAGATGTTTTTTTTGAAGATCTTTTTCTCTGTTATTAATTTGTTTCTTTATTTTATGAGTCATCTGATTAAATACATCTGCAAGGTGCCCTATTTCATCATTATAGGCATCTTCAATTCTAATGTTTAAATTCCCCATTTCAAATTGGCTTAAAGCATTATTCAATCTATAAAGCCTAAAAGTGGTTTTTTGCATAAAAAGAAAAGCTATACCACCGGATATCACTAATGTAATGATTAAACCTATAAGAAAGATTTTACCAGCTAACCCCACTCCTTTATTATTGAATGCTACCATGATGGATTGGTAGTCATTTTTATTCACAACAATAAGCAGTATAGCTTCATCTTCTGAAGGATAGGTGATGTCTTTTGCCACTACCCATTCCTCTTGAGCCCAACTTGCATGTTGTGACAACCTATCTAAAATCCACTCTCTAGAGTATACACCTTTAACATCACCAGTAGTATGTATTAAATCAAATTGATCTGTAAGTAATTCAAATTCCATATGAAGATAATCTTCTGCGTATCTATTTATAATGGAAATGCTTTCTTCTAGAGTTGTCCTTTCTAACTCCTCAGCAACTATATCTCTTACTTCCCGCATGTATTGCTCATTAATTTGTTCACCCCATAGTGTGCTCTTAAGAAGCAGAAAAGTGACCAACAAAAAAACTGCTACTGATAAAATGATAGAGATGAAAAATGTCAAAACAATTCTTGATTTATAGGTCATGTTTCCTCCTTATTTATGGAATGAACTGATACCCAATGCCCCAGACAGTTTGAATATGTATAGGTTGTTTAGGATTTAACTCAATCTTCTCCCTAATATGACTGATATGTACCATTATACTGTTATCATCTGCCACTTGATACCCATAATCATTCTCCAACCACACGTTACTAAAAATCTGTACCTTAGTAAAAACTTGATGAGGATTTCTCATGAAGAAAGCCATAATTTTTAATTCTGTAGGTGATAGATTGATGACCTCTTTAGACTTATAGAATGTATAATTGGTATAATCCAGTTTAAAATCTCCACATACAAGTATTTCTGTTAGCTTTTGTTGATTAGTGATAATGCTATTCCTTCTTATTTGAGCTTTAACTCTGGCGACTAATTCTGCTGGACTGAAGGGTTTTGTTACATAATCATCCGCACCTAATCCTAAACCTAATACCTTATCTGAGTCCTCCTTTTTTGCACTGATTAATATAACTGGAGTCTCATTACATTCAGAACGAATTTTCTTCAACAGTTCCAATCCACTCATATCTGGCAGCATAATATCTAGGATAATGATATCTAATTCATGATTGGTATAGTAACGTATAGCTTCTCTAGAACAACTCGCTTCATAAACAGTCATATTTTCTTTAATTAGATATTTAACAATCAAACTCCTAATATCCTTCTCATCATCAATAACTAATACTCTTATTTCTGTACTATTCATTCCTCCACCTGCTTATAACAAACTAGTATCTAAAACCAAGTAAATTCCAATAATTTAAAAACCATATATATGCAAGAGAGATTAAAATACTCACTAAATAATAGGCATTTCTTATGCCATATTTCATACCTGTTCTAATATCCTTAATCCAAGTTATTAACATCACTATTATTAAGGAAAGTGATATAAAAGGAACCATTAGAAGGGCTTTTACATCAATTGGAACTCCATACTGTAGGCGTCCGTTAAAAGTATACAAGGATGTTATAATAAACCCCGCATTTAAAGCACTCGTTAATACGGAAATGTATATTAATTTATTATATGGTTTTATACTTATTTTTTTATACTTACTTCTAATTATACTATATAATTTCATGATTAGAAAAGTAATCATTACGATAATAAAGAAGGTCATACAGACAATAAATAGGCTAAGTTGAAATAATGGAGTTTCATACCACTTTAATTGAACATAAGTTCCGTGATGGCTTGTATTCGATTCTGCCATAAAGATTGTTGGTGAGTCTTCACTTTTTCTAAATACGATTGTTTGGTTATCTTCTAGATTTTTAAAAACCATATTTTCTATACGTTCTAATGTGTATGTCTTTTGGTCTGGAAAGTAATAACCTTTTTCTTCTAGAATCATTTGTCCATTTTGATTAATTTTTACGCGATAATCTTGCCCATAAGGAAAAACACTGCATTTATCAAAGGTCGTCTGTGTCATTTCTAAGAATCGATAATAACCAATAAAATCTTCAATATCTAACCAAGTTTCAGTCTCAATATTCTTATCATTTATTAAAGATTTCTTCTTTGGCAGAAACTCATCAATAATGGCTCTAACAGCTTCCTCCGGAAAATTATTATCCCCTTGATTAATCGTTACAAATATCCCCAGATTATACTCTGGGATCAAACATAAATCTGTTAAGTAGCCTAAACCATATCCCCCATGTTCCAGCAATTTATAGTTGTTATATTCTCTTATCCAATAAGTATAACCCATTCCTGTTAATACAGGATCAAAGGTTTCTTGTTGATTATGAATTTTTTTAATAGATTGCTTGGATAAAATTTGAACATTATTATACTCACCATCATTTAGATGAGCTATCATGTATTTCCCCATATCAGATGCCGTTGATAAAACACCTCCAGCCGGATAAATATTAAAATATCCAAATGAAGGATATAATTTGTATTGTCCATCACTATACTGATAAGATCTGGATAAACTCTCTACTTCCGGTAACATGGATGTATTCATCATACCAAGAGGTTGAAATATGTTTTCTTCTACGTACATACTATATTTTTGATTGGTAACATCTTCAATAACTGCAGCTGCTAAAGCTATACCATAGCTATTATACTGAATGACTTCACCTGGTTGTCTTACGACAGGTAATAAATTACTTTCTAAAAACTCTGATAGGGGTTCAATCTCTTTTCTATCTATTGATAAGTCACCTATTCTTTGATCATCTAAACCTGATGTGTGGGTCAATAATTGATGCATTGTAATGGGATTATTAAATGGATTACTAATTTCTATTGTTTTCAAGTATGAAGAGATATCTTCATCAAAATCAATTTTATTTTTTTCTGTTAGCTGCATAACAGAGTCTGCTACGAAAACTTTGCTCACCGAACCTATTCTAAAGACTGTTGATTCAGGTGACACCTTCTCTTTTGTCGCCACATCACTATAACCAAACCCTTTACTCAATAGTACTTCTTTCCCTTGTGTAATTATTATTGCAGCTCCAGGTATATGTTGACTATCCATTTCTTCCTCAAATAATTGTGTCACATATTCTTCAAGTTCTTTTTGATCAATTTTTAGGTCTTCTTGTTGTGAAATAGTCTTTCCTTGTACAGAAATAGAGAATTGCATTATTAACACTAAGCTAAATATGAGTAACACTTTACTTTTCATAATACTTTACCCCCAATTACTTTTTAGTTAGATTATAAAGATCATAACTAAAATACCTCTTAAGAAATTCTTAAAATTCCTTAAGATAATAAAGTATTCTCTTGTGTATAATTAAAATAGTGCTAATAAGATACCTACACTTAGGTAACCCATTAGCACTCTCGCAATTTTACTTCCACTCCTCACAATTCCAAACATTGGTTACAATGTCCATATAAAACTCTGGCTCATGACAGACAAGTAGAATACTGCCTTCGTACTCACTTAATGCTCTCTTCAATTCATCTTTTGCATCTGTATCCAAATGGTTGGTTGGCTCGTCTAAAATCAAAATATTAGTAGGTTGATTAATTAGCTTACATAGCCTTACTTTAGTTTGTTCACCGCCACTCAGCATACATATACTACTGTCAATATGCTCACTTGTTAATCCACACTTGGCTAAAGCACTTCTTACAACATGTTTCTTTAACCCTTCCAGTTCGTACCACACTTCATCCAAAACAGTGTGCGTATTTACACTCTTTACCTCTTGCTCAAAATAACCTATCTTCTGATAATTACCGAGTTCAACATCTCCTTGTAAAGGTTGAATTAAACCCATTAAACTCTTTAATAACGTGGTTTTTCCAATACCATTAGCTCCTATTAAAGCTATTTTTTCTCCTCTTTCCATTTTTAAATTCAATGGCTTAGTTAATGGATACTCGTATCCTATCATCAAATTCATTGTTTCAAAAATTAATCTCTCAGATGCTCTAGCCATTTTAAAGTTGAAAAAAGGTTTTGGTGCTTTCTTTGAAATTTCTATTCGCTCTATCTTATCGAGTTTCTTTTGTCTAGATTTAGCCATCTTTGCAGTTGAAGCTCTAACTTTATTTTTGCGTATATAATCTTCTAACTTTGTTATCTCTTTTTGTTGATTGATATAAGCTATTTGTAGTTGTTTCCTATTCTCTTCATAGTTTCTTAGAAAACTTTCATAGTTACCATTATATCGTGTTAAAATATTGTTTTCGATATGATAAATCACATTCACTACATCATTAAGAAAATGCATGTCGTGTGAGATTAATATAAAAGCATGGTCATAGTTTCTCAAAAACACTGTTAACCATTGAATATGATCTTCATCCAGATAATTAGTTGGTTCATCTAGTAAAAGAATATTAGGCTTTTCCAGAAGGAGTTTAGCCAGCAATACTTTTGTCCTTTGTCCACCACTTAACTCTGTAACCGTTTTATCCAAACCAATATCACGTAGCCCAAGCCCTCCTGCTATTGCCTCTATTTTAGAATCTATACTATAGAATTCATTCGTATCTAAGGTATCTTGGATTCTTGCTGTTTGTCTAAGTACTCTTTCAAGTTGGATATCATTCATTTCACTTATACGATTATAGAGCTCATTCATCTCCTCCTCTAAATCGTATAAGTATTGAAAAGCCTCACGTAATACACTTCTTATAGTCTTGTCTTTACTTAACTGAATATGCTGGTCCATATAACCCACACTGACTTGACTACTCCATTCAATTATTCCTTCATCTGGGATAAGCTTATCTGTAATAATGTTCATGAAAGTAGATTTTCCTTCACCATTTGCACCAATAAGTCCTATATGCTCATTTTTTAATAATCGAAAAGATGTATTTGAAAAGATAACTCTGTCACCAAAGCTATGACTCATGTTTTTAACTGTTAAGATACTCATTGTTTCACCTACTTATGTCTTTTTCGCTGATCTTAATTCAATCATAGCATTGGGTAGTTACTACCTCAAGTTCATAAATGATTCTGTACTAAAATGGATCCATCCAAAAAATCGGCCTCTTAAATCCTTCATCAGATTTAAAACACCGATTAATCTTAAACAACTTCTTTTTCATTTCTAATTATTCTTCTAATACTCTGCTCAGTGAGATAGTATTGCTTAGTCAAATCTTTAATAGATTCTCCTTGATTATATCTCATAAGAATCTCTTTATTTCGATTCCTTAAACAAACTCTTGTACCGCTACTTTCTCCCCAAGCTTTCTTATTTTCATGTTTTCTTGGTATATATAAATATTGACCGTCTGCATATTGTTGAATTAATTCAATAACATCTTCTGGTAATACATTTTGTGCATTTTCATACTTCATAATTTCTGCTCCTATCTACATAAAGTTCCGTAAATACCAAGCAAAAACTACATGAAAATACTATGCCTTAATCAATCTTTTAGGATTAGGCTCCGAACAAGACTTGTTCTTTCATGCAGTCTTTGCGCGGAGCCTTCAACACTAGTACATGTTTCTGAGTTCATAATTTATAACCCTCCTATCTATATGATAAATACAATATCAAATAATTCCATTACCCTATTATAACATATTATTCTGAAATACCCAATATCTTATGTCCTAATATCCAAGAACCTATTATCCTAGAGTCTAGAATTCTATTATCATCATTTGAATGCCAGCATGAATTGGACAGGTAATTCTGAAACTACTCTTGCATACATTTATGTATTTTGACCATTTCCCCATCATTATATACCACATAATTGTAAACAATGACGATTGACACTTCATCCAGATGGGCGTATTATTAAAGCATAATTTGTGACTTGACTTAGTCTACTTGCTAGAAAGAAGTCATAGCCACAAAGTGAAAATATATTTTTCACTTTATAACAGCATATGCTTAATTCGAAAGAAGCGGGGGACCCACCTTTTTGGGGCGAATTCCATTTGGATAGGACACTCTTTCAGTCCGAGCCCGACAGCTAACCTCGTCAGCATTGAAAGAGAGTACGCCTGTTATTCTGGAAGTCTATCCATAACTCTAGGTACTCCTAGAGTTTTTCTGTTACCAGGAGATATTTCTCTCACCTAAAAAGGTTTAACGTTTCTTTCTAAGCGTTGTTATAAGTTATGTCATGTTGCATAAGTATTAAACAATGCAACCTATTAAAATAACCGGGCATGTATAAATGTACATCAATGCTCTAAAAGAGCATGATAAGCTAGTATGCTTGTGCCAATAACAACTATTTAGAAAGAAGGGGTCGTATGTCAAGCATTATTATAGGTGTAGGTATTCTTTTAGGAGTCGTTATACTCATTTGGCTCATAGGTTTTCGTATTATACCCAATAACAAAGTTGCTGTTGTAGAAAAATGGTGGTCTATAAATGGTTCTTTATCCGAAAGAATCATAGCCCTCAATAAAGAGGCTGGGTATCAGCCCAATGTGCTACGTGGAGGTATTCATATACTATCACCACTTATGTACAGAGTACATATCTGTCCACTAGTAACAATACCTCAGGGGGAAATTGCTTATGTTTTTGCTAGAGATGGTGAAGCACTACCTGAAACTCAAACATTAGGAAGAGTTGTTGCTGAGTGTAATAACTTTCAAGATGTAGTAGAGTTCTTGAATAATAGAGGCCAAAAAGGTATTCAGCGTTCTATCCTTCGTGAAGGAACATACGCTTTTAATCTAGCTCAGTTTGTGATCATTACGAAAGATAAAATCTATAGCCTACCATTAGAAAAAGGAGACTCAGCAACAATACAAACGATGTCAGAAAAAATACATCAAAGGAATGGCTTTACTCCAGTCATAATAAAAGGTATAGACGATTTACTAGGGATTGTAACAGTCCATGATGGTCCTTCGCTTTCACAAGAGCATATTGTTGCACCAACAGTCGGTGATGATAGTTCCAATCGTTTGACTTATCATAATAACTTTCAAGATATTGAAAGATTCCTAGCTGCTGGTGGTTATCGCGGAAGACAGTATCAAGTTCTCACAGAAGGTACCTACTTTATTAATCGTATGTTTGCTACCGTTGAGCTGATCCCTAAAACCATCATTCCAGTTGGTAGTGTAGGTGTTGTAATATCTTATACAGGTGAGCGAGGTGAAGATGCTTCTGGTGCAGAATACAAACATGGTGAACTCGTTAAAAAAGGCTTTAGAGGTGTATGGAAAGATGCATTAACACCAGGTAAATATGCTTTCAATACTTACGCAGGCAAGATAGTTGAAGTCCCAACTACAAATATTATTCTTAAATGGATATCTAATGAAGGTGGTGAACATCTATACGATTCCAATTTGAAAGAAGTTAATCTCATTACGAAGGATGCATTTGAACCCACTCTTCCATTATCAGTTGTACTACATATTGACTATCGCAAAGCGCCTTATGTTATCCAACGTTTTGGTGACATTAAAATGTTAGTGGACCAAACCCTAGACCCAATGGTATCTGCTTACTTTAAGAATATAGGTCAAAGTAAAACACTTATAGAACTCTTACAAGAACGAAGTGATATTCAAGAACTCGCCTCCACAGAGATGAAGATTAAGTTTGAACACTATAACATCGAGCTTGAAGAAGTGCTGATTGGCACCCCATCTTCATCCAAGAAGGATAATAAAATTGAAGTTATACTTGGACAATTACGAGATCGACAAGTTGCAATGGAGCAAATCGAAACCTATAATCAGCAAGAAAAAGCAGCTGTTAAGGAACGGGAATTAAAAGAAGCCCAATCGAAAGCGGAACAACAAAAAGAATTAACTCAATCTGAAATCAATATCGAAGTCCAAAATAATGCTGGTAAAGCTGCTTATCAAAGATCCTTACATGACGCAGAAACCATTAAAACTTTAGCTAATGCTGAAGCAGAAAAAGAAGCTAAAATGGGTATTGGTAAAGCTGTTGCAATCAATGAACAAGTAAAAGCATATGGCGGTCCAAAGTATCAAGTGTTACAAGATATCGTAACAAAATATACCGCAGCAATTGAAAACGGTAAAATTCAAATTATGCCGAATACACTAGTCAATATGGGTGGTGGAGATGGTGCTGGTAACATCAATCCATTAGAAGCTTTTATAACATTATTATTGGCTAAGGAATTAGAAGATGATGGTCAGTTATTTGATGAAAACAATAAAATGACTAGTGATTTAAAGGACTTTAAAGACGCACTGTTGAATGAACAAAGTCAACCTGAATAATGAAATAGCGGATAAAGCCATCTTGTATAGTGGTTTTATCCGCTTTTATTAACTCTATAAACAGTCACTTATTCATCAAGTATCTCCACTGTACCTGTTTCACCATTGACTCTTACCAACTGACCATCCATTAATAAATCTTTAACAGATGGAATACCAACTACTGCTGGTATTCCATATTCTCTAGCAACAATACCACCATGACTGAGAGGTCCACCATATTCCATAATTAGACCTTTAGCTGCCATAAACAGCGGCGTCCATGCCGGATTGGTACTTTCTGTTACAAGGATTTCTCCTTCTTGAAGTTCAGATGAATTGGGATCAAATACAACACGGACACGCCCTTCGTAAACACCGGCTGATAAGGATATGCCTTGTAAAACTTTACTCTTAGGATCAAATTTGTGCGCTGAATAGTGTGTTTCTCCAGTATTAAGAACAATTCTAGGAACACTGTTTCTTGTCATTTCTTTATTATAGAGTTCTCTATTTTTACGAACAGTCTCTTTAGATAGTTTACCACTTAAAATATCCTTCTTAGTTAGGAAGAAAATATCTTCTGGGTCATCTAATAGCCCTTGTTGCTGATAGGACTTACCAACACCTAACATAACTTTTCTCGATAGATCTAAAGACTGAACAATGTTAAATTTTGGATATTCCCTCATCCCCGCTGCTCTTCGATAATCAATGATCATATCTCTTAACTTCTTAGCTTTTCTAATTCCTTTCTTCACTTTGACTTCTTCGAATATTTGTTCAATGAAATCACGAGCTTCTTTAGCTTTTTCCTTAACCTCTGCAATATTTCTATCATACATCTTATCTACCATATAAGACCTCATTTGATTGAATAGATATTTTGGATCTTCATGCCATCGCTTATAGCCAAAATCAAGCTCTACAGTACTTCTATGCCCAAACTTCTTAAGGAAAGCTTTCATCATAGGATCATCAGCAGTCGGCTCCAAACCCTTTTCGTCAAAGTACTTAGCCATTTTATTAAGCTCTAGCCCAAGTTCAACTGTAATACATTCAGGTAAAGCATAAGTGAGTATATCTAAGTTGTATTGATCTCCAAATATCTTTTTAAGACTTTTTTCTATTTTGGAGTAGTTATTGACTTCAACACAGTACAAGGCTTGATTTTGAGTTAATTTAAAGACCTTAAGCATGGAATCTTCACAGAACTTTATTTTTTCTTCAACTGTATTCAATTGCTCAGCTTCATTAAGAATATCTTGGTAAAATTCTTTACCTAGATTTCTTATGGCTTGGTATCTGTCATCAGGAGCTACCTTACGAGCTATCTTATAGTTTTCCATCATACCAAAACCATACTTAAAGATTCCCCATGGTATTTTAAACCTAATCCCTTGATGCCTAAAGGTCTTACCATGCATTTTAATGACGTGATCCATTGTATCTTTAAGAGGTAAATCACTTCCTGAAAAGGCATTACCAAACTGTTTAGCAACCAGTCTACTTGCCATAAGATAAGTGATATCTACATAAATTCTACCACCAGCGTATTTCACAAAATTATCTGATATCGGTTTCTTACGCTTTAACATGACATTAAGCACCATTGGGAACATACCCCCATATAAATCTGCACCCAAAGGTGTAAAAGCCTCTTTCATCCCTAGCAATACCGAACTGGCTGCTAAATAAGCTCTTAGCTTCCCATCCTGGTCAAAGCTATCTATTGGGAATAAGGTGGTAATGCCTCTCGACTGAAGTATATAGAGATTATTTTTTTGATCGATTGCAAATTCCATATCCTGAGGACACCCAAAGAAGTTCTGTACTTTCCCAGCTTCCTTTACAATCTCCTTGATATGATTAGGCTTTAGAGAACCCCTTTCTTGTTCTTGTGGTTCAACGGCCACGTATTCAATCCCTTCCTTAGCATATTGACACAGTACTTCTTTCTTAGAAATCTCTTCCTTTAGTACAGTACCACTATGATGATCTAAGGTATATTGATCGGGATTAACTTCTCCACTAACAATGGATTCGCCTAGACCATAAGCGGCATTGACCAATATCTGAGATCGAACACCAGATACAGGATTAGCTGTGAAAATAACGCCTGCTACCTTAGCTTCAATCATTTCTTGAACAACAACCCCATGAGAAAACTCAGTTGTTACATCGTATTTCTTTCGATAGTCAATAGCACGCTGATTCCAAAGTGATTGCCAACATCTTATAACTTTTTCAATTAAATCATCTTGAGTAACATTTAAATAACTACTGTATTGTCCTGCAAAACTCATTCCCGGCAAATCTTCAACAGTTGAACTGCTTCGAACTGCAACTCTACCACTCGATATGTGTATGAAGGCTTCTTTTATCTCTCCAACCAACTTCTTCGATACGTTTTCTTTAATAAACAATGCTTTTATCCTATTTGATTTTTCTAAGCTACTTATATGTTGCTTAAGAATTCCTTCAATAATAGGTGTTAAATCATTGTCTTTGATATAAACATCATATGCTTTTGATGTGATAACAAAACCATTTGGTACTTTCAACCCGCAATTATACATTTTACTTAAATTATGGCCTTTACCACCAACTAATTCAAAGTCTGTTTCCTTGATATCACTAAACCATTTGATCATTTCACCATCTCCTTCAAAGCTATTTGCTTTTTCATATGATCAATATAAGCTAAGACAACTGACTTTATTTGAATAACCTGATCAACTAATCCTAATTCTCTATTAATTAAATTCTCAGTAAACTCTAGACCAAGCATAAAAGCTTCATCCACTTCTGTTTCTTTTTTGATATATTCTTTCCTAGCTAATCGATTGATTTGTAACATTTCTCTCGTCCAGAGTCCAGCAAGTGCTTTTGGATATTGACTGGTAAATTCACCTTTTTCACAACCATCTTTGATAATCTTTGAATAGATCTTAGTCATCAGATCTTCAAAATCTCTAGCAATCTTTAAGATAATAACGTGACTTCCTTTGAAAGAGAAAAGATTATAAAGTTTTGACCAATCTTTCATCTGACCAACTTTGTATTCGTGGAACATAGTAAAAACTCTATTAAATAATTCTGTTGATGAACCTACATGTTCATCCATAATTCTATTATAACGTTCTGAAAATTCTTCAATATAGTCATCTGTAATGGCTTCCAGTATCTCTTCTTTAGAATTAAAGTGATGGTAAAAGCCTCCCCGCGAACTCCCTGCTAACTTTATAATATCTGAGACAGTTGTTTCCTCATATCCTTTGCTGGCAAACAGTTCATAAGATGCTTCCACAATTTTTTCTCTTAAACCCATTATCATCACCTCCATACCGACACGATGTCGGTTTCTTGTTTTTATCATACTACAAATTGTAAGTCATGTCAAAATAATTTTACTAAGCGTGACTAACTCATATTTAAACTGAAAGAGGAAAATATGCCTCCTTGCTTGATCATTACGTGTGGCGAAATGGATTAAAAGCAAAACACAATACTTTCATCTTGCAAAAAAAGAAGCAATGTTTTTGAAAACATTACTTCTTATCTCATCAATCCACTCTATTTATTTTCTCTTTTCAGTCTCAATGAACTTATCAATTGAGGATAATTTACCAGCACTTTCTGGCATTTCTCCAATTCCAAATAGATAATCCATATTAGGTATTTCAGGCATTTCTACAGGAGTAGAATAGCGATAAGCACCATCTGGAACTACATCAAGATTTCTTAATTCAAGAAGAGCAGCTCTTTGTTCTTCTGTAAGTGTGCGATTAACCTCAGCAAATCGTGATGCATACAATGATGACATCCAGCCGTCCAACTCACCATAACGTTTAATAAGTGTATAAACCTTCTCTTGATCCACACTATCTTCTGTCATCGCCTTGCGTAACTCATTAGATACTTCCTGTCTTATTTGAACTATTTCTTCTAATGCATTCTTTTGTTCATCTATAATACTAGTAATTAATACTCTTTGCTCATCATTCAATATATTTAAAAATTCTTTTCCACTATCTCCAGTTACAGATGTACTGATGAAATAATCTGGATTATTCATTGCAGGATAATCTTTCATATAAAATCCACCAAAGTATGTTCCATGGCGTTCAGGGCAAAAATACACATCTGCCTCAATATTCCCTTTATACCATGAAAACAATTCACTTGCATAGGTCATCACTGCTACAAACTCTACATTTGTCATGCTTTTCTTTAACTTATCATCTTCACCAACTTCATTCCAGGTCGATGAATCATTGAATTCCATTTTACTTAAATATTCAATTTGCTCATCTGTAAAGGATTGAACGATTTCACCTAAAACCATAGCCCTTTCGTATGATAGTTCTGCATCATATTTATAAAGAGATGAGGTATAAAGAGCAACTGCTTCTTGATCTAGCTCAGAAGCTCCATCCGGTAAATCCCCTTCTAAGTTTCTACGAAAAGCTTCCATCAATGGGAAACGATTATAAGCGAAGTCTTCATACAACATGGATTGTTCCATGGCTAAGTCTACAAGCTTCTGCTTTTGCTCATCATTTAAGATATAAAAAATATTATTAGCTGCCTTCGTTAAGAAAGTTGTATTGTGACCGTAGCCGGCAACATCAACATCCCTCATATATTGAAATCCAAAAAAATCGGCAACTTTCCCAGGTGGTATAAAAGAATCGGCACCTGCACTACCTGTTAAGAATGCTAGCCCTGAAAATGCGATTGTAGTAAGCTGAGCATTATCACTTATAGCTTGATCTACAGAATACTTCATTCCTTCATTCCCTTTATCTTCTTGAGATTGACCCTCAGGTTGTTGATTCTTTGGCTGCTGCTCCTTGGTTTGTTGATCGTTTGGTCGAGGCGGTGGTGGATTTTTCGCCTCTGAAAAGTTTCCACAGCCACTAATGATAAGGCTACAAATAAGTATCAATCCAATAAGACCTTTAAATTTCTTCATATTTTCACCTTCCTTAGGTAGTTATTTAATATGCATCTATCATAACCCCCTAATGTGAAATTAATGTGAAATTTTGGGTAGACGAATAACAAATCGAACCCCATTATTTAAATTTTCCACAAAACATATACCATCATGAAGTTCTACTATACTTTTTACAATAGATAACCCTATTCCTTGTCCTGCTGAATTTCGTTTACGTGCTTTATCAACTTTATAAAAGGCATCCCAAACCCTATCAATCTCTTCCTCTGGGATAAAGCTTCCTGTATTAAATACCCCTATCTCAAACATTTCGTTAAGTTCATTAAAGGAAATTTCAATTTTACCATTTTTAGAGGTATGCCGTATTGCATTGACTATAAAATTAGTAATGACTCGATCTATTAAATACTGATCCGCAACTATGTTATTTTGATAGGCATACTGAGAAGTAACCCCAATCCTTTTCCCCTTTAACTCCTTATGGAATCTTTCCATAATAGATTTTATAAGTACTTTCATGTCTATTTCTTCTTGACGCAACTGTACACTCCCAGATTCTAATACCGATTGATTGAGAAGCTCTTTTACCATCCTATCCATTCGATTACACTCGGATATGATAATGTTGTAATATTCATCGCTATCACTGGATACTCCGTATTTTAAGGCTTCCACATATCCTAGAATCACACCAATTGGTGTTTTAAGCTCATGAGTTATATCTCTAAGTAGTTGTTTTCGTTTATCTAAATTTTCATTTAATCGAACTATGGCATCATCTAAGCGGTCGGCCATTATATTAATACTCTCTGATAGACTTCCCAGCTCATCTTTCGATAGAACTTCAACTCGTCTTGAGAAATTAAGCTCAGCTATATCCATTGCGATATCCCTGATTTCTTGAACAGGTTGGGTTAACCTTTTTGAATATAATTTCATCACTATACTGCCAATAAGTAATAATAAAATCCCTATATACATAAAGAACTCATTAGCAATACTAGCATTATAACTAAGCTCCTTCATTGATTTGCTAATCATAAGGTATTGATCCTTAGATATTTTTGTTACAAGTACAATATATTTAGAAGAATTCATTGCTGTTACTGCATCATAGATGTATTCCTGGTCAGCATTGTCCTTTAGCTCTTTAATTATCTCTTCTAATTCAGCTGGGATACCACTTTTATCCTTTGGATTCATAGGATTTGAACTTTTTAGCATTTGCAAATCTTTATCTACAACAAGAGTACTAATACCCTCATCTCTATCTAACTCAACTATATATTGTGAGAAATCTTCCTTTTGATTGAGGAACTTTTCTATTTGAATCTTCTCTGATAGAAGATATTTTTTATTTTTGAATATAAAATAATCTTCAAGAAATAGCTCATTTAATAATACATTACATAAAGTAAATACTGCCATTAACACGAAAAATATGATAAATAGTCTGGTAGATAGTTTTTTCATCACACACTACCTCCTTCAAACATATAGCCTGTCCCTCTTAAAGTCTTAATAAGTTGCCCGTAGTCTCCTAGTTTATAACGCAATGTCTTTATATGGGTATCAAGAGTTCTTGGGTTACCATCAAAGTCATATCCCCATATCTGAGTGATGAGTTGGTCTCTCGTCATAACCCGATTACGATTGATGTATAAATACATTAATAAGTTAAATTCTTTGCGATTTAACTTACAATCTTCTTCTCCGATATAAGCTCTTCTGCTTTCCTGATCAATGACAAGGTTCTCTAATGTAATCCTTTCAAGTTGTCTTTTTTTAGTTTTTCTTAATAAGGCTTCTAACCTTGCTACAAAAACTTTATAGGAAAACGGTTTACCTATATAATCATCAGCTCCATGACTGAATCCTTTGACCTCATTAATTTCATCACCTAGCGCAGTCAACATGATAATTGGAACATCTGAGTCTTCTCTTATTACTTTTAAAACATCCCAACCATTAAATATTGGCATCATTACATCTAAAATCACTAAATCTATATCACTATTCTCAAAAAATATATCAATGGCTTCTTCACCATTTTCTGCAACAAATGATTGGTATCCTTGTTTTTTTAAAATATCCACCATTAATTTAATAATGTAGGGATCATCATCTGCAACCAATACCTTAATCTCCAATACAATCCACTTCCCTCTAATCATCTTCAATACACATTCTATTACATTATAAACTGGTTTATTTATATCATCAACAAAATTTGGACAACATAAAAGCCATCAAATAAATTGATGACTTTGCTCTTTTAGTTAGCTATTAATTTTCTTAAATTTTCAATTCTTTCACCATTATCACCTTCACCCTCATCATAGGCAAATGCCTTTAAATCATCACAAGGAAAATTAGAACAAAGACCACAGTGATCTAATTTTTTCTCTATAGCACACTTAGCCAGTTTGCATTCTCCCCAAAACATAATTCCTTTACTTTCTCTACATCCCTTGCAACCACATTTCTCTTTATACTCACATTTGGTACAATTTATCCCACAGATTGAATATGTATTCATATACTATCAACCTCCTTCTTTTCTAGACGATCTATCTTGTTATTTAACATCTGTCATTTCATTTATACCACTTTATTTTGTTTTATACTTACAAGTTCTAAACTTACCTTCAATCCAGAATGTTGCTTCTATGGTTTTGAATTTTAATAAAAAGCATTTAGGATCTTCCACGCCGTTTTTAAAGAAATTCCTATCACAATAGTCATCGAAAGTTTTTTTAACTTCCTTATCTTCTACTATATCAACATTACCAATAAGTGTAACGCTATTACCATCCAAATAGTAGCAGACACTGGCTTTAGAATTATTCTGAAAATGTGTGGCTTTCCCATTAATATGTGATCTTTTTGAAGTAAAGAAATAAATCTCTTTAAAACCATTTGCTTTGATTTTATTGATTGCACACGTTCTTGGATAACCCTTTTCATTAATTGAAGTAAGGGTTACGACATCACATTTTTCTAATAATAAATCCGCTTCCTCTTCAATTTCTTTGATTCTTTCTTTTTGAATCTCATAAGCTGTCTTTGCCATATCATTAACTCCCTTCTCCACAGTAATTACTCAAAAAATTATCTTATGAACGGCTATTTTCAGTCATTAATTCCCATCTGATACCAAATCTATCAATAATAGAGGTAAAACACCCACTATAAGTAGTTTCTATAAGCTGTTGCAGAACTTCCCCTTCTTTAGATAATACATCATATGCTTTCTTAACCTCATCCCCGCTATCAAATGTAATGACGATGGATATGGTTTGACCATATGGTACAGAGTCAAAAGAATCAGAAAAGAAAAAGCGTTGATTTCCAATCATCATTTCGGCATGGTACACCTGCTCCTTTTCACTTTCAGTTAGCTGATCAATGTTATAGTCAGAAGGGTCTGCATCACTATACTGAAAGAGCTGTGTTATCTTTCCATCAAAGGCTGTCTCATATAGTGCTAATGCTTTTTTACATACGCCGTTAAAATGCAGATTAGGTGTAATAATCATTTTTCACTCTCTCCTTTTCCCCATGAGCCAATCTCTATTAAATTACCATCTGGATCTTGAACAAAGGATGACCTCATACCCCAAGGTTCAGACCTAGGTGGAAAAACTGGTACAGCACCCAGTGAAACGACTCTTTCGTATTCTTTGTCCACATCCGAAAACTTAGGTAAATCAATGGCTAATTCAAATGTTCCATTGGTACCCTTTGGATATGAAACCTCTTTTCCCAAATAATCCTTCAACTCTTTTCTTTCATACATCATAAATCTGATTCCTTCATGCTTAAATTCTGCAAAGGGACCACTACCATCCCAATCAATTTCAACCCCAAGTACGTCCCTATAAAACTCAACCATTACTTTTAGATCTATAACAAAAATACCAAATGCATCAAATTTTAATCCCATTTTAGAACACCTCTTTATGCTTTATGGATAATCATTTATTTAATAATAACCTTAGATTATTTGTTCATCTAACCTATCAAAATTTCTTAATAAATTAATTTTATCTATGGTAATATAAGCTTTCCACCAATTTTGACTTATAGCAAACTCCTTTGCATATTTAGCATTGTTTTCAAACCAACTCCATGTTATATCCCATACTCCTTTTTGTGGTCTTGTCTCAATTAAGTAATCAAGTTCCCTTGACATAATTTCCTCATTCCCCTTATAAAAAATACTTTCTGGAGATGTAATATATTGAGAAGGGGTTACAGTGTAGTTAACCCATTTTGTTGTATCCACCTCAATGGAATCATGTATCAGCTTCGATAAAGTTTCTTTAAGAAACTTACAGTCAAATCGCCATGTTAAATTAGCTTGTTGAATATCATCAAGCAATACACAATATCCCCTAATACCCATGTCCCCATACTCTTCTGATTTACCAAGCTTATTGATGATTATATCGGTATAGGTTAGAGCCTTTTTATACAGTTCTGAATCTTTATCTGCGTATCTAAAAACAAAAGCCGCTATTTCAGCAGTAACCCCTATTCCCTCTACCGCATTCGCTTCCATATTGAATGTCCACCATGGAGCATGGGCATAGCCATCATTAGACGGAATATTGAAATACCATCCATTTTCAGAACGAAAGGTACCACTTTCTAGGAATTTTAATATGCCCTTAATAATTGGATGATGTACATCTGTAAATTCTATCTCCTTTAAAATAGTAATTGCTCTTAAGGTTGTGTAAGGTGACGAATTCGGATTCCAACTATCAGCTTCAAGGCCATGGCCGAATCCACCATCATCATTTTGGTAGAATGAAAGGGCAGATAAAACAGCTTCTTTACTTCCTTTTTCAAAGCAATACTGCCACCTCGTTAAATCAATTTGCCTAGCATTTCTGTACATCCATGATCTAATTTCTTGATAGTCTTCAAATGATAATTTCATATACCTTCCCTTTCCAGACTCTTTTTTTAACGCCATAATCTTTATCTCTTATCCTATCACAATACAAACAGCCAGTATTGTAAAAAACGGACACATTTTCTATACTTAAAAGCACAAGAAACGAGTATGATTCCTTATTAGGTCACACTCGTTTCAGTCAAGTTCTACTTCATTATTTCTGTATTCTATTTATTCCCTTGCCATTGGCACCATTCTATGATTTGTATAACTTTCATAAGCATAACCTATTTCAATCAACTTATAATCGTTATTGAGAGTACCGACAAAAGTGACACCAAGTGGCTCATTATTTTCTCTAAATGCTCCCGGTATTGTTAAAGCTGGATAAGTTGCCACTGCAAAGAGATCTGATAATTCATTACTAAAAGAAGCTATAGCAATTATGTCGTTCTCTTCTAAAGTTTTATCAATTTCCTTACTAGTAAGTTCTCGATTCTTCTCCACAATTTCCTTATATTCATCTTCAGATAGATCACTTGATAATGCTCCTTCTAACAAGGCTTGCCCATAGGGCATATGTAAATGTGGATTTTCTTTATTAAAATTAATGATTTCTTTTAAGGACTTAAACTTTGTATTGACATCTTTATTGTTTAATAAAGCTGCAACATCATTGATCATTCCATAATTATAAACTGACATCCTATCAGCTTTTGGATGGTTTATCTCAATTTCAACGACATCTGCCCCACAGCTAATGAGTTCATTTTTTAATTGTTTAGTAGCTGAAGATACAATTTCCGATGGAACAATTCCAATACGTTTCCCTACTAAGTAATCCTTATCTAAGTTCCTTTTAAACTGCTCCATATCAAAATTAGCTGCATTCATTCCTAATGAATCTTTGTTATCATATCCTATAGCATATCGAAACACTTTAGCTACATCTTTTACAGACTTCCCCATAATACCTGCCGTATCTTGTGCCTCTGTTATAGGTATGATTAAATCTCTGCTCAATAACCCAACTGTTGGTTTCAATCCAACAACATCATTTTGTGAACTTGGATAAACTATAGAACCACATGTCTCTGAACCAAGAGCAATCATGGAAAAATTCATCGCAACTGCTACTGCTGAACCTGAACTTGAACCTCCAGCATCAAACATACCATAGGCATTTTTTGTTTGCCCTCCCAAAACAGAAAACCCATTTGATGATGGGTCTGACATGAAGTTAGCCCATTCACTTAGATTTGCTTTTCCTAATATGATAGCGTCTTCTTTTTTTATCTTTTCGATAATAAAAGCGTCCCTCTTGGTAGTTAAATCCTTTAATGCATAAGCACCAGCAGAAGTAGTCATATTCTGCTCAGCAATATTATCTTTAATCAAGACAACTGTACCAGATAAATCACCAAGTTTTTCATTATTCTTTAACCTCTCATCCTGGTATCGAGCTATTTCCAAAGCTTTAGGATTTATTTTCATGACAGAATTATAGTAGGAGTCATACTTCTTTATCCTATTAATATAGTAAAGTACTACTTCTTCGCATGTTAAATCGCCATCTTGAATACTATTCTGAATGTTTTCAATGTCTCTCTCAAAAATAAGCCTATCTAATCTTTCAAAGTCACTTTCACTATACTTGTTTAACGCACTATCAAAAATTGAAAAATCAATTTCATTTTTTCCATCTGATATAACTTCATCTTGATATTGAATTCGTAGTTGTTCCTTCATATACTTATCAAACCATTCAACCATCAAATATTCTCCCCCTTATCCTCTGTTTTTTGTTTATAGTTTCAGTATATAACAATATATCCAGAAAAAAAAGAATTAACTTACTATTATTTAATAAACACTAGTATGGAATCAACTATATCCAATAAGACGTGTCCTGTATTTTTTATGATTACTGTTTTTGACTCTGGCAGTAATCGAGATAATCTATCAGCGATTTTTTTAGATGGAAGTAACGCATCCTTTTCCCCTCCCATGTATAAGGTAGGCATAACTAATCTTGAAAGTTCTTCATCTGTTAGTACTGGTAAAGAACCCATCCGTGGAATATAATGCTGCAAAATAAGATTACCAAACTCTACAGCCTCTTCGGGTACCTCCTCATTTCCATACACTATTTTATTGATTCTATCAATTCCCTTACGACCCAACAACATCAATGGCATTATTTTAATTAAAAAAGATATTTTTGCTGGTGATATACCTGATGTAGCTAATAAAATGAGTTTTTCAACTTTTTCAGGATGATAGGTTGCGTATTGTAAAGCCATCCAACCACCTAAAGAATTACCGATCACTATTGCTCTATCAATGTTTAAGGATTCTATAACTTCATCCAGCCATATACCATAATGATCACCAGACATATCAGGACGTGTTTCATCACTCAAACCTGGTTCACCAATAATATCCACAGCATAGACTCTATAATCCTTACTCAACTTTTCTATATCTCCCATCCACATAGCAGAGTTTGTTGATGAACCGTGAAGTAAGATCATTGGTTGCTTTTCATTTGAACCACTAGCTATTATAAAAGTTTTTCCATATTGAGTAGCTAGAGTGATTCTCTCATGGCTTACTGGCCAATTCCTAATAATATTTTCGTAATGATTAATTATTGATTCTTTACCAGTATCCGATTTATAAATCGAGTTATTATTCATGCTAAACACCTCCATTTATCCATTGTTTTCTTCAATCAAAACAGCTATGCTGCTAAGTAAAGCTTCAGTAAAGTAAATAGTCCCCCATAGCATTACTCGTAGCTTCCCTGATTTTTCAATAAATTGAATATTAATGGTTGAATGACCGTATTGAGGATCTTTTGAATTCATGACTGCTAACAAGGTATTTGATATTCTATCAATTTCATCTTGATTACTGACCTGAATATCTATTACCGTAGAGACTGATGCTTTACTAGCATTTTGACCTGATATTACCTGTAAATCAGAAGTATGCATTGTTATTTCATCTTTTGGCATAATATTATTTTCACCTTCAACAAGAATACTTAAATCATGTCCGGTAATCCTCCATTGTTTGCCTACTTTTGTAGCCTTCAATTTACCTTCCCGTATATACTTACGGACTGTTTTTGAGTGTATGTTAAGAATCTCAGCTACCTCGTCAACCGTATAAAATTTATTTTCCATCATTTCATCTCCTTTTTTACTTAAATCCATCATAGCACAACTTTCAGGAATTTTCAACCCTTTTTATCCCTTTTTGGTATTTTGTACCCCTTTATTAAACCTTTATAGCACTCCCTCTTCCCAATATTCAATAAATATGATATTCTAAGTGTGATGTTGGAATTTTACATATATACACCAAGGAGGAAATTTAAATGAAAAAACTACTCGCATTGATAATAATCACTTTTTTATTCGTAGGTTGCTCACCTAAAGAAGAAACTGGAGATGCTACACTACCAGTAGAAGAAAATGAAGTGACTGAAACGCCAACAGAAGAACCTTCATCTGAGGCTACTGAAGCAGTCAATATCCTTGAAGCTGAAAATGAAAAAGCTAAAGAGAAAATTGATGAACTGGAGACAGAAATTACTCATAAAGATAAAGAAATTGATAACTTAAAGAATGAACTTGATGAGTTAGCTAAAGAATTAGACGATGAGAAAAATAAAGAAGCAAATATCACACCAACTTCATCAGGTACATCAAAATTTTATCATGTCATTTGTGGTTCATTCAGCAATATGACAAATGCTAATAAACAAAAAGATCTTTTAAAAGCAGCAGGATTTGATAGTTATGTTCTTCATTCTGGGGATTATTATCGAGTAATCTCAGGCTCATTTAAAAATAAGGCTAATGCTGATAAGCAAGAAGGTAATCTTGAGAAGGCTGGCTACGATGCCTTCGTCATCTATTCCAATTAAAATAAAGTATAGCAAAAGGTCTCTTACTCCAAGAGACCTTTTATACAATTAACCATGATCGTTTTTACTTTTCAATTATAGGTATCCATACTTCAACACTACCTTTAGGATAGACTTCTAGTTGAGGTCCTTCCGCTACTTCATAATCAGAGGTTGGAAACCATTCAGTGAAAATTCTCTTCCATATCTTTTGAATAACTTCAGTAGTATCCTCAATTCTTTCATAGCTATCGGAAAATACTACCCATTTAGCAGCAGGTATGGTTAATACATCGAATTCTTTAGGTACATGAGTTTTCGGTGGTAATAATGTATTAATCATATATTTGTTCTTATAGGTATCATCATCAAAGTCATATAATGTGGATTCTAAAAATGTATTCTTATAGGGCTCAAATCCTGCTATCTCACATAATTCTTCATAGCTTCCGTCTACTCTTAAATCATTCCAAAGTTTTGGAATAACTTCGTAGGGGTTATCATTTAACCCTATAGTAATACTCTTACCAAATACCTTATAGCTTTCCTTGTCTTCAATTCTGTAGTTCATCTCTACATCTCCTTTTATTGAAATATGAAAGGATAAGCGAGGATAAGCTTTGAGCTCAACACCCATATTGCGCGCTAATGTAGGTGTAACTCCATGAATTTGTTTAAATGCCCTTGTAAAAGCGTCTGGTGAATCATAACCATATTTAATAGCTAAGTCAATAATCTTAATAGGACTATTTTGTATTTCTAAAGCTGCAAGGGTCAGTCGTCTCCGTCTAACATACTCAGATAAAGGTATGTCAACGATAAAGGAGAACATTCGTTGAAAGTGGTACACCGAGCAACAGGCTATTTTTGCTACCTCTTCATAGTCCAAATCATCTATAAGATGCTTCTCGATATAATCAATTGCTCCATTCATTTTTTGTAACCAATCCATAAGCTACCTCTCCTTTCTTACATTAAAAGAGTACCATGGATGTACTTCAGACTTCCGACTTTTGATGCCATTTTCTGCAGGTTGAAAGATGCTATTCACCCATAACTGTGAATACAATCTCTCTCAATCGGTCTCTTGTATCACATTCTATCAACGTAAGGTTTTGCCATGGACCTAAGGTTATCTTTCCATCAATGATAGGAATTGTGATGAAGGGGGATAATAATGCTGCCTTAATATGACTTGAACCATTGTCATCATGCCAAGTTTCATGATGTTTATAGTGAATAACACGACCTGTTTCATCCTCATAAGGTGAAAATATATCCATCGCTTTCTTAAGATCATGTTTAACAATACCAGGCTCAAACTCGAGAGTCGTCAAACCAGCTACCCCTCCTGTAGTAAAACCAGTTATCGTCCCATTTTGTATGCCCTTTTCCCGTGATGCTTCCATCACTACATCTTGAAAATCTTGACTTACATCAATCATACCCATATGTGCTTTTGTTTGATATTCTTTAATCTTGCTGTAAACTGCCACTTATATCATCCTTATCTATAGTCATTTAAAATTAACCAGAATATGAGATCATTACTTTCATCATGCCTAATATTACCATATCTCTATGGATAATAAAAGAGTTTAAACAAGCTACATAAATTGATTATTATCTTAATATATCATAAAGCTTTCTATATTCAGTGGGACTCATTCCTTCATGTTTCTTAAAAATCATGCAAAAATAACTAAAGTTATCATAGCCTACTTGTAAGGCAATATCTTTTATAGTCATTTTAGGATTATTCACAAGTAATTCTTTACTTTTAGCTATTCGATATTCAGCTACAACAACCATCGGTCGTTTATTATAATGCTTTTTAAAGATTTTGCAAATATATTCTGGAGATACACCAAGCTGATCTGCTAAATTCTGTAGAGTAATGATGTTGGAGTAATTACGTTTAATATAAGTCATAACAGGTTTTAACCTCCTCCTATCAGCATCGGATTTTTCCCATGGTATAATATTTTTGCATAATGTTAACAACAATTGATATACCAAAAGTGAACATTCTAAATAACCTTGTTGTTTCTCTTTCTGTGTCACAGCTAGCATCTTTCTCATAATTTTTTGTAGCAACTCAGGTTCCTTTACAGTATATACACCACAGTCATAGATACCCCAATTATTCAATAGAACCTTTACCTCTCTCCCTTGAAAGCATGCCCAATCTACTAACCAAGAATCTGTTATAGGATAGTACTTAACAGGTCTTTCAGGAAAAACGAAGATCCCTTGTCCTTCTTTAATAAAATACTGTTCTTCACCAATTTCTAAAATTCCGTTACCTTGTTCACATTGTATCCAATTAAAATAAGGAATACCTGTTACGCGATTTTTTAAAGGTTGTTCATAATGACATCCCACCCCTACAAGATAATAAGGTAACTTCAATTGCAAGTCGTCAACAATTAGGAATTTCTGATTACTCATTTTATCACCTATGTTCAATATTTTAATAATCACTTCAATATCTTTTGATTGAAATGCTATTTGTTTATCCTATAGAATATCAATATATTAATATTATCATATTTTATTCTGTTCCTCAATTATGAAAGGAGAACTGTCATGAGTAATCACCAATATCAGATTAACCTCAACGGCTTATGGGAGGTAGGTAATCTTCGTCAATATAATAAAACAGCAATGGTGCCTGGGTTAATTAGTGATCCTAAAATAACTAATAAAGAACCTCTTTGGTTCAGAAAAAAAGTAACACTGCCAGCTCATCTCTGGTCCCACTCCAATTTACATCTTAAAGGAGCACGCTTTTGTCCATCAGTTTATATTAACGGGGACCTTGTGGCTACATCAGAAGGCGGAATGGCACCCATCAACCTTTCTCTAAAACATCCCTCCCTTGTTCCAGGCAATACTATTGAACTAGAAATTGAATTAAAAGGTCTTGATGAAGTTCCCCTTGATGATGCTTCACGTATACCTGATGCAGACTTATGGCGAAGTAATGTATCCTCTCTTTTATGGGATGATATTGAGCTCATTTTTTACAACCATATACATATCAAACGCATGATTCCTCACTATACATTATCCAATGATAGCTTAAATCTTCAATGGGAGCTTGTCGACATTTCAAATTACCTGAGTAGAGAAAACATCTATATTAAGCTTCAACTATTCGATGACAATGGTGAGTTAATTATCGAAGAATTAAAGCCATGTAGAAATACTCAAGATGCACTTTCAATACAGCTAAAAGGTCAATGTAAACAATGGAGTCCTGAATCTCCAATATGTTATCAACTACAATCAACCATCCTATTAGACGATCTTATTCTTGATTACAATCCTATGACCATCGGACTAAAGGAATTTGTAACTGATGGTATTGGTTTTCTACTAAATAATAAGCCTATCACATTACGAGCAGGTACTGTTGTTTGGCATCGATGGCTTCGTGATCCAGAAGCTTCAGAATTAGCCTTTAATGAAATTTGGTTTCGCGAAAACATTGTTAAGAGATTAAAAAACTTAGGTGCCAATACCCTTCGTTTTCATTTAGGTATGCCACCTGAAAAGTTTCTGGATTTATGCGATAAATATGGCTTACTGATTCAGGCCGAATGGAGTTTTTTCCATGGTATGAAGGGTTCCAAAAAGAGCTTAGTTGAACAATGGGGGCACTGGCTAGATTTATGTATGAAGCACCCTTGTATCGCTATTATACATCCCTGGAATGAGACCAACGATATGGAACTAAAAGTAGCCTATGATGCTTTAAAAGAGTTAGAACAAAATTACCCTCCCCTTGTTATTGGCCATCGAGACGTTATTCATATCCATAAATATTGGTGGAGTTTATTTGAGAATATTGGATTATACTATGATTCAGCAGAAGAATTTACTCACCCTATTATGGTTGATGAGTTTGGGGGTAACTACTTAGATGGCAATGGTAATCCTGGATTATACCCGACAGTAAAAGGAAGTCTCTTACGTTTCCTAGGTCCCAATCATACAAAGGAGAAAAGATTGGCCATCAATCGAGATGCTAATGTGAAAATAGCTGAGTATTGGAGAAGAATTGGTGCAGCAGGTTTCTCACCCTTTTGCATGCTTGGTAGTCCAGAAGATGGTAATCATCATTTCATGGGTCCTTTACAAAAGGGTAAAACAAAACCTGTCATGGATGCTTTAGCAGTGGTTTACTCTCCACTAAGTTGCAGTTTAAACCTATGGGATAGAAATTTCTACCCCAATCAGAGTCTTGAAATACCAGTACATTTATTTAACGATACAGATCAAGAAGAATTATTACATGTTCAAGTTAGTATTTGTGATAATGGTAAGATGGAAGAGATTATAAACACTATTGAATTTTCTTCTTCTACTCAACCTCATAGTCGTAGCATTAAGTATGTTACCATAACTTTACCTAAAGAGAATGGTCTTTGGACCATAAAGAGTACTCTACTTAATCCACCAAAAAAAGTAGATAAACCTGTCGTATCCCAATGGACTATAAGAACTTTAACACCAGCTCCGGATTCTTACTTAGAAGATAGCATAATTGGTGTCTATGATTCAGAGCAGGAACTAAAATTATTCTTAGAAGATCATGGTTTTGATGTCCGGGATATGACTGATAAGAATTGTGATCTCATCATGACTTCCTCAAGAACATGGAATCTATTAAATAAAGATCAATCTTTAAAAGATTTTCTCCAATTAAGATTAAATCAAGGCTGTAGTATAATCATGTTTAGCATTGGACCTAGACAACTGTATCTTCCAGGACATACAAGTGCACTAGATGGTATATATACACCAAAGGCTTATGAAATTGAGAACATTAATCTTTTTCATGATATTCAAATAAAGTTTCAGCAAGTGCCAGAACCTGAAAGCTGTATTCACTCTGCAAACTTAAATTATTTATGGGATTATCTTGATTCTGAGGCAACCCAGATATGGAACGGATTACGAGGTGGACTTATTGTTCCAACATGGGATATGGAAGTTAATAGCCCTAATGGTGACGCTTTTTTAGAAAAATGGAGTAATCGTGGTGCAGATGTCCCCCTTTTAAAAAGAGGCGATTACTATGCCTACGAACTAGCAGGTCACTATCATTTTTCCATTGGAAAAAGTAAAATTGCTGATGAAGAATTAAGAAAAAAGGTCCATTTTTTAGTAGAAGATGCCCCTGCTCTTAAAATATCTATTAATCCTAAAGCTCCAATTAACAGAATTAATCTTTCTGAAGAATGGCGAACATATCAAAATACTACAGTTGACATGCAAATTAAGCCACTTGCTATATGTGGTAAAAACCTAACCCGAACACCAGTTATACAAGTAGATTTAGTAGAAAACAGTGGTCGATTAATACTTTCGCAGTTGCTTACTGAAGGAAGACTACATACTAATTATAGTGAAGAAGGTTTTTATGGCATTCGTGAAGATGCAGCCACCCAACAATTTGTATTCAATATGATGAAACAAGCACTTTCCCAACAAGAGTGACTCCATCACGTTTGCACAGAGTAGCTAACTATTAAACCATGTTGTATTTATATACAGCATGGTTTACTTCTCTTACTTAAAGGTGATAGATATGGTATACTTATGAAAATACATATTCAAGGATTGAAGGGTGATTTTGTGAACGAAAAACTACTTTCTACTACCAATGTGAATATAAGAGTAATGGCATACACAAAAGTTAAAATAACCTGGAAAGAAGAGAATATCCAACCTGAATTTAATCGACTTTACTTTATATGTGATGGTGAAGGTGTTATAGAAGTAGAAGGAAAAAAGTACTATCCAAAGCCAGGTGATATAGCCATCTTACCAGCAGGTAAGCAACAATCCTTTGGAACACTCAATGAGAATACTTATTTAAAATATTGGTGCCATTTTGATGCAAAAGTAGGGAAACAAAATCTATTCGATCTCATTTCCCTTCCATATGTTGTTCCAGTTAAAGAGTATTCTCACACATCTGATCGATTTAAGACAATGCTAAGTTACCATCATAAAGAGGATATTACTTCTTTACTTATGGCTAAATCTATATTATTAGAACTCTTAGCACTTTATTTTAAAAATGCACGCAGTATGAATAATTATCCTCATCCTGTTCCAATTGTAAAATATGATGAGCAAATCTCTCTTATATTGTACTTCATAGAAAAAAACTTACATACCCATTTAAATAATGAGCAATTAGCAGAACAGTTACATTTTCATCCCAATCACTTTATCCGTTTTTTTAAGAATGCTGTTGGCATATCCCCTATGAAGTACATCAACCAACGACGTATGGAAAAAGCTAAGCATATGCTTAGCTCTTCATTTATGAGTATAACGGAAATCGGTCAAAAAGTAAGTTACAGCAATGTATTTCATTTTTCTAAAGCCTTTAAGCAATATATGGGGTATTCACCATCTGAATATCGTCAGCATTATATGGAACTTGATCATGGTGATATGCATGGTCACTAAGGCTTATATATTTTACCTCCATGTAATGGTGGGTAATAACTGCATCTTGCATAATTAGGCTGCTGATCAAACTCCAGTTCAAAGACGGGTATGCCAACATTCTCATCAGGATTTTTAACTGGTAAGTCTAAAATAATACGATGACCAACTTGTTTGAAATCAATAGGTGAGCTGTCTTTTAATAAACGTACGGTTTTTAGTTGTGCATCCATTATGCCTGCTAGAACTAGTCGTTGATCTTTTGGCCATATTATATTCAATACGTAGCACTTGTTATTCTCGCATATAGCTTGGCAGACACCACTTACGTTGACAACTCTATCGTTCCCTTTATCTTTTTTACCATAAACAGCTTCACCATTCTCTATTAACCACTTCCCAACTTTATTAAGAGGTTCGATTACTTCTTTTGGTAAAGAACCATCGGGTTTTGGACCCACATTCAATAAAAGATTACCGCCTGAAGCAGTTACCTTTCTGATCATACGTATAATCTGTTGAGGTGTATAACTATAAGGTAATACTTGATCGGAATCAATATATCCCCAGCTTATTCCATTAAAGGTCATACATGCTTCCCAATCTCTATCTTCTGCTGTGATATGTTCTTCTGGTGTACCAAAATCCTCATCTAGTTTACTTCTGTTATTAATGATAATATGAGGTTGAAGCTCCCTTACCATTTGATTAAGTTCTAAAGAATTCCATCCTTCATGGGATTCCATTGGGCGAGGAACGTCATACCATAAAATATCTATCTTGCCATACTGAGTCATTAGCTCTCTATTAAGCTCTTTAATATAATCATTAAAACGCTTTCTAGCTTCGCTGTCATAAGCACAACGACCACCATCCGGATGCTGCCAATCCATTAATGAAGAATAAAAACCTATCTTTAAATCATATTCCCTGCATGCTTCTACAAACTCTTTAACTATATCTCGTTTTGGACCATAATTAACAGAATTATAGGGGTTCACTTTGGAATCCCATAGGCTAAAGCCCTCATGATGTCTTGTTGTTAACACCATATACTTCATACCTGCTTCTTTAGCCAGTTTTGCCCATTCTCTTGGTGCTTCTTCTCGGGGACAGAAGGAGTTAGCCAATTTCTTGTATTGTTCTACATCATAATTTTCTAAAGCCATTACCCATTCATTTCTACCTAACTCTGAGTATAATCCATAATGAACAAACATACCAAACCTAGCTTCTCGCCACCATTGCATTCTTTCATCCCTAGTTTCTGCTATCTTTACTTCATAGTCAGCTTTACATAATACACTCATCTTTCAAATCCTTCTTTCATTTAATAGTATACTTACTATGTAAGATAGCTTTATTGTAGCCAAAACAAACATAGATTTATATAAAACTAGCAAAAGAAGAATGATCTCTCATTCTTCAATCCACTTTTTTAACTAATGTTTTTTTATGGTCACAATAGATACGGTACCAGTAACCTTTATAGAAAATCTTAAATGACATGTATTCTATTTCCTTAGGCAGTCTAGGCGATAATGAAAGTTGATCTGATTCAAAACTATTTTTCATACCCCCAAATCCCATAATTAAACCTTGCCAAATCCCTCCACAATTTGCGATATGAATACCTTCAGCCGCCCCCTTCTCTTCCATGTCTATGCCTATACTCTTGGCGAACATATCATAAGCATTTTCTGAGTCACTTAAATCACTGTAAACGAGAGCATGAAAAATATAGGATAAAGAAGAATCATGTGTGGTCAAGGGTTCATAATAATCCATACAATGCTTTTTCATGGTATTATTAAAATCTTTTCTAAATAGATAGAGAAGGGCTATGACATCGGCTTGTTTTAGTGCTTTACTTCGATAATTCCTCTCTTGTGATATGAACTGTCCAAAAGGTCTACTCTTATCCGTCCAAATCTTATCCATATCGATATCTTCAAAATTACTAAAGTTCTCGCATTGATTAATGAATCCCTTTTTATCATCAATAAGTAAAACCATATTCTGAACTATATCTTTAATCTTCAATACCTCGTCTTCTGTAATATTCAACTTTCTTAATAGGGTTTTATTCTTCTCATCAGCAAAGGCTATAGTGTCTATTGTTGCTTGCAATGTAAATCGAACCATGTAATTCGTAAAGGTATTGTTATTGGTAAAGGGTAAATATTCGTCAGGACCCATAACACCTCTTAAATGATAAGTACCCTCTTCCTCATAGACTCTCTCCATCCAATACCTTGCTGTTTCCATAAGCATCTCTAATCCTTCATTCAATAGAAACTCTTGATCATTCATATTCTTACAATAGTGCAATAAGCCATAAATAACATCAGCTGTTACATGTACTTCTAAATCTGCATATTGCCAATTAGAACATTGCTCTTTACCTGAAATGCATGACTCCCAAGAAAATTTAGCCCCATTATAGCCATATCTCTTAGCATTCTCTTTAGCACCTTTTAGGGTATTGTATCGATACCTAATCAATTTCTTTGCATATTCCGGTTGAGTATAGATAAAGAAAGGTAATAAGTAGACCTCTGTATCCCAAAAATAGTGCCCATAATAGGCTTCACCTGCATAAGCTTTAGCATCGATAGCAACATGATCCTTCTCATTAACACTGCGTAATAGATGGTAGATGCTAAATCTCACAGCCTTTTGTAATTTCTCGTTTCCTCCAATTTCTATATCGGATTTTTCCCATTTTTCAGCCCAGATTCTATTATGCTTTTCAAACTCATTGTGACTATCCCCAATATTGATATTATTTTGTAAATGCTTTCCGATATCTCCACAGTACTCATCGTCAATACTGGTGGCATAATATATTCTTTTTTCAATAATTACTTTTTCATTAGCTTTAAGATCCAGACTTCCATGTTGATATATTCTATTCTCCACTTTATGTATCCTATTTTCTAACATGGTTCCTTGGGAGATACTAATATCCACACATAACCCAACCTCTTGATTAGTATCTGTTATAAGATATGCAGAAAACTCCTCTTCATCTAGATCAATCTTATTGAAGTGATTATAACCATTTGTGGTTACACCAGTATCAATAAAATGACTGATCTCTAGAATACCATCTTTCTCAGAGGTGATTTCGGTCCTTTGGACAATCATGTTCTTGATTGCCATGCTGCAATACCTTTGAACATTGACCTTAATCACATTATTGTTAATGCTCCAATGAAATTTTCTTTCTAAGCTACCATTTCTAAGATTTAGCTTTCTTTCAAAATCGGTATACATGGACTGATTCATATCAAATCTCTCATCTTCATAAATCATGTTCATGCCCAAAGCATAAGGTAGATTAATAATTTCTTCACCTAAAATAGGATGATTGCCGTATATCCCTGGTATATATGTACCCCATTTACTTAACGGATGGCGTTGCTTTTCTAAAGTTACATTTGCAGGAAGTCTCCAGTAAACATCATCTTGAGATGCTTCTGATAGATCTTCATCAAAGGTCGCTCGTAAATTCAAGTAGCCATTACCTTGAGCATATGCTCCTTCATAATGCTTATTGTCGCTCTTATTGTAATCCTTATTTGTTAGTATCCAACCCATATTTTAATACCTCATTTATTATAAAGTCTATTTGTATCAAATCTTTTTTGTAACCCATTGAAGCATGGTGCACCTTATACAGGTGCACCATATTTACTAGTTAATACATTTAATTTATCTGATTACCTCTATTCAATTGTGTAATCATTGTTTTTTTTATCTTTTTTTTCTTTTTTGTCTTTTTTGTCTTTTTTATCTTTTTTGTCTTTTTTATTTTTTTCTTTATACCACTGTGCTTCTAGAACTTCGATTTCTTTAACAACAGTATCTGTTTCACCATTGATCAACTCAAATGATATAGTTTCTGTTGTTCTAATCTCACCCAGGTTAATAAGATTAAATCCAACCTGAAGCTTATTATTCATTTTTTCTGCTTCAACTAATCCATCTACTTTAATGACGAACTTCTCTGGTAGTGTTTCAAAATATATGTTAATATCTTGAATCTCCTTGATTTCACTAAATGTCATTGTTAGTTCATTTGTTGTATTTGCGCCAGAAGCTTGCCACGTTGCATCGTTATCAACTGCTCCATCAATGACACCTAATATGCTATCACTTGGCATTGTAAAGCTTTGATATCTGGCTTCTTCTCCAGTATGACCTACACCATAACCAGTGGAATAGTTAAGAGGGAAAGAAAAATCGATTGTTGCTTGCTCACCTTCATTTTGATCAGTATGCACTCTCAACCAACCTGTTCCAAGGAAACTTTCATTGGCAACACCAGTTATAGTTCCAGTATCATTACTTGTATACTTACCAAAATCTTCACCAGTAACCCCTGTACTATTACTTGTAGGCCATCTATAACAAGTAACTCCTCCGTTATATACGGTTTCTTGAGTTGCTCCTAAAACATAGCGCTTACCTGCTTCTAAGGTCACTTGTTCATCATTGGCATCTCTCATGGTAATATTATAGGACTTATTTAACCCGCCATTCTCAATAGTCGTAATTGGAAGTGTCCCAGTTGCAATAGGGTCCCCTGTTGGTCCTTTGCCATCTTCAGAGATAGGATAAAGATGAACTTTAAAATCTGTGAAATCATCAGGCCATACCTCAGGTCTGTCAATACATATAAACATATCCACTGAATCCAATAGGGCATCTGTTGAAAGACTGGATTCAATAATAGTTAAAGGTGTACCTTCCGCATTTCTTTGAGTAGCAATATTTCCTGTATGGAGTGCTTTAAATCCATATAATGCAACTGATTTACCTTCCTGATTCTTCAATAGAATTCTAATACCCATGGCTTCAACCATATCGAATTGAACAATATTTTCATCAGGTGCTATATACATTGAACCAATGGCATTACTAACAGGTTTCCAATGTCCATCAAGTAAGTATTCAACAGTATAGTCTGTAGGAAGACCAATTGTATCATCAGTTAAACCTGTAGGCTTATAGTATACATTAAAATCGAGTTGATTCATGTATCTTGAATTGTTAAACACAACGCCGTAATAGCTATCTGTTTCAATTTGGGATTCCCATCTATGCTCCTTACTGATGCTATCCGCAATTGGCGCAGTCTCATCAGAATCCATATTGGTTGATGAAGTGATGACTGTTCCATCACTTGCTATATTAGCACCATTGTAAGGCAAAGCGCCTTTTGGAATTGTTTTTAAGCCGTCTAACCATAGATCAAGACCTAAACTACCGCCTGTTATGGTATTGAATGTTATATAATTAATCTGACTTAAATTCGGTTCCCCTGTAATGGATTGAATCCACATACTGTTTCCATCCAATGGTATATAAGCTGCATACCACTCATGTCGGTACTGCATTTCAGTAAAGTTTACATAATGGAAAGGTGATAAAACTGTTTCAGTCGGTGTAAACGTCATATAGTTACTTTCATCTGTATACAGTGTCACGACAGGTGTCTTACTCGCATCTCTATTCTGATTACGTATCTTCATACTGAATGTGAGAGCCGCATCATCACTAAAGTCAAAACCTCCATCTTTTGTTTTGGGATATGTCAATACATTAGTTGGTGCTGTTGTTGTCATCTTAATGGATTGATTACCATCAATAACATAATATATTGGATAATCCACTAGAGATGTTGCACCAACCTGTGGAATCGTCATATCAGGACTATCATTAGTAAGTTCTGTCTTCCCATCATTTGCTGTTACATCCCAGTTGGATACATGCTCTTCTGTACCGATTTCTTCTCCAGAAGCAACAACATTCACATTAATCCAATCAATATCTGACCAATTTCCATTAGTAACAGTCACAGCCACATCATAAAAACCTGGTTCTTGATAGGTATAGTTTACTGATTCTCCAGTAAGGATTGTTCCATCACCCATATCCCATCGATAGGTTAATGGTTGATTGTTTGGATCTGTACTGCCTGCAGCAGAGAACGTAATTGCTTCTTCAGTATAATAACGCTCTCTATCAGAATTGATAATAGCTGATGGCACCTGATTTAAATAATCATCATAATCTTCTTGATATGCCGCGCCTTCTCTGATGATAATATCTTCTGCATTAGCTGTTGTATAGATTGCATTGTTATTTCCGTTACCTTCAATTAAATTACCATTGATCTCAAACCATTCTGCGTGATCCAAGTAAATAGGATACATGGTATTGTTCACAATTCTATTGTTTTGTATTAAAGCATGATAGGAAGGTTGCTCCTCTTTATAGCTCATACCAATACCTGAACCATTGTTATCATGGATATTATTATTGATAATAACCATATGTTCTGAAGACCAATATTTCATTGAAATACCTGCATTTCCGAAGTTTTCTGGAGCATTGGCAGGTTTAATTCCATTATAAGCAATTTCATTACCTATCAGTACGGATTCATCTGAACCACCTAACCAGAAACCATAACTTGAATAATTGGCTTTATTTCGAATATAATAGTTTCTGCCCATGCCACTTTCAACTGCATTGTTATTAGCAAAAGATGTATCATTCTCTTCAAATACATTTCCTTCAGACACATAGCCGTTTAAAGCTCTGACAAATATCCCATCACCACCGTGAGTGAAATCATTCCCCTTTATGTAGTTATAGTTTGAACCTGCTTCAATAAGCGATGAAGTTGAATCTCTAGCATGTACTTCATTTAATGGGTCAATTCGAATCCCCCAACTGAAATCATTATCACTGATCGTATTGAAGCTTGAATTCCAAAGTTCCAATGCTACATCAGAACAAACAGAGAAATTGTTGTCTTTGACTGTATTATGATCTGAGTATCTTAAGGATAGTCCATTAGCATTATTGGTAGCGATATTACCATTGAGTTCACTGTTATTAACATGATTGAAAACAACAGCTCCACCATCTTGGTCGCCCCATCCACCATTTGGATTGGTGTAATTATTCGAGAAGTTATTGTCCTTAATGACTAATTGGTCACAATTATTAGCTTCTAATGCATAATAGAAACCACTAATATTAAAACCTGTTATCGTTACATTGGAGGAGTCGTTAACTGTGATAGCTGTACCTTTAAACAAACCAGTATCGATATCATAACTTGTTCGATCAAATGGTTTATCTGCTAAATGATCAGGAACTGTCATTCCGTCATCATAGGATAAGTTCCATAAATAAAATACTTTTGCTTCTGCCAAATCACTAAATGTTCTTACACTATCCTCTATTACCTCTATGGTATCGATCATTAATCCCATATTCTTCATTTCATATGTAGATAAGGTATTATTATGATAAGATAGTTTAACATCAACTTCTTTACCAGCATAAGCATTCAAATCAACTGTGTACTTGCCCCAACTGTTGCTTATATCTGTTTCAATAAACACATCCGTCCAGGTCACTGTGTCCTCTGAAACTGAAACTTTCAATTCTCCACTAAATGCGTCAGCTTTTGCATCAAAGCTAAAAGTTATCTGATTAGACTTAGTAAAGTCAAAGTGTCTAACCATGTTATAAGAATCATTTCCTTCAATTGGATTTAATTGGTAGGCATAAGCACCTGTTGTTACATCTTCTTGTATGTCTTCTTCTGGTGCATTAACAATCGTTACCCCTGTACCATCCACAGTGATATGATCTCCTACAATGGTTATACCTTTTGATGCACCTTCAAAATAATACTCTCCTGGTTTGAGCTTTATATCTTCATTAATAACCATACCAGGGACAGGAATAATCGATCCATCCCCATCTTGTACCGTTACTGTGATTGACTCACTAGCATTCTCACAGGAAACTGTAATTTTGGCGATACCACCAGTGACTGCTGTGACCATACCATTTTCATCTACAGTTGCTACATTTTCATCAGACGACATATATTGAATTTTTCCACCTTCAAATACTGCTCCAAACTGATCTTTAACTATAGTATTAATGGTTGTTGTATTCCCAATTTTTAAGATGGTTTGATCTGTTGAAAGTTCAATAGTGGTTGGTTTAGGTAAGACAGGTTGACTATCACCAAAACTAACCTTTAGATAGCCTGTACCTAAGAAAGATTCATCAATAAAATCCTGTCCAACGACCTTACCAAAAAACTCTTGCCCTGCAAGTCCTTTATCCGAGGTTGGCCAATCGTAGCATGTTGCTGTCGATGGGTCTTCATTTTGTATATCATCTGTTGAAAGATCAATAGCATATTGTTTACCCGCTACTAAATCATATTGCAGGTCAATGGTTGCAATACCATTGGTTTCTATTTCTCCACTTGGTTTTGTTATCGTTGTCAGTACATTCGTTGGGCTATTATTTTCAACCTCGTAGAGGGTTGCCACCAAATTAGGAAAATCTAAACCAAATTGATTTTTCTTAATCAAATAAACATCAAATGATGACATTCTATCTGTTACGTGAGAAGTGAAAGTTTGCCATCTACTGGAGCCATCTGTTATACCAAAGGAGAATCCCCATGTTCGCGTACCCTCGAATGTATAATCAATTGGTTCTGAATTTGGTTCCCCGTAGTAAATTTTTGTCCAATAGGTATGTACCCACTGGGTTTCATCAATGACGTTAGTTTCATTTGTTATTTTACCAGATGGATTGGTTGCATCTTTTCCAATATCTTTATTAGCCCAGTCATAACGAGCATGATCATTATCTTGAAGCCCTAGTGGACTAGCTGTTAAAACAAGGGCATATTGCTTACCCTTTTCTAAGCTTGTATTGAATTCTATTCGGGTTATATCCTGTGATTGAATATGATCTGAGGATATAGTGGTGGTATCCAGTACCTCACCTAGAGTTCCACCATTTACATCATAGATTTTAGCAATTACTTCAGATGGTAAACCTTCCTTTTCAGGATTTATCTTAATTAAATATACCTCTACTGCATCCAGTATGCCATCTTTAATTGCAGTGAAAGTTTGCCATCTAGCCTGTGCATCTGATTCAATTCCAAAACTTGCTCCCCATGGATTTGGATTTTCATGTGATAAATCAATCACATCTACATTCTCCAAGTATATTAAGTTATCCATAGCCGTTTGCAAATTATTAGCTGCTTGATCAACTTCTTCTTGGGTTGCATCTTCTTTGTCCCTTACTTGTATAGCCAGATCATTTGCATTTTGAAAGTTCGTCCAACTCTCAACAGTATACTCATCTTCTATTTTGGTATTAGCTGTTTCTATAAGGGATATCAATGTATCCTTATTAACACCATTTGGTACTGTATCTACTTGCATTTCGATTTTAGTCCAATAGGTATGTACCCACTGAGTTTCATCTACTATGTTGTTTCCAGGGGTGATCTTACCTGATGGATGAGTTGTGTCTTTCCCTATATCCTTATTAGCCCAATCGTAACGTGCATGTTCATTATCTTGAATACCTAAAGGATTTGTGGTCAAGGAAAGGGCATAGGTTTTACCTTTTTCTGCTGCCACATCAAACTCAAAGCGGGTTATATCTTCTGAGATAATAGTCACAGAAGACGCCGTTGTTGTTTGTAATACTTCACCTGGTAGTCCCCCATCAGCCTTATGTATTTTTGCAACGACTTCAGTAGGTAGTCCTTCTTTATCTGGATTAACTTTAATTAAGTAAACCTGTACTGCATCTATTATGCCATCTTGAGTAGCCGTAAATGTTTGCCATCTAACTTGTGCGTCTGCTTCAATCCCAAAGCTAGCTCCCCAGGGATTTGGATTTTCATGTGATAAGTCTATGACTTCAGTCGTATTCAATGTACTTTCAGTTATTACTACGTCCTTTTCTGTTTCTGCTGCACTTGTTAATCCAACATTGGTAAAAATCATGTTAATCACCAACATTAGAGCGAAACATTGTCTTAGCCTTTTCATTGCAAAGTGCCCTCCTATATTTTTATTCATCCAATAGTAAATAAAATCTCATAGATAACGAATTTCATGATAAATTCCCTACTTTAAATTCCCTACTTTAAATCCCCTCCTTATTATTATAAAATTCTTTATATTCACACACTTAATAAATCGTTATCTATAACCTATTGAATGTTAAATAACTTCGAGAAAGTCTCTATTAGGCAATGGTTTGTGTGGTTGGTGTGGTTCTGCTTGATACCAGTAAACAACTGACGATATATCATCCTGTAAAGGTAAGAATCGTTTAAACTTATTTCTCCACCCTAAGGCTTGCATGGTAATCTTCAAATCATTTTCAAAATAAATGGGGTCATAGATGTGGAATCGATACATCCCAAAGCGTTGGTTTAATTTGTAGGCTCCTTCAGGATTCAATACTTGATTTAAGCCTGCATACAAGTTACTATATTGCTTATAAGTCCCTTTAGGATCTTCAAAACTCCATGCTCCTCCAAAATAGTCTTCTGTACCTGTTCCACAGATTGTAGGAAATTCTTTATCCCCATCCATGTAGAACTTTATTTCTCCTTCTCCCCACCAATAGTTATTATTAGCTTGCCAAGCCATGTATGCACCCACATATTGTCCTTTACCAATGATATCATCTGCTAGGACATAGGCTTCTTTATATTTCACTGGATTGGTCCGATTAAATTGTGCATGAAAATAAGCAGCTTTTTCATCTACATCCGTTATATCATAATTTATCTGATAGAAGAATGTTTGTTCTTCTCGGCTCAAATTCTCTACTGTTATCCTTGCATGCTTTCTAAAAGGCATCTGAAAATAACTGTTATAACCTCCAGCAGGATTTACATTGATAGGTAATGCTGATACGTAAGTTGGTGTGCACCAACCGCTGCAATAGAAATCCCCTAAAGGTACTTCAACTGATGGATGCTCTTCATCATCCCAATAAAACCTTAAAATTAGAAATCTCAATGCTTCTGGGAAACAAGTCATCCACATGCTTCTGATGATAGCTGGTCCTTCAACACTACCAATTTCAACTGTTTCGCCACTTTTAATGTGCAAACAAGGACGAACCTTCCATCCCTGCCCTAGATCAAAGGCAGGATTTTCTTCATCCTCTGGGAATGCCATTCCACCTTTCCCTTTTTCACCAGTTGGATTTTCTGCGCTCAAAGACCGACTGATATTATTGGTCATCATAAATAAATCTGAAAGTCCATTACTCATAATTGGCCTCCTTATCCTTTAACTGCTCCAGCTGCAAGACCTGAAACAACTTGTTCTTGTAAGGCAATGTATACGAATATACTCGGTACAACTACCATGATGGTAGCAGCAAACATGGCACCGTAATTACTTGCAAATTGGCTCTTGAAATAATAAAGAGCGATAGGTAAAGTCCGCTTGCTATTGGATGATGTCAAGCTTAGAGCAAACTGGAACTCATTCCAGCAAAGTAAAAACTCTAGGATAGCAGCTGTACCAAGGGCTGGTTTTGCAATAGGCAATATAATACTAACAAATGTTCTAAAAAAGCCTGATCCATCCATATAAGCTGACTCTTCCATTTCTCTAGGTATGGTTTTAAAATAACTTCTCATGATATAAATCGTTGATGGTAACCCAAATGCCATATAGATAATGATGAGACCAGTTAAGGAATCATTCAAATGAGCTGTAGTCATGGTCTGATATAAAGGTTGTAAAAGAGCTGCTCCAGGAATCAATAAACCCACTGAAAACATCATCGTAAAAAAGCCATTATACTTCCAATCAAATCTAGCTATCGTATACGCAGCCATGCTCAGTAAGAAAACATTCCCTACTGTTGCCACAATGGATACGATAATACTGTTGAAATAAAATTGTGGTATGGGAGCAATCGTCAAGGCATCTATATAGTTCTTAAAGCTAAAGACACTTGGTAACCCTAAACCACCTGAGAGAATTTCACGATTAGTTTTGAATGAAGAAACAAATACCCATAATAACGGTCCCAAGGATATAATGATGATAGCGGTTATAAAAACAAAAATAAGTGCCTTTATGATTAGACCTTTTATAATCGATTTTTTTCCTTTCATTGTTTTTCTCCTTTTTAATAATAGTGGTTTTCTGTCTTATAAATTCTATTAATGATAGCTACTGCTACTAATCCTAAGATAATCATTAATACACCGCTTGTATTCGCTAATCCAAAGTCGTTAGCAATAAACGCTGTATTATAAACATATAGAGGTAAATTCATCGTCATATTACCTGGTGCACCTTTTGTTGTCATCATGACCAAATCAAGCTTTTGTAGCATACTTGTAGCACCAAGAATTGTTGTTGTCCCTATAATCGTTTTTGTCAGAGGTAATACAATATAGATATTCTTTTGCATTTCTGTTGCCCCATCCATGATTGCTGCCTCCATAATAGAGTCTGATAAAGATGTCATCTCAGCCATTAGTAGTATCGTAACGATGCCTGCGTAAGGCAACCAGGTCATGGTAACAGATATAAAAGATGTCTCGCGGCTCATGAACCAGTTAGGTAGATCAGTAAATCCTAATTGGGTTAAAACAGAATTCACAGCACCAAAGGACGGATTAAGTAGAAGTACAAAAAGCATTCCTACTGCTGCGCTGGATATAATATTAGGTAACATAAAGACAGTCCGTGTAAACTTCCAATAGAATTTTTTTCTAGCCAGTATTAATGCTAACATAACACCAATAGCTATATGTATGGTTGACTGTAAAAACATCCAGATAATCGTGTTCCAAGTTGCTTGCAAAAATTCTTCATCTGAGAATAATTCAATATAATTATCGATTCCAATAAAAACAGGTTCTGAAGCTACTATCCATTCTGTAAAAGATGTGCCTATCAACGTTGCTACAGGTACAGCATAAACAAATAGAAAGAGTGCTGTAGCCGGTAATAAAAAAATAAATCGCCATTTCTTACTTATATTCATGGTTGTACACCTTCCTATAGTTCCTTTTCTATGTATCATCTATAAATCTCCACTTACATAATAAGTGGAGATTTATTTGTCATTTCAATTATTTTTTATAAGATGCATCTTTACTTGCTGCTTCATCCAGTTGAATAGCCATTTCTTCAGGTGTAATCATATCATAAGCTAATTCAGGATATAGTCGACTTAAAGCATTCAATGCTGTTGGATAACTAATTGTATCAATTGTTTTATACTGGTATTCAATATCACTTAATAGACCAACAAAGTCAACAACAAGAGGATTTTTCGCCTTAAACTCATCAGATAATTCTACATTAGAAGTTAATGGTAATACACCCGCTTCTTCTAAATGAATTAATTGACCATAGGCATCTGTTTTAAATTTGATAAACTCAAACGCAGCATCTTCAATGGCTTTATCACTCTTTGCAATTGAAAAACCTCTCTCAAATTGAGAAATAGTACCATTTCCTGGGTATAGTGCAACCCCTACCTTATCTGCAAAGCCTTCTTCAGCTTTATCAGTGTTTGAGAAGTCAGGTGTCATCCAAGGTCCATTAGCAATAATCGCTGTTTCACCATTTAAGAAGTGATTAGCCGCAGTAGCGTAATCTGAACCTACAGCATCAGGAAGAGCATATTCTTTAAGCATGGTTTGCATTTTACCAAACGCATCAACTACCTCTGGTGTATTGTATGTATCCACGTAACGTGTGTTCATAAAGGTATTTCCAGCTTCTCCACTTGTACCAATCATTGAAACCAAAATTAAGTTAGAGGTCCAACCATTCTCACCAGTCATGAGAGACAGTGGAGCTTTACAAACACCTGAACTCTTAAGTACTTCAAGGTTTGACATCCACTCATCCCAAGTTTTTGGTACTTCAATGCCAGCTTGTTCATACATATCTTTATTATAGAAATAGCCGATAGCTTGTAAACCGTAGGAAATGTTATATAGTCCTTCATCTTCCCACTGTCGACCTGCTGCTATAGCTCCTTCACCGAGTTCAGATTTATATTGAGGATCAGCATCTACATAACCCATCATATCAACAGCTATACCATTTTTGACTGCAAGCTCTAGTACACCGTTATTACCTTCAAAAACATCTGGCAAATTATTAGCTGTAGCTAAAATCTTCATTTGATTATAGTATTCTGCATCACTAGGCATTTCAGTTACCTTAAGGGTAATCTTTTGGTTATCAACACCATTATATTTTTCCTGGAATTCACTAAAATATCTTGTTTCAGCATTGGCAGCATTGTGGGTACCTACTCGGAAAGTAGCAATATCCAATTCGATAGCTTCTGGTAACCCGGATTCTTCTTTTTCATCTTTCACTTCTTTCTTTTCAGTTTCTTCTACTACACTAACTTCTGCTGTTGGCTCATCAACTTTTTTCTCCTCAGATGCCCCCGTGCATCCAACAGCGCCAAGCCCAATAATAGAGGCTAACGCAATTGCTAAAGCTGATTTAAATTTGATTTTCATACACATACCTCCTAAGTATTCGATAATCCCTAAACATTCAGTGACTATCTACGTTATGCCTCTAATATTACCGTAGTTAAGACATAAGATGAATAGCTATAATTTACATTAATTGGGCTATAATAGACAAATAATTAAACCTGTTTTTTATTGATAAACTTTCTTGCAGTTAATTGACCTATCTATGACTATTTTGCACATCCTACTAATTATTTTATAAATTATTTCTATAATCACTTGGACTCTGTCCCACATATTTTTTAAAAATATTTGTGAAATAGGCTGGATCATCATATCCGATTAAATGTCCAATTTCATATATCTTCTGAGTATTATCTCTTAATAAAACTTTAGCTCTCTCAACACGATATCGGTTAATGGCTTCTGATAAAGTGATACCAGTTTTCCTTTTGTAGACCCTACTGATATAGCTTTTGCTAACATGAAGATGTTCACTTATACCTTCTAATGTAATATTGTTCATGTAATGGGTCTTAATATAATGATCAATATGATTAATTAAATAGGACTTGACCACTTTTTGCTCATCAATCAGTTCTTGGCTAAATTTCATCAGATCTTTACAAACTTCTAATAGTGCATAGATGGTTTTACTATTTTCAACTGCTTGATAAAGGTTTTTTTCCTTCTCCTTTAAGCTAGCTTTTTTATCAAAGTGTTCCAATCTTCTTAGTATTAAAGAACTGATATAAAGTACATCTACCTTACAACTATGTAACGGTCTTTTATGCATAATTAATTTTCTTTTCCAAATCTCCAAAGTCTGTAATGCTTGATGATAGTCCTTAGAAAAAAGATACTCGATAAGCTCCTTTGGTATTTCAGTTTTATGGTTGGAAGCGCTTTCTTGCTCTTTATGAGTATAAACCGTTATCACACTACCACCATCACCTAGTTTGCCTAATGCCATGACAGATTGCTCATAGGCAACATTAAGCCTATATAAGTTATCAACAACTTGACTGATGCCAAACCGTATATCAATTTGCATGAATTGTTCAATCATCTGTAATGTTTGCAAACATTGTTCCTTAACCTGCTCAACATTCAACCGATCATTGGCATTCTTACTTACAATAAGCATAATATTATTCTTCTTAATGTTAACCACATAGTAACCATAGCCCTTAAAACTAATGGCTACAATATCTTCAATCATCTTAATCGTATCCAACACATTTATACCTTGGTCATTATAAAGAATTTCACATGAGCAAATACAGTATTTCTTTTGATCCAAGTTATATTTTTTTATTTGTGAATCATCTTCAATAAGTCTAGACATTGCTATAGTTTCAAGTATGTAAGATGTAATATCCTTTATATCCTTTTCATCCAAGGGGTCCTTAGCTAACTCTTTTTCCTTTTCAGATTCGATGATTTTTTTAGCCTGAAGGACAGCTTTAGGTAATTCATTGACAAAATCATTCTTAATGACAAAATCAACAGCACTGTAGCGAATAGCTTGTTGAGCATAATTGAACTGAGAGTATGCTGTTAGTATAATACTCTTAGTTGATGATTCTTTTTCATATAACGTTTTTATTAACTGAATACCATCCATTTGAGGCATCTTGATATCTGTAATAAGTATGTCTACAACGTTGGATTCCATAAAGCCAAGTGCTTCTATTCCATTTGCACAGTCACAAATGACTTCACAGTCCATACTTTTCCAATCAATGAGACTTTTTATTCCTTCTCGAATAACTTGCTCATCTTCTACAATAAGAACTTGATACATACCGTCTCCCCCCATCGCCTAGGCTATCTTATCCTTTTGAATCTTAATAATAACTCTCGTACCTTTCCCCTTCTCACTATGAATAATTAACCCATACTCTTCACCATATATCCGCTTTAACCGGGTGTTAATATTACTCAATCCTATTTTTTCACGACTGTTCCCATCTTTCACTTGTATATCTTGAAGTTCCAGCTCATTGGTATCAAAACCACTACCATCATCATTAACTTCCACATATAGATCCTGGTCATCTTCCCAAACTGTCACGACTATTTTCACCACATCTTCATGATTTTCAACTCCATGGATGACTGCATTTTCTACGATAGGTTCTATCGTAAGTCGAGGTACCTTAATCTCCTTAAGGTGTTCATCAATATTAATCTCATAATGCAACTTCTCTGAAAAACGTTGTTGTTGCAAATAGAGATAAAAATCCACATACTTCAGCTCTTCCTCTAGAGTTGTATAGGTATTCTTATTGGAATGTAAAGACGCCCTTAGTAAACCTGATAAAGAAGTCAGCATGTTATAAACCGTCTCATCTGAACTCATCTTTGCCTTGATTTGAATCACCAATAATATATTAAATAAGAAATGAGGATTAATCTGCTGTTGTAAGAACTTAAATTCCATCTCTTGAAGCATGATCTTAGATTCATATGTTGTTTGGATAAGATACTTCATTTCCGTTGTCATAGCGTTGAAAGTATGACTAATGCCATCTACTGCATCATTTTTGTAGCTAGGCATTTTCACATCGTAGTTGGCATTCTTTACTTCTTTCATGGCATTAGTCAAATCCTTAATAAAGGCTGTGACTTTCTTTGATAAGAAAGTACCAATGACCGCTATAATAATACTTAGTATCAGAGCTGTATTAATAAAAAGTGGAAACTGATCAAAAGCTTGATTAAAAATGTAGTTGTGCGGTACTAAGTTTATAAACACTAATTGGCTATTTTCTACTTTTTTAGCTATAGCAACATATTTCTTATTATTTAATGTGAGATTGCTAATTTGATCATATGTCATGCTACTCATAATAGCATTATCACAGAGCTTTCCGTTCCTTGTTTCATCACTTGATGAATAAATCATGCCGTCTTCATCAGTTAAATAAGTCTGTGTATCCTTAGAAGCTATAGCACCGTGATAGAGTCTTTTAAAAGCATTTGCTTCCGTTGCAATAAGAATAACTAAAGATTTATTACTTTGGAAATCGTATTTTAATTTCAATGCATAATAGATGTAATTGCCCTGTTCTAAAGGTGGTAAAAATTCTGAACCAGATACTTTATTTAACTTGCTATAGGCTTCATTAGAACCTGCTATAATCTGCTTTTCTGACAATGGTTTTGCATATGTATAACTGATCAACTGGTCATCTACAAAGATAGAAATATAACTGATGAGGTCTGCTTTCCAAGCACTACTATAGTTGAGTACATGCTTGATTTCTTCTTCTAATTTATTAACACTGCTATAAAAATCTTTTCCTTGGGTATCTAAACTCTGAGGATTATCAATCCATGTCACAATGGTGTTGGAGGCCGCTACAGCATGAGCCGTATTAGTTATCAGTGCTAGAGTTTGCTCAATGTTTTCCTTTGTCTTATCCACATAAATGGTCATCTTCTCATAGGTTGCATCTACAGATTTTGTATATAGGATGATGGATGAAAAAATTCCCATAATCATCATGGCTATAAACATAAAAAGCACAGAAGCTACAACAATTTGATTTTGAGCAGACACATGCTTAATTTTATGAACTATTTTATATTTAAGAATAATACCTCCCCCTTCGGTAATTCCGATTTTGAGCCTTTAGAAATGTAACTATAGAAAAAATCTCCTTTTATGTTATGAGTAATTCTCTAAAATAAGCAGTAAAAGGAGATTTCATATGACCAGTTTATTACAAAATCCATGAACATTCAACCCTCATTTTACAATAATTCTCAAAATATTATTTTACTTTTCCCCTTGACTTTAGCTTTAGGCGAAGGTTTATACTAAGAAACAGATAGGAAAAAAATGAATAAAACAAAAGGAGAGAATTCAATGCCAAATGATAAAAGATATACTATTAATCAAGTGGCTCAGCTTTTTCAGATTACGACTAACAAACTTAGATTCTATGAAAAAAAGGGATTAATCAAAGCAATACGTGATAAGCAAAATAACTATCGCTATTATAGCGATAAACACTTAATTAAAATACAGGCTATATTGATGTATAGGGTCCTGGGGTTCTCAATAGAAGACATTCAGACGGTTTTAAATAAAGATTATCGTGATGGCTTCTTAAACCTCTTTTATAACCAATGGAAAATGGTTAATGATGAGATGCATCATTTAAGACTTCTTCAAGGATCACTAGAGAAAATTATGGATGCCATGTATGAAGGGGATGAATACAATACTATGGATAGAATTATAGAATCATGTAAGAGAATTAATGAAGTCCAAGCTATCAAAAATAATTGGGAAGATAGATGGAATTTTGATCATTGGTCTAAGACATATGATACCTCTGTTAAAAATAATGTGGGGGAACTTGGTATCTATGAACATTATGAAGAGGTTTTGGAGAACGTATACCAATTAGCAACAAAAGATATTCATGAAACACCAAATCATATTAAAGTATTAGATATTGGTGTTGGAACAGGTAACCTTTCAGAGAAATTCTTATCCAATAACTATGATATTGTAGGCATTGATCAATCGAGAGAAATGCTTAATGTAGCTAAGAAGAAATTTCCTAAGCTCCCAGTTAGATTAGGTGAATTTCTTAAGATTCCCTTTGATAATAATCAATTTGATATCATCGTAACTACATACGCTTTCCATCATTTAAATGACTCCGAGAAAAGTATAGCCATTGAAGAGATGCTCCGAGTATTAAAGGATAAGGGTGTTATAGTCATAGGGGATATGATGTTTGAAAATGAGGGGCAAAAACAAGAGATGCTGAGTCAGCTATCGGTACAACAACGGGCTGAAATCGAAGATGAATATTATACGAATATCGAACTTTTGAGACAAGTTATTGAAGAGCATGGTATGAAACTTAGATATGAACCCATTGATTATATTAATTATCTTGTAAAAATTTCTATATAGTAACACGTGTGGCAGGTGATCTAATAATACCACTTATGTGAAACGAAACGCTCATAAATAAATTTAAAAGCATGAATCTGCTTAAAATAGATTTCATGCTTTTTAAGAACTTCCTTCTTATTTAACTTGATTGATGAATAGCACTTCCTCCATTTTTCGCTTAGGTACATTCAAGCATCCATCGTCATCTAAAAAATAGCGTATTGATTGGTCTTCACCGACATCCACGACTTTTGGTTCTTCAAGGGGATAACCTAGAGCAATAATGGAGTGTAATTGGTAAGTTTCTGGTATGTTGAGTAGTTCTTTAATTGCTCCCCGCTCAATAGCACCTAACCAGCAACTTCCTAACCCTTGAGCTTGTGCAGTTAACAATATACTCTGACCAACAATACCTGCTGCCACATCTGCTTTTGTTTGTTTCTCTTCATCTACTAGTAACGCAATGTAGGCAGTGGGTTTTTCTCCCTCCTGTGGTGTATAATCTGGATATAGATATCCTGCCCACTTAGTATGAGGAAATATATCCTCAATTAGTTGATCTTCAGTTATTATACAATATTTCATGGGTTGCTTATTCCCTCCTTGCGGAGATACACGAGCAACATCAACACATGAAACTAATAGCTCTAGATCTATTTTTTTCTGTGAAAATTTCCTTATACTTCTTCTTTTCTTGACGACTTCAAAAAAATCCATAGGCTTACCTACTTTCTATAATAAAATCCAATTAAATCTATTATAGCATACTCATGAGATGTTTATTATTACCGCTAACTTAATATCTCTTCACCTTTACAGAACATATACTATAAAGAATAAAAAAACGTAAAGGGTGATTACTTGGATAATTACAGTTATAAAGACTTAGATGATGCTAAATTATTAGACAAACCTAATTTTTTAATCATCACAGTCGACGAAGATCGTTTTCCACCTGTTTATGAATCCGATGAAATAAAGGCTTGGAGAAAAAAATATCTTAAAGCTCAGGAAATGTTGAAGGATAATGGTCTTCAGTTTAATAATCACTATGTAGGAAGTACAGCTTGTTCACCAAGCCGTGGGACTCTATATACTGGTCAATATCCATCACTTCATGGCGTTAGCCAAACAACTGGCGCTGCAAAAGATGACTTTGACCCTGATATATTTTGTTTAGATCCAAATACAGTACCCACCATTGGTGACTACTTTCGTACTGCTGGATACAGAACATTTTGGAAAGGCAAATGGCATGCCTCACAAGCTGATCTTTTAATTCCTGATACCCATGACTCATACCTTACCTACAACTCGGAAACGGGTGTACCAATATCTGCTAATGAAGAGTTATACCTTAATGCTAATCGTCTTAAGGAATATGGCTTTGATAGCTGGATAGGACCAGAACCATTTGGAAGTAATCCACGTAATTCTGGCTCATCAGCTTCTATAGGGTTAAGTGGACGTGACATCATTTATGCAGATGAAGTTATAAAATTAATACGAAATCTTGACGATGAACAGAGGCGCACAGATAGACCTGATACCAAGCCTTGGGTTATCATGAGCTCATTTGTTAATCCTCATGACATAGCTTTATTCGGTGCAATTACACGAATAGATCCATTGTTTCGTTTTGAAATTGATCCATCTGTTCCTGATATTCCACGTGCTCCTACAGCAGATGAATTATTACTCACAAAACCTCGAGCCCAAAGAAGCTATAGAGAGGTTTACCCAAAAGCTTTACAACCTCTAGAAGATACTCTATTTTATCGCCAACTCTACTATACACTTCAACTTAAGGTCGATAGAGACATGCAGAGGGTCATAAGTGCTATTAAAAACTCCTCCTTTTATAATAATACTATTGTTATATTTACATCAGATCACGGAGATATGATAGGAGCCCATGGTGGTCTATTCCAAAAGTGGTATCAAGCTTATGAGGAGACCATTCATGTGCCCTTCATCATTCATAATCCAATTCTATTCAGTAAACGTGAATCAACTAGCATTCTTACTAATCACGTTGATATTTTACCAACCCTATTAGGGTTAGCTGGTATAAATACTAAGAAAGCTCAAAGAATACTGGGTAAAAGTCATACTGAAGTACATCCATTAGTAGGTAAGGATCTATCCCCCTTTATTTTTAAAGAAGTGGTCGATCAAGTTCTGGATGAGCCCGTGTATTTTATGACTGATGATGATTTTACCAAAGGACTCAATCAAACTAGTATTCTTGGTGTACCCTATAATTCAGTAGTTCAACCAAACAGTATTGAAACTGTTGTTACCACATTAACTACTGGTGAGGATAATTCTAAAGAAATTTGGAAATACTCCCGTTACTTTGATAACCCACAATTTTGGAGTGATCCTGGTTGTGAAGACAAAGATGTCAGTCAAAGTAATGAAACACAGATAACACCAGACATAAGTTGCTCAACTTGTATAACAACTGTGAAAACTCGCCCTGTAGATGATGAAATTGAATTCTACAATCTAACAAAAGATCCCCTTGAAACTAAAAATCTTTCAGATCCTGAATTTTCTACCCCTGAATCAAGAATCGTAGAAATAGTTCTTGCAAAGATTTTGGAAGAACAATGTAGGCAGAAACGACTATATCCTACCAGCGGTAATGTTCCTGGGAAACCGTCTTGTCAGACATGTGCACCAGACTATAATATTTAAAACTCCAGATTTCTGGAGTTTTATTTTACAAAATTAACTTGACAAAGAACAGATTTAATTTATAATAATACTTATGATAAGTCTTAACGAAAGTCGAGGTGGTATTCAAAATGCCTGCTAATTCAATGAAACTTAAAGAAATTAATACTGAGCTGGTTAAATCTGTTCTAAAAAAGCAAGATTACTGTACAAAATCAAGTATTGCAAAAGCAACAAGTCTTAGCGTGGCTACCTGCGGGAATATCCTTAAAGAATTGATAGCAACAGGAGAAGTCTTAGAAATTGATTTAAAACCATCAACTGGTGGTCGACCAGCAAGGCGATTTGTGTATAATGAAAATTACGCTTACGTTGCTGTGCTTTATGCACGTAAAGAAGGTGATTATAAAAGTCTAACTTGTGTTGTATCAAATATGATAGGTATACATGTTTATGAAACCTATTTGGAACTGGAGGATATCTCAATAAAGGAATTTGATGATGCAATACACATGCTATTAAAGCTCTATCCCAATATAAAAGTACTAGGAATTGGTATACCAGGTGTTGTTCGTCAAGGTATTATAGATATTTGTGACTTCAAGAAACTGAGTGGAGAACCTCTTCAACAACATTTAGAAAAGAAATTCAACCTCCAGGTTATTATTGAAAATGACGTGAATAGTACTGCGTATGGTTTCTTTCATCGAACTCAATATACAGATGCAGAAAGTATGGTATACATCTACTATCCAATAGATGAGAACCCAGGTGCAGGAATTATTGTTAATGGACAAATATTGCTGGGACAGTCCAATTTTGCTGGTGAAGTTTCTTTCCTTCCTCTTGGAGTAAATCCAAAAAATCAAAGTGATATTCAAAAGAATAAAGAACTCTTTGCTGATCTTGTTGCTAAAACAATTATGTCCATAAATTGTGTCATTAATCCAAAGAGTATCATTTTATCTGGATTCTGTTTTACGGAGCAAATGATTGAATCTATTAAGACTTTACTTCATTTATTATCTCCAAAAGGACATCTTCCTGAATTAATAATTGAGGATGACATTCATGATAGTTATATTTACGGTTTGACTTCTATGGCCCTAACAAAATTGTCATGCAATATTCAACTCATTGAAAAATAATAGATAAGGAGAATATCATGGTTACAATCATATTACTTATCATCATTTATTTAGCTTTTATTAGTCTAGGACTTCCTGATTCTTTACTTGGCGTTACCTGGCCAGCAATGCAAATTGAATGGGGAATGCCATTAGATGCTGCTGGACTTATTGCTATGTTAACTACCGGTAGTACAATCCTTTCCAGCTTTTTAAGTGGACATATCATTAATAAATTTGAAACTGGAAAAGTTACCTTTATCAGTTGTATGATGACAGGTGGTGCTTTACTAGGCATTTCTTTTGCACCTTCTTATTTTTGGTTACTTGTATTGGCTATACCTTTAGGCTTAGGGGCAGGTTCAGTGGATACAGCACTCAATAATTATGTAGCCCTGCATTATAAAGCTCACCACATGAATTGGTTACATTCATTTTGGGGTGTAGGTGCAACTTTAGGTCCTCTTATTATGGCTCAAACATTACTTATGACATCCTCTTGGCGTTTAGGTTATCAAAGAATTGCTAGCTTTCAACTTATTTTAGCTTTTATTTTATTATTAAGCTTACCTCTTTGGACCAAACATAAAACACTATTTGAAAAAGTTAAAGAGGCAGATGACTCTCCACCAGAAGAAAAATCTAAAGAAAAGCATGTCTATAAGATAAAAGGAGTTAAGCACGCACTACTAACTTTCTTGTTCTATGTTGCTGTTGAATTATCCATTGGTTTATGGGGAAGCAGCTTCTTAGTAGAGATGAAAAGCCTATCCATAGAGGTTGCAGCTTCTTGGATTGCCATGTATTATGGTGGTATTACTTTAGGAAGATTTATATCTGGTTTTGTATCATTTAGATTAACCAATATTCAGATGATTCGCATTGGGATACTAATCGCTCTCTTCGGGTCAGTATTACTACTATTACCTTTACCAAACTTTATCTTAATGGTCGCTTTTGTACTGATTGGACTAGGTTTAGCTCCTATATTCCCGGCAATGATTCATGAGACACCAACTCGTTTTGGTAAGAATCACTCTCAAATTATAATCGGGTATCAGATGGGATTTGGGTATATCGGTAGCGCTATATTACCACCACTTTTTGGTGTTGTAGTAAGAAATACAAGTATGGTGATCTTTCCATTTTACATAGCTGCTTGTATTCTAATCATGTTATTTTGTTCAGAAAGACTAACAACTCTAACAAAAAAGGTAGACTTATAATAAACAGCCTTATATATCACTGATTGCATAGACCCCCTGCTTAAATAATAAGTAAGGGGGTCTTAATCGCATATATGCTAAGGAGTTCAGGGGAAGGTTTACTCTTCAACATTCTTAAAATAATCTTCAAGTCCACTAATAATCCCCACTGCAATCTTTTCTTGATACTCTGGAGTATTTAGTAATTGATCTTCATCATTATTGGTCATGAATCCCATCTCAACTAAAACAACCGGTACATTTGACCAGTTAAAGCCCGATATATCACCTCTCTCAATGATTCCATTATTCTTTGCGCCTGTTACATCTGTTAATCTTTCTAATATACAATTGGCTGCTCTATTACTATCTATTAACAGTTGTTCGTCATGAATAAATTTATTACTTGGTACTAATATTGATATACCATTCACTGCTGCATTGCTAGAACCATCTGCATGAAGCCGAACAAATATATGGGACTCATTATTATTCGCAATTTCCGCCCTTTCAATATTACTAATATTCACGGCAGCTTCTTCTCTAGTTAAGACCACAGTAGCACCATTGTTCTCAAGTTCACTTCTCAATAAGAGCGCTACCTGTAAATTCAACTCATACTCAGGGACTCCTGTTATAATACCTTGTGTTCCGCCTGAACATTTAATTTTATATTGATCGCTACTAGGTGCAATTAATTCTTGCTCAAAATTAGCTACCTCTTGATGTCCTGGATCAATACAGATTATTTTATCAGCTAAGATATGCGCTTTATCTTTCACGTCACCCTCAATTTCTCCATCTAAATCCGATTCACTGATTTCTTCATTTACATGATTAATTTTTTGAGTATCTTCGCTAGGTACACCTGTTTCCTCATTATTGTCATTGAATGTAACGTGACTTTCAAATACCTGCTCTAAACAAACTTCAGATGTTTCTTTTTTACTAATTACCTCTTTTGTCTCAATATGACTATTATCAGAAACTTTTAATGGTTCACTTGTACTTTTTTGACTAACTAAAAATAATAAGCTACCCAAAGCTATTACTATAAATATAAGCCCTACGAAAAACAACTTATGACTAGTTTTCAAACTGTTTAATAAATTGGGCATTGTATTTTTCATACTCATTAAGATCCCCTTCACTAAAGTTACTATTCGGACTATACCAGGATTTGCTTTCAAAATACAATCTATACTTTTCTGTTGAAAAAATGTAACCTTTTCTAGCGTATATCTCATTTCTTGCTAATGCAAGTTCTTCTAAAGTTAAGTTTTCTAAATCCTCTTCAATCAAATATCTATTACTACTATATGGAATGATATAATCAATTTCATCAGTACTGCTTATATTTGATTCTATCGTAAGCTTTGGAATATTGTCTAATTCTATATAAAATAGATTTCTATATGTAGAATTTCCCCACTGAGCAATATAATTATTGGCTTGACTTGGTGGATAAATATCTGTGAAAACCATCATGTCTTTTATAAGATTGATTTCCATACCATATATTGTATCAAATAGTCGCTCCCTCTTCCTTGTATTGATGTTCAACCTTGTCATCCCTGTGGTATCTCCATAATAAATATAATCTCCATATTTATTAACTCTTCTAAAAACTAAATCATCCGACATTTTTATTTTATCTCTTGTATCAATATTTAGTCGATACAACCTTCCTAAATAAAAACTTTCTCCTTCAGAACTTACCGAATCACCATCATTACAGTTAGCATAGTAAATCCACTCGTTGTAGACTAGAAAATCATTGGTACCATCATTAGTTATTTTTTCCTTATCTTGACCATTTGTCTTAACTCGATATATGGTACCAAACTCCTGATAAGATGTACCATCAAGCATATTATCATAGGTATATGTAACAGAGTCACTCAGGTTTAAATAATAAATCCAGTCATCAATAACATTAACAGTATGACATTGGTCATAGACAATTACTTCTGCCTGCCGTGTAATTAAATCAAATTTCATGATATTATTATTTTCATTCAAATAGTAGCCTGTATCATTAGCTATTACTAGGTAAGAAAAAGTAAATGCATCTTCAGCAATAACACTTATAGTATCACTTGAATTAAGATCCATTTCATAAATGTTAGTCTCGCTATAATCAATAGAACTCAAGCTAAAGTATAATTTATCACCTATAACATTTAGATACATAGGTGTGTTATCAGTGTCCAATAATTTTTTCTCTTCTCCGTTATAGGCGTTATATCTATATATTCCGCCTTCTACACTATAGATGATCCAATCATTCCATGATGCTACATAACCTGCATTTTTAATGTTTCCTGAAGTATTGCCTAGAATTAGTTCTTTAGGAGTGATTGCATAAGTAAATTCACTTTGACTAGTCAGGCTATAGCTGTTGGTAATAGCTAATCTTAATATTGTTTCTCCTTCTCTGATATGAATACTACCTTCATATTCTGCACCGTTTTCCATTGGGTCACTACCATCAGTTGAATAATAAGCCTTGTCACCATTATTTAAATTAGTTAGTTCTATGTTAAGCTCTTCTGAATAGTCACCACTATCCATATTCACAAGAGGGTTTTCTGGTGTTTTCTCTTTTATCCATCTATTAAACTTTTTTCTCTCAGTACTTTTGTAAGCTTCTTCTACTAACTCCTTAATTTCTATTTTCGGTTTATTCATTCGTTCATATATTTCTATGGCAAGCTCCCAACTGTCATCATCTTCTTCATCCATATCTATAGCTTCCATTATAATTTCTTCTGCAGCCTCATAGTCTTCTAGTTTAATATAAGCATCAGCCATACCCACTCTAGCCTTAACACTATCTTCATCAATTTCGATAGCTTCTTCATAAGCAGTTATAGATTCTTCATAATTTTTTTCATCAAAGCATTCGTGGCCTAGCTCCATTTTTTTTTCATATTGGCTCCCACCAGTTCCAATGAGTATAACCACACCAAAAGAAGCTAGTGCTATGGTAGTTAAAATGACTAAAATAATTACTTTTCTACTCATATTCCCCTCCTAAATTTAAGTTTGTGTTGTTAATAGTTTTATATCAACTCGCTTTGCATGTATCCTTTATTATTACAGTTTCTTATACAATCGATATAACATCATAGCAGCCTCTACTCTTGATATTTCTTTTTCTCCATCAAATAGTTGATCTATATTGGGTACCACTATACCTTCTCTTGTTGCCAATGCTACATAATCTAAAGCCCATTCTTCTATTTCATCTGGATTACTGTACATGCTAAGATAAATCTCCTTTTGTTCAGGATATTTATAACCTTTGCAATAGGATAATAATGCAGCATTGAGTTTAGTTAATTCTACTTTTAATATAGCATGATCCGGTCTAAAGGTATTATCATCATAACCTGATACAACACCGATTTCTTCTGAGGATGATATGTATGGATAGTACCATGCACTTTCTTCTACATCGACGAAATCACTTTCTGCATTCTTATTATGCAAATAAGCCATCTTGATTAAAGCTGTCGTTAATTCTGCCCTATTAACTTTTTCATCAGGATTAAATTTTCCTTCTTCACCTGATAGTATTTCTTTGGATGCAATTATTTTTATGGCTTCTTTTTCTGCTGTTGTTAACCCTTCTATATCTTCAAAACTCTTTTTATTGTTGATGACATAATAATCACCACTATCATCTATACTAACAGCCATTTTACCTGTTTCTTCATCATACCTTCCACCCATAGCCTCTTCTAGACCATCAGTATTCTTGAAAACACAATTGTATTTGTTGTCATCCGAAACAAGACTTAAACCAAGTTTACCATCAGACATACCTGCTCCATTATTAATATGAATTGTGTAGATAGTTGTATTGAATGTTTGCTCTATGGTCTCAGCAGCTAAAATAATTTTATTCGCATTGTCGCTAGTATTAGCTATCGTAGCTCTGCTAATTACTTTAACATCGTTCATAAGCTTTTTAATCCCCGATACACTATCGTCTTCTATAAAGGTTTCAACATCTGCTACAACTTCATTGGTAACTATAGCTTCTTTATAGTCTAATTCGATCTTCAGAATACCATTATTTTTTGTTGCTTTTTCGATTTGATTAGGAGTTACCGATAGGATAACACCTCCTGTATTAACATTAATCTTATCAACATCTTTTATTTCACTGAGATTATTTGAAAAAGTTAGTTCAATAGTTTTGTCTTCCTCTAATGATCCAAATTCTATTTCTATAATGGCTTCTATTTTTCTATCTAATGTCACATCATCTTCTTTTAACATCGACTCTATTTGATTCTTCATTTCTATAGCTGTTGCAATTTCTGCGTCTATCAAGGATGTATTGATCATAAGCTTGTTATCTTCAGATTCTAATTTTAGTGCCCCAGTTTCTCTTATGATCTTCTCTGCTTCTTTCGTCAACTCTTCTATTGTATCACTATCAAACTTATCTTTTAATGCTTGAATAGCATCCGTTTGATCAACATCACTTTGCCATATAACATCCACATCTCCTGATTCAAAGTAATCAACTATTGAAGCAAGTTCTTTTTCGTTTGCAATACTCTCAGTTATATTAATAGCTTCAAGATTAGTTAAGCTTTTAAATGGTTCAGTATTTTCAATAGCATTATAGCTTATATTCAATGTCTTTAAGTTTTTAAGCTTATCAAGTCCTTCTACACTTTTTATATTCATACCGGAAGCATTAAGACTTGTTATTGTTGCTAGCTCTTCTTCTAAGATATTACCACTAACTTTTCCTAGTTCTTGTCGAATAGTTGTTTCAAGGTTTTTATCAAAATAACTTAATTGTGATCCTATTTCATTATTTATCTCAATTGTATTTGAACAATTGTTATAGTTTTGTAGTAACGTATAAGCTGTTGTATCATCTTTAATTACTTCTCCAGTTAATAATTTTTTGGCAGATTCATTATATTCCTTTTCAAGTTTCTCAAATTCTGCCCTATTATTGAACCAATATTTTATTTGCTCGTTTGCGTTATACCCATCTTCATCTATTGATGCTAACATTTTACCATTAACAAAAAAAACTTGATGAAAGGAAGGTTTGGTATCAACATCGTAGTAATATATAAGTTCTCCAGATTCATTAAAATAGTAATACCTATCTGACCAAGAATCGTATACATGTACCAATACAATTTTACCATTATTTTCATAATAATTACAACTAATTATTAAACCATTAGATTCTGTATAATAAGTTTCTATAATCTTGTTACCATCTGAAATTCGGTTTAAAATGCTGGTTAATACTTGATCACATGTTTCCTTAGAATCATAGTCCCCACTTGAGCTCTTTTGAAGATTTAAATATTGATTATTAAACTTGATTTCACTTATACATAAATCATTATACATTGTGCCATTAATAACTTCTGTAAAGTAGAGTCGTACTCCTTTAATATTTTCAAATCCCAACTCGATGTTCTGAAAGTCCATAATCCCATCCATTAGATTGACTTCTCTGACTTGTCCATTGGAAGCTTCAACTCTTATTCTCAAGGCTCTATTATTTTTATAATATAAGCTTTCACTTTTAGCATATCCATTAATTATTTGAAGACTAGCTAAATCAAATGAAGAATTACTGTTAATATAAACCCATTCGCCTTCTCCATTTCCTGATCCACCTTCTACCCATGCAGTATTAACATTATTATCAGAAATATTGACTGGTTCATATACAACATCTTCACCATTAACTTCTTCTTCTAATACTGAAGATGCTTCTATTTCAAAGACCATATCTGTAGCAGCTATAATGTCTATGGATGATGTATTAATCAAAGTAAATAAAAGTACAAAAAGTAATACGAAGCTCGTGATTCTACTATAAATCATTTTTTTCTCCTCTCTCTTCTTATCAATAACCTTAAAACATATTACAGGCTTACTGATATTCGATTTTTTGCTCTTGCATAGCTATATTCCAATTACCTAATAGATGTTGAGCTTCTTGTTCAAGAGTATTAACTACTAAAGTCTTTTCTACGATGTTACTATATGCTTCCTCTAAGGCTCCATCAGCTTCAATGCTCTCAAGATCTTTTGTCATTTCTAACAATTCTTTACTATATTCATTAATTAAATATTTTTTATTACACCATTGAATCAGCATTTCATTTATTGTATTAACTTCTTCGTTTTTTGTCTTTAGCCCATTAATATCATTAATAGTAACTTCTAATGCTCCTCTATGCTCTATTAATATCTCTTCTGCTTCAGTTATGTAGTCTTTATCATTAACATCAATTCTACCTATTCTCTCTTCTATTTCTATGATTAATTCTATCCCTGCTTCGATCTGCATTTTATCTATATATTTCACATATCCAGCTGAGGTCTCAACTAACTTTGATAGACTTATATAATATATACTTCCTGCTATAAGTCCTAAGCTAATGATAATACTCCATGTGATAACTATCTTCTTTGTCTTCTTTTTTTCTCTTATAGTCTTTAATTTCTTGGTTTTCTTTGTTTGATTCATTCCCTCAAAGTCTTTTATAGCCTCTTTTTCAGGTATTAGCATAGCAGTTTCTTTGTTTTGATTTTTAGTCTTTATGTTACCTTTTATTTTAGTTCCACATTTAATACAAAAATTATTATTGTCGTCAATTTTACCACCGCATTTTATACAATACATTTTGCGCCTCCAACATTATATTAGGTTTAACTCCTTATGCATTAATGATTATTAAACCTATATTTACAAGCATTAATATCTTTCCAGATATTTTGGGAAGAGGTCTTCACCTCTCCCCTCTATGCGATACTCATAGCACTTTAATCTACGACATACAATTAATCAATAATAACGTAAGCTCCATAATAAAAATAATACGTATTATTAGATATTTTAAAATATCCAACATCTTTAGGACTATCTATGTACAAGACATCATTATTCTTAAAAGTAACATAACCTTGAAAAGGTATGCGTACTATGTATTCATTATCTAGATCCTCGGCAACGGAACGCTTGATTTTATCATCACTATCTATATTATAGAAACGCTCCCTGAGGACAGATTCAAAATCAGGGTTCTCCTCTTTAAAATCTTCTACCTTTATCGATAGTGGCATATGGTATGTTAGTTCATCCATCATCCCATAGTTATAATTTTCAAAATTACCCTTTAATCCTTCCCATTCCACAGTAGTAATTACCTTGTTAGGGAATATATGTTTCATATCAATATTTACATCTATTCCTTCATCATCAAAGATGTCTTCATAATAGTCATAAACTTCTTCCATTCTATCTTCATAGCGTTTAAAATCATCATCATAGAAGGTACGTTTTATTTTAATCTCATCCAAATCTATGATTTCACATTCAGTTTTTTGCATTGGTCGTACATAATTAATAGACTTGTAAAAAAATCCGATATTTAATAATAAAATCACGCATACAAATATGGTTAGTATAATTTTTGCTGTAAATTTGTAATTATTAAAATATGCGAATAAACTAAACTCTTGATTTATTAATGCTATTTTATTAATTTTAAAACATGCTATAATTAAACCACTAAGTGATAAAATTGCAAAAGCTAAACAAAAAATTATGCAGCTGAACATACTATCTAAAACTAGTAACATATCATCAATATTCAGTTCCATTACAAAAAGTCCATTGATGCCTATGATTATAAGTGAGACAAAGACGGTAAAGATCGCACTGATTCTAAAACATACTAAAAACAAACCCTTTTTATTAAAAGCAAAACCAGCTAAAGCAATAAACAAAAGAACTACAACCACAGCATAAATAATTGATAATATTGGCAAGTAAAAAAATCCTGTATCATACCCATTAATAAACTCTGTTAACACTCTTAACTCTTCATAAAAATACTCGTGGAGTTCCATTGAAAAACCACTTGACGGTATTCTTTTAAGAATATCAAACATACTAACCCGCGCATATGTACTTGGTATTACTGGAACAAAGTAAAATATTATCTGCAATAACCCTATTGAAAATAAGGTACCTACTCTACTAATAACCTTACTTTCCTTAACTTCCTTATTCTCCTCAAAATTAACTTGATCACTATGCTGATCTTCTTGAGAATCTGTATTTCCATTTACTTTATATTGACATACTGTACATAGTTCTTCCGTAGTATCAATTTCTTTTCCGCATTTTACACAAAACATATAATCCCTCCATATTGCGTTTCATTGATTATATTTACATAAACGTCCAAAATATCTCTTGCATCAGTTCTTCTATCATAGCCTTTATTAGTTCTTCCTGATCAATAAAATAATTATCTTCTGCTAAATCTTCAAAGAAGTCTTCTAAATCATCATTCTCTTTAACATAATCATCTAAGTAGTCCACAATATCCTCAACTAACTCATATTGATCCTCTATGTCCATTTTTTCAATATCTTCTCCATCTCTTGTTGAGTATTTTCTAACCGGACGATAGCCTTTACCATTTTCAATAGTTAAAGTGAAACTCTCATCATAAGCTTCTGGCTCTATAACGACTGTTTTAATACGATTGAATATATCAAAGGTGACAGTAACTGTGAGTTCGAATTCTTCATCCTCATAATACTCTTTATCTTGTTTGAAAGCATCTACCATTTCTTCCAGCCCATCAGCAAAATCATCTTCAAAATCTTTATCATCAATGATGTCCAGCATTTCCTCCCAAACATCATCATCCATATAGCCCCATTCAAAATCATCTTCTATCATTTCGTTAAAGACTTTTTTACCATTCTTTTGAATCCAGCTAGCTAATTTTTCGTCATCTTCTGCTGTTTCTAATATCTCTTCCATCATATCTATAATCGTATCACTCTCAAGTTCAAATGTTACTTCATTGAATTTTTTATCCAAATCACTTTCTGTTGCTTCATAAATTGCATCAGCATAGATTCTAGTATCCAATCCTTTAATATCGATCATATCAATATATTTTCCTATTGAATCGAAAGACTCCTCAGATGCAATATCTTCTAATTCATAATAGAGATATTCATCATCTTCAAGTACTTCAGGTACATCAAAATATAGAACCCCCTCTTGTGCTAGTAGAACAAAATCTATAATCTTTTCATTGTTATATTGTGTTTCGTAGGCACCTGCCATCGTTCCTTTTCTCTTATCAATAGATATTTTAAATTTATTATCTATTTCTTTTGTTAATTCATCTAAGGAATTATCCAAATTTGTTTCTAAAGACATTGTTAAATCATATTTATTCTGTGAAACAAACTTATTGAGACCATATAGGGTTCTGTATACTGGATTTGATGATATAACAAGATGAGATATTAAAAATCCTATAATAATAATTGCTACTAAACCACTTGGTATAATATACCACTTGCTGAAGTTTAATTTCTCAAGGACTTCTTTTAAGTTATTCATAATTTCATTAATTTTATTACTGACTTTATTTTCGTTAATCCCATTGTTTTCAGTAGTCTCTTTATCATCTCCAGATTGCATGTCGTCACTTATTTCTTCTGTCTTTTGTTTCTCTGAGCTTAAAGTATCATTTGTACCTTTCTCATTTTTGTCTAGCTCTAGCCTAGCTCCACAATTATTACAAAATATCGCTTCTTCAACATTTGCTTCATTACATTTAGTACACTTTTTCATGATTACCACCCCATAAATTTATTAATTGTTTATACTCTTTATACTATTAAAAGACAATTCTGTCTTATAATACTTAACCATTTCCCGGTTACTATTATACTGTCCAAAGCTTCTCATATATCCGTATAACAGCATTGCAACCTCTACAATTACTCATTCTGTTTCTCTATCAAAGAGTTAATCAACATTAGTTAAGAACATATGATTATTAGATCTGATTAATCTGAAATATGGTTCATGGAATTGGGACATAACAAGAAGACTACCCCACAAAAAATTAGAATAGCCACTTGATATAGTGTTAGATTACTAGATATTCTTTACTTTTTGTCAAGTTACATACCGGCAGATAACATCCCTTTCAGCAGAATAACATACTTCCTAACAAAAAACCTCCATCACTAATGGAGATATTTATAGTCTATGAGTACTCAAAAAGTACATAAAAACACCCCCCCAATAAAATTGGCGAGAGTGTTTTATATAAATCTCCCATATTACACTAACTTTTCTTAAGTAAGAACCTCTTAAGTTATTTATCTATTTGTTATTACGCCTACATGAGTTATTTTAGATCTTGCTTCATCTTTGATTAATTTTCCTCCCTCATTATCTTAGTACATACTGAAACTCTAATCCCCTAATTAACTTAAATAAAATCTTAGTTCTATTTTCATTACTCACTTTTTGAATATCATAGACAGCATAACACAGTGTATAATAAAAAACCTCCATTGCTAGTGGAGATTTTTGTTGAATTACTATGTACCTTTTGGTATTATTTTTATATAATTATATGTGCACATATGTGACGCTTTTTCATCTTTTAAGTTTATTTCTTGGAGGAATTATTTTGAGCTACTATGACAATGATCTCTTTAAAAAAGACAGCAAAACAAATCATTATGGTAAGACAAGAATTTATAATATAAAAAAGAATCTCCAATTCACGACCATTGAAGATTCTCCTGAGGCTCCACCTTACTATAAGATTATATTAAATCAATACCATCTAAAATATCTAGCCGAGATGGATGCAAAAGGTACTAAACCTCTTAGTTTTAATTATATGAAGTTAAAGTATGGTCTGCCTAATAATCTTGATCACTATTTCATAATAAATCCAAAGCATGAAAGTTTTAAAAAACCAAAGTCAATTCACCAGAAAAATGCTTACATACTGATTATTTTTTATAAAATGAGCCTTGAACACGCCAATCTATTTCTGGAAAGTCTAAATTATCCACGACTAGATTCACCACTGGCGTCAAACTTAACCAAATGTATACGTTATGCTCTTTCTTGCTCATATACTCTAGAAGAGGTCAATCAATTGTTATCTGATAGTAAAATCGAGACTCTATTTTAAGAATGACCGTGTTCACCTACTTTATAACAATCTCAAAAATGTTTTTCTCAGATTCGTTACCTCTTTTATCTTCATAGTAAATTTCTACTTGATAAGTACCTTTTTCAAGGGTTTCAGAAAAATCAATGAATAATTCATTTGTTGTTAAACTAGCTATTAGTTCCAGAGAACTTACTTTATAAAAGTTTATGAAATAATTATTAGCCTTCTCTGCCGGAGACCATGATAATAATATATCCTCTGCATTATTCCATTCTAATTTTTCATTATTATTTATCATGACTGCCGGAAGGTATGGTGGTAATACCGCAAAATTGACCTTTGATAATGGTGACATAGTATGGTCTTTAAGATAACTTAAAGTACATTCGTAGGCACCCATATTTAATTCTAATGAATCTAAATCAATATTAGTTATATCTCCATTAAAACTCTTTTTGATAGTTTGTCCTGAGACTATATGATAAAGTACCATATATATCTCTTTAGGGTCATCCATATTATCCCACTCTAATTTCTTTTCACCATTATAAGGAAAAATACTATTATTTCTTATGTTAAAAGTAGCTCTTTTGGGAATATTATCTTCAACTATTGAGATATCTGATTTAGCATACTGTGAAATTTCTTTATCACTTTTAGACTGAATAATCAAGGAATAATACCCACTTTTATTTATTAAATCATTTATATTAACTCTTTGCTCACTTATTTCATGGGTTGTAATTTTATTAGGACCATAGTAATCGATTAAAGAAACTACATAAGTTAAGTCATCATTATTAGCATAGAAATCAATGTATTTATCATCAGATATATTATAAGAGTAGAAGTCTGTATCAAGTTCCACAGGGCTTAATAATTTTTTATCTATAGGTTCACTAACCACAAAATCAAAGTACTTCATATAAGCAAATTTATTATTCGGATCTGTAACAAAAAGCATCAGTCGATAATTGGCAGGGTTTAATCCTAATGTATCCAAATCGAAACTCGTTCCATTCACATAGAATTGTGGCGTCTCAATTTGCCATGTCGAAGTATTCATAACGCACACAATATATCCTGGAAAATCATGTGGGTTTGACCATTCAACTAACTTTGTATCAGTAAAATCAAAATTTCTATTCTGTGATGTAATAAATGTAACTTCTTCGGTATTTATGACTTCATCTTTAATCTCATTATCTGGCTTATCCTCTGGATCTTCACTTTCATTATCTATACTTGGCTTATTATCTGTATTTTCACTTTCGTTACCCATACTTGGCTCTTCATATGCATCTTCACTCTGGATACCTATACTTGGGGTTTCATCCGTATCCTTATACTCATTACCTATACTTGGCTTATTATCTGCATCTTCACTTTCGTTACCTATGCTTAGCATATCATCTGCATCTTCACTTTCGTTACCTATGCTTAGCTTATCATCTGCATCTTTACTCTCGGTACTTATACTTTGCTTTTCATCCGTATCTTTAATCTCATTACCCATAATTGGCTTATCATTCGTATCTCCACGTACACTATTATTTTGAATATATGTACTTACAGTTTTACTGATATTCAAATCATTATTAGTATTTGTTATTTTTCCATCTTTTTGAACTAGTATATAAAATAATAATCCGACTGTAAATATTGCAATAATGGATAATATAATCATTTTTATAGGCATACGCTTATGGCGTTTACCAATTATTTCTTTTACTTCATTTATATTCTGTATTCGTGATTTAGGAGATTCTTCACAGGATTTAGAAATTATAGCATTTATCTTATTTCTATCAACAGTTTCATTGATTAGATTTAAGCCAAGTTCATATGCCTCTTCCTTCGTTCTAAGATTGATGTCATTTTTATAACCTAAATGAAAGATTAAGTATTCAAGAATTTTACCTAATGAATATATGTCTGACCAAGTCCCTTGAGTATTCGATCCTATTTTCTGCTCAGGAGATGCATAGACTTCGGAATAACAAATTGTATTACTCTTATTAATGTCTTGTTTATATTTAGAAATACCAAAGTCTCCAATAACAATCTTATCTGGCATAACAAATAAATTACTAGGCTTAATATCACGGTGAATAATTCCAGCGTGATGAATTTCTTCAACAGCCGTCAACAGAAGCATATATATCTCTATAGTGTCTTGGGCTGTTATTAACTCTTCTGATGTTATTAGTTCACTTAATGTTGGATAATCAATATAGTCAAGAACAATATAGCCAGTATTATTAGTTTCAAAGCAATCATTAACATCTATAACATATTTATTTATCGATAACTCTTTTAATTGCTCAGCCTCTTGTAAAAAACGATTCAAAAGTGTCATATACAGTTCATACTTCTTTGGTGTAAAAGAATCCAGTTCTACTGCTTGACTGATTTTATTTCTTCTTAATCTTATTAACTGATCACCATATTCAATATTATCCCGTGGATAAAACTCTTTAATAGCAACATAATCCTTTGTAAAGCTATTTCTAGCCCTATATACAAAACCATTATCACCTGAATACATTACATAGCATATCTCATATTTATTATTAAGTAAATATCCCTGTGCTAAAGCTTCACTATTTTCAATTCTGTATCTATTTTCTTTAGCTATTTTTTTTAGCATCCCCTGATCAATCATACTTTCCCCCAATAACACTAGCAATTTTCTATTTTCAAACTATTCAAGTTACTTCATTGTGTAGATATATAAAGCTCAGATATTCATATCCATTTTATTCACGTCAATATTTTTCTGCCTAGGCTTTAAATATCACAAATTCACTACAATTATATCAATTCGTTAAAAACAAGTCAATCAGACCATAGACCCCCTTGCTTAAATAATAAGAAGGGGGTCATAATCGCTTAAACATTAAGAGGTTTCAATAATAATTGTATTTTATACGCTAATCGCTCTAGCCAATTAGCATTCTTACTTTCATTAGTTTTATCTAATAGTTTTTGCAAATTAGGTATGTACTGGCTAATATCCTCATTTTCCATTTGACATTGTTCATAAAAAGATATCCCCCAGACCTCGGTAAAATTTCTCCACCGTGGGTCCCTTCTACTCAATATATCCCAGATATCACTTTTATGTATCTTTGTAAGAGTTGGCTGAACAATAGGAACGTCAAAGACGGCTCGAATGAAAGCACTTGAAAAATTAGTATAATTCAAAGAACACTGATTATCAAAAGTACAGTCTATTAGTTCAGCATTACAAAATCTTGCATGATTGAAATTGCAATTATGAAAACTTACGTTAATAAACGATGTATCATCCATTGATGCATAAGACAAATCTGCATTTTTTATGGTGACGTTTTTTATACTGTTCTTTAAGATACTAATCCCTCTGAAGTCAGTCTTGTTTGAATCTCCACTATCGTTAAAAGAGTGTACAGTTCCAAGGTCATCAAAGCTATATCTGTGATGGCCATAGGTAAATCCAATATCTTTGAAGTCAAGTATTGCTCCTTCTTCTGCTTTTCTAAATACCTTCCTCATCTGAAACTTTGTTAATACACCTAAATGTGATCCCCATCGTACCTTCATCTCAAATTCCTCTAAAAATCTACTATTCAAAAGTAAACTAGGCTTTTCGTTCCTGATATAATCAATTATCTCTGACTTGTGTTCAACCCAATATTCAAATATGTTTTCAGTACCGTCATAACCATATTCGAAAAGCACAGAAATTATAGGATTGCTTACTAACATATCAGACCCCTCCTCAAAAATAAGTACAATCAATTCTATTTTAAATTTGTTTTAGACCACACATACTATAAGATTAAACATAATATATCGTCTCCTTATGTTTATTAAAAATTTAAGTCTGGTATTAGTAATCAGAAGGTGTTTGACTTAATACAACACAGGTAATTAACCATTCTGGTAACCATCGTCTTGCTAATCTTATCCCTAAAGTCGTTTTAAATGGGAACATGTTTTCTTTTTTGTTCTTCTTAATTCCCTCTATAATGTATCCCGCAGCCTTTTCTTTGCTAATCTCATAAGGTGCAGGCATACCATCATCTCTTACAGCCTCTGTATCAACAAAGCCAGGATGAATTGTTTGAATATGTATGTTTTTGAATCCAAAGTGCTTCAACTCCATTCGAGCAGTTTGCATAAATAATCGAACAGCTCCTTTTGCTGCTGTATAATCTCCTTGCATTGGAATACCAAAAAAAGATGCTAAAGAATTCATATGGGCAATCATACATTCTGTCCTTTGCTTTTTCATCTGGTGCATAATAGGTACATAGAAATGAATAAATGTATCAAAGTTAATTTGCATACAATGCTTTATCTTTATAGCCGAAGCTTGAAGTGTATTCGATGGGGGTCCAATACCAATATTAAGAATCGCTAGATCAATAACTCCATACATCTTTATAACCTCATCTACGACCTCATTACAGAAATTTTCATCAAGTGCATCTCCAGTAAAGTAGTGACAGATACTCCCATTATCTCTTATGATTTCTGCTACATCCTCCAGCTTATCTTTTCGTCTAGCAACAATAATGATAGTATTTTTGTACTTACTTAAAGCTAAAGCCGTTGCTCTCCCTATTCCAGAAGAAGCCCCAGTTATAATGATGACTTTGTTACGGATGTTCATGCAATCGTCCCCTTTTAATAAATTGTTGCTATAATGATATAATCGCCCACACTATAACCAATATAAATCCCATAAATTATTACACGCTTTTACTACAACTTGTCATAACCTATATCATACCTTTAAATAGTCAATATAAAAGCCAATGTGATCATGAATTTTTTTCATAATCTCTTCTTGATTTTGTTCCCATACGTGAAGTAGTAAAAACTCATTTAAAAGTCCCATTAGACCGTAATAAAATTGTGCTGTTATTAACTTCACATCACAATTTCTAATTGATCCATTTTCAATCATTCTAGTAAGAATAATCTCTGTATACTCCTTTCTCATATGATACAGATTTCGTGTGTTTATTTCGAATGCTTTCTCATTCACAAAACATTCCATAAAAATAATTTGAAGTATAGTTAGGTAAAGTTTATCATCAGCAATTCTACCAAACTTTTCCATGTTATATCTAAAGAAATATGCAATATCTTTTGAACTTACAATATGATCTATTTCCTTCTCTGTTAAAATTACACCTTCATATTGTTGAACGAAATAGTCCATGATCGTATCAAAAAGCTCTTTTTTCCCTTTATAATGATTATAAAATGAACTTTCTTTAATATTAACTGTCCTGCATAGTTTTCGAATACCAACATTGGCATATCCATATTCTGAAAACAAAAGGACACCACTATAGAATAATTTTTCCTTTGTAGTCTTAGTTACTTTAATCTTCTCTCTAAAATACTGTTCTTTATTCATATACAACTCCTCTAGTTAACCAGTTAAATTTTAAAATCACTAACATAATATTAAGTATATTGTGTGTTTTATACTATTTTGTTAAAATTTTAAGATATCTTATTATAACAAACTAACGTTTGTTAGTAAAGATATTATGAATATATTGCATAATAAAATACAGGTCATTGTTTAATCCCTTCCCATGGTGTATAATAATGTAAATCTGTTCAAAATAAAATTATAACTGTTAAGGAGATGTACCAATGAGAAAGACTCTTTATAATTTAGAAATGTGTAGGTACATATGGTTGATAGGATCAATTATAGGAACTCTACTACACATATCCAGTTCGCTGTACCTAGCATTTATCTTTCTTTCATTAGTCATTTTTATAAATTCACAAGTACGGCTAAAAATACTTAAAAATCGACTTTTTTTAATCTCCATCTTCTTAGAGGTATTACTAGTACTTTATCTGCAATCGTTGACAGGAGGATATATTTATATCATTCTCTTCACTACTATTACTGATTCTGTCTTGCGCCTTAAAGATGAGGTCTATTTAATATTCGTTCTAATCGCTTCAACATTATTATATTCTTTATATCCTGTGTATTCTTTGGAATGGATTATTATAATCTTGCTATTTTATTTGATTACTTATCTCCTACTTCGTCAACTTCGACAGGAATTAGATGCCAGAATGGACACAGAGGTACTTTACGATCAGATACGAAAATATAATTACGAATTAGAAGCAACTCGCGCTCGTCTGCTAAGTTACACAAAGCAAGTGGAAAATGTTGCGCAACTGGAAGAACGTAATAGAATATCCAGAGAGCTTCATGACTCAATCGGACATGATCTTACTGGTATCTTATTACAGGTCGATGCGTCTATTCAATTACTACCGATTGATGGAGAGAAGGGAATGGAAATACTCAACTCAGCTTACGATAACATCAATAAGAGTATTGAAAATGTTAGACAAACGGCTGGAAAATTACGTCCAACAACTTTTCAATCACATATGACGACCCTTAAAGAACTAATCGAAAAGTTTGAAAGAGATACAGGAGTTAATGTAGAGTTTTTAACAAAAGGTACGCCATATCAACTCTATCCCAGTATAGAGCTGGTTATCTATAAAAACATTAGAGAGGCTTTAACCAATTCAGTACGACATGGTTATGCTAAGAATATTCATATTCAACTTATCTACAGTAGCCAAGATATGCAAATAATAATTGAAGATGATGGTTTAGGTTCAACCCATATACAAAAGGGATTTGGATTAAGCGGTATGGAAGAGAGATTGGAGATTGTAGAAGGTTCTATAACTTATGCTGGAGATAAAGGATTTCGCATCCATATGAAAATACCAAAACGGGAGGTTATGTAAATGCCTATACATGTTGCCATAACAGATGATGATGCTCTTATAAGAGACAGTTTAAAATTAATATTAGAACTTGATGAAGATATTGAAGTAGTTGGTTTATGCTCTAATGGTGATGAAGCCTATAGACTTTGTATGGAAAAGAAAATAGACGTCATATTGATGGATATAAGGATGCCTGTATGTGATGGCATCATTGGAACAAAGAAGATTAAAGAATCATTTCCTCAGGTACATATTCTTATACTCACAACCTTTCAAGATGATGAATATATCTATCAAGCATTAAAAAATGGGGCTCATGGCTACTTGTTAAAAAACACGCCTTCGGCTAAGATACGTGAACAAATCAAACTGGTTTATAGCGGAACAATGCTTATTCATCCAGAAATAGCTGAAAAACTCCCCTCCATGCTCTATCAAGAGAAAGAAAAGGATTTATCTAGCTATCATCTATCTGGAAGAGAAATAGAAATCATACAGTTGATAAGTGAAGGATACTCCAATAAGGAAATTTCTGAAAAATTATTCTTAGGGGAAAGTACGATTAAGAACTATATCTCGGGAATTCTAACAAAATTGGATTTACGAGATCGTACCCAAATTGCAATATTCTACTTAAAAAATTAGTTACTCTTTTGAAAGCAGCCTAGCTGCTTTTTTTATAGTGTTGGAAAGTCCGCATTTTGCTCGCAAGGAACCATACTTTCCTATCTCAAGTTTAAATGTGGTGTTAATCACTTTTGTACTAGTGTAGGAAAGTCGTATAATTCAATGTTTAAGTGATGTGAGTCACATTATAATAGTACTTTTGTACTATTATAATGTGATTGAAGTTACCAGTCTTTCGACTCAAATTTAAATATACTATTAACATAAGAATTGTTTCGAGAAAATTAAAGGAAAGGATGATTCTTTTGGCTATTATTAAAATTAATGATTTAACTAAAAAATATGGCAACACTATAGCAGTTGATCATATGAACTTAGAGATTCGAAGAGGTGACATTTTTGGTTTACTTGGTCCCAATGGAGCTGGCAAAAGTACAACTATCAACATGATATGTGGTCTATTAAAAATGGATCAGGGAAATATCCATATCGACGGCATTAACATTAAAGATAATCCATTGGAAGCTAAAAAATATTTAGGTTTAGTTCCACAAGAAATAGCCTTTTACGATACACTTACTGCATATGAAAATATAGCTTTCTTTGGTAAGTTATCAGGTCTTAAGGGAACGTTATTGAAAGAAAGAACTAATGAGGCCTTAGAATTTGTTGGCCTCACTGAAAAAGCTCGTAATTATCCCAAAGAGTTTTCTGGTGGCATGAAACGTAGGTTAAACATTGCTTGTTCTATCGTTCATCACCCTAAAATCATCATTATGGATGAGCCTACTGTTGGAATTGATCCTCAATCAAGAAATAATATTTTAGAGTCCGTTAAGAAACTTAACCAAATGGGTTCAACTATTGTTTATACCAGTCACTATATGGAGGAAGTAGAAAACCTTTGTAATCAGATAGCAATTATGGATCATGGGCGAGTGATTGCCAATGGTTCAAAAGAAGAACTCAGGAAGATTGTCAATGACAATGAGAAGATAATTATCGATTGCTTAAATCTAAATTATAATTTGGTAGAGGACTTGAAGAAGCTTCATGGTATAAAGAGTGTTGATACAAAGGATCATTTACTTGAGATTATCGCTCAGAACGTGCAATCAGTACTCCAAGATGTATTCTTTATCATCTCTAAAAACAATGTTCAAATCAGAGAAATACAACTAACTACACCAGATCTTGAGACTGTCTTTTTATCGCTAACTGGTAGAAAATTAAGGGATTAGGAGGTGGATAAAGTGAATTATAAGAACATTCTTCATATAACATCATTAGAGCTGCTTACCAGTTTTCGTAACCCAATAGCTCTAGCTATTAATCTGATCATGCCTATTCTCATGGTCTTTATCATGGGGAATATTATGCAACCTCTTTTCGATGTAGCTGAGAATGGCATTGATCAATTTTCTATCTTGTATCATAATCAAGATGATGGACCTTTTGGCGCTGCCTTTGATAGCTTTATTCATGATGAAGGTAGTGGTTTCTTAAATGTTATTGAAATGCCAATTAAAACTATTGAAGAATCAATATCTGCTGCTGAATACCCTGCTGCAATCATAATCCCTGAAAATTTCTCATCATTAATCCTTTATGGAGAGACCACTGAAATTCAACTAATAGGCTCAGGTAACCATCCCATTGAAGAAAGCACTCTCAAGGCTTTTGTTAATAACTTTAGCCTATGGACGAATACACCACTTCTTTTTAATGATGTCATTCAAGAGCAAAATTCTAATAAGTCTCAAAGCGACACAACCAAAGCCTTTAATGAAGTCTTTGATGATTTTGGTAATAGCTTTATCAAGGAAGAAGTGTCTATTAATTCTATTCAACAGCCTATTAACAGTTTTCAATTTTTTGCAGCTAGTATGCTTGTTTTCTTTCTATTAACTTCATCAATGGGTATAGGGTGTAGCCTAGTGGATGACAGAAAGAACAAGACATATAAAAGAATCTTTTCTTTTCAAGTTAAAAAAAGCGAATACTTATTAGGAAAGATTATCGGAAATAGTTTTATTGCTATTTTACAGGCAATAAGCATCATTTTAGTTACCTATTTTGTATTTGATGTGGCTTGGGGACAACAGTACTTTGGTATTACAATCTTAGTCCTCCTAATAATTTTTATAGCTTCCGCAATAGGCATCCTTTTTTCCAACCTAGTGCGTTCAAGCGGAGCTCTGACTACTGTTCTCATTATCATATTCTGGTTCATGGCTTTTGTAAGCGGTGGTTTTACAGGTTCTCCGATATTAGAATCTGCTAGTAAGTTTACCATTAACCATTGGGCTTTTAATGCCTTTACCAGCCTTATGATTGGAGGAGAATTAAAAGATATTACAGGAAGTTTAATGGTGTTGATATGCTTAGCATTAGTTCTTTGGACCCTAGGTCTAGTATCTTATAATAGGAGGGCTTCCTATGAATAATAGTCTATTAATAACAGGAAATATGATTAAAAGAGCCTTTAGAAATAAAAAAGAATTGCTTATCTTAACATTGCTACCCATACTGATTATTGGGTTGATGACCGTACTTGGGGAACAGCAAAACTCAGAACCAATTCATGTAGGATATATCAATTTAGATCAAGGTAATCTGGGATTATCGCTTATTGATTATATTAATTCACAGGATAGTATCACATTAGTACCTATTGAAAAAAAAGATATCGCCAATCCTTCTGATTATAGCTTTACATTTTTAATACCTGTTGATTTCACTAGTCATATTTCTAATAACCAATTGACTCAGATAACCTTTTACCCTTTTGAACATAGTCTTTACTATGAAAATCTTAAAGGAAACATCAATCAATATATTGCAAGCCTTTATGTAATGAACAAGTTAGCTGATGAAACACTATTGCCTAAATTTATAGCAAGTTTGAAAAATCCACCTATAAATGTTTCTTATCGTATAGCTGGTGTAGATACCACACAGGTTAGTTATGAAGAGCGCCTTCCCTCTATGGGTTTTGTCATCACGTTTATCATGCTTTTAATCATTACAACAATGGGTTCTCTCCTAGAAGATAAAAAGAGATTGACTTTAGCAAGAGTTTTTACTCACCCAGTTAAATATTGGGAAGTTATAACTGGTAACTTATTAGGTAGCTTAGTACTGGGGTTATTGCAACTTATTCCTATTCTCATTACTTTGAAAATCATATTCCAAATACCGTTTGACAAGCAATTTCTAGGTTTAGCTCTGATTCTTTTTGCTTTTTTAGTAACATCCATTGGGATTGGGATTGGTTTGGTAGGTATAATAAAAAACAATTTTAATCCGTTATTAATTTTTTCTAGCATCATTATACCAACATCAATATTAGGAGGTACATTCATCCCATCCTCCATGATGCCTGATATTATTAATAAAATAGCTTATATCGTTCCACAGAAATGGGTTATGGATTCTATAGAAAAAGTACTCCAAGGTGCCCCTTTAAGTACTATACTATTTAATGTAGGTGTTATTCTTATGTTTGGTGTTGCCTTTGCCACCTTTGGTACTAAGACATTAAAACCCCTAAATGAATGAAAAAAGTTCGTATTTCTACATTAATTATTGACATGTGTCTTTACAGAAGCTTCAGAATATGCTACCCTCTTTCTGAGGAGTGATATATTGAATACATTATTTCAGGGTGTTATTAATTTTAAGAACACTTCATATAAGAATCATGAACAACTATACAATCAATTAAATGACCATCAAAATCCACATACACTATTTATTACTTGTAGTGATTCCAGAATTGTTCCCAGTATAATAACTGATACTATACCTGGAGAACTTTTCGTCATCCGAAATGTAGCTAACATTATACCAACATTTGATAAGATTCATGAGAATCCATCTGTTGGCTCAGCAATAGAATACGCCACAAAGGTGTTAAATGTAGAAAATATCGTAGTATGTGGCCATTCCAACTGCGGTGGTTGTAAAGCTATGACACAGGACCAGGATGAACTCATAGAGGTACCTATTACTGAGAAATGGATACAAATGGCTGATTTCGATTCCCAAACGACAAAGAACTGTGTTGATGATCACAAACAAATAGAGCTAAAAAATGTACTTACGCAGATCAATCACTTACTGACCTATCCATTTGTGTCACAACGTTATAAGAATAAGAAGCTTAACATCTATGGGTGGTATTATGATATTGGTACAGGACAAATCTATAATTATAACAGAGAAAAGCAAATCTTTGAATTAATACAGTAATTAGTAATAGCGAGGGATTAACCCTCGCTATTTATCTAAGTATTCTATTTAAATCTTATTTGTAAAATAAATCTCTGAGAAATTCAATATACTGATCTAAATTTTCGAATAATTCTTCCGGATTTAATTCTATCTCATTGGCTCTAACCTTATCTTGATACTCATCACTGCACTTTTGCATGGTCCACTGAATGACATTAATGGTTTTGTCTATATCAATATCCTCCTTAAATTTACTCAAGTCGATATTTTTCAAGTAAAACCTTGTCTGTATATCTGAAAGACTAGCATTTGACTTAATCACATCATTTCTGATTTTTTCCTTCGATTCTTTATCTACATTATTAATATAAAAGTCCATCATATAAGGGAATTCCAAATACACATCTAATTTAATTCTTAAAGATTGCTTAATTCTACTAAATAAATCAGTTTCTTCCCAATAAAATTTCTCGTTAAAAGTTTTAATTAATTGAGTTATAGAGAATTCTAAGAGAAAATCATATAACTCTTGTTTATCAGTAAAATAATGATACATCAATCCACGGGATACATTAGCCGCCTTAACAATGTTATTAGTTGATGCTTTTTCAAAATTATTCTTACTAAATTCCTCTAAGGCACAGTTAATGATTCTATTAATTTTTTCATTATCCAAATCTATATTTTTAAACTTTTCATCCATCAGTATAACACTCCTTCATAGTAATAGACAACTTGTGTCTATCTTCATTATACACCTAACCTCCAAAATTTATCAATTATTTTTTTGGGGGCTACTTTCTTGGTAGCTTGCTTTTGCAGTATGTGTTTTAAGAATTCGACATCTATCGAATTAGATGTTATAATAAGATATTCTTACGAACAGGTGATTATATGAATAATGAATATGAATTAAAGGTGATTCATAAGCCTAGTTACTATATTGAAATGGTTGCTTTGCTTCATAGTATCATTACCAAGCAAAAAGAGCCTTTTACATTGGATAAAGATTATACTGAACTAATAAATATATTCCATGGACTGAATTTGAAAGGCTGTGAATTATTTGAGTTCTTTCTCCATAATCCAATAGAGAATTACAACGAGCTTAAAACTTACTTTGAAAACTTAGATGAGTTAGAATTCTTAACAATCTTATTTGATAATACTTTTTCTGCTGAAGAAGTAAAACAATTATATAAAGATTTTGATAGTATCAAAATGTTGGCTAAAGTCAATGTTAATGCAATGGATAATGATACAAAATCAATGAAATACATCTTTCAAGAAACAGAGTCATTTGCTAAAAAACTACTAGTTCTCTTTCAAGATCTTGATCATATAGTAACTGCTCAAATGAAACATACAGATATGTATCAAGAAAAGATGAAAATTATTAATAGTATGTTACAAAAGATGATGCCCATTAATGTATCACAAGAAATTATGGGGAAAAAATTTAGAAAGCAATATGCTTATACTAGTTTCTATTTTGTCCCTTCATACTTCTTTAAACGATTTCCTATGCGAACCTATAATGACCATACCCAAATCCTAGCTTATCCCATTTTGGATTATGACTATTATGATGAAAAATATCTGGTGAAAGCTATGAAAATATTAGGTGATCGTATCCGGTTACAAATGGTTAAAAAGTTATCCCAAAGACCTATGTTTGGTAAAGAATTAGCTCAGGAATTAGGTATTGGACCTTCTACAGTTAGTCATCATTTAGACCAACTTAACTCTGTGAAGCTACTGCACATTGAGCGTGATAAAAATACTAAATATTTTAGTTTGAATCATAACGAGTATCATCAACTGCTTGATGGTATGAAAAAATATATTTCCAAAATTGATCATTAGATTGATGAACAGACTCTATCATAAATATTAAACCTATTTATGTTGAGTCTGTTTTTATTATTTATTACTTATATTGACTTGACTCTTCTCTCTTACCGTGATATCATGGACATCTAATTCGATGTTTGTAGAATTAGATTCTTATCCCATATATTCTCTCAATTGATTTATCTGAAGAAAGGATTGATGAATATGAAGACAATACTGAGTTCGTTTAACCACTACAGGGGTTTGCCAAAAGAAATATACATACTTACTATTCAACGATTTATAAATTCAGTTGGTGGGTTCGTTCATCCCCTACTAGTCATGTTTTTAACAAAACGCATAGGTTTGGATACAGAAGTTGCAGGCTTTTTTATGTTAATTGCTACTTTTGCTAGTTTACCTGGTTCCATTATCTCAGGTTTTTTAGTTGACCGTTATAGTCGTAAAAGAATTTTATTGTCCTCAAGGGCTATAAGCGCGACCATTTTTATGATTTGTGGTTTCTTAGGCAATTCTATTTGGGTTGCTTATCTTATCATTCTTTCTAATTTCTTTTGGAGCTTTTCAAAACCAGCAACAAGTGCTATGACAGCAGATCTTACTACACCCCAAAACAGAAAGCAGAGTTATTCACTGCTTTATTTAGGGATGAATCTAGGTCTAGCTTTTGGTTTTATGCTAGCAGGCTATTTATTCGAGAATTATACGAGATGGTTGTTTTGGGGAGATGGTATAACATCCTACTTGAGCTTATTATTGGTCATCTTTTTTATAAAGGATACCAAACCATCACAAGATGATATCCAAGAGATTAACGCATCCTATCGTCAAAGTGAAAAAGAAGAGAAGGGGAATAGTTTTAGAGCTTTATGTAATCGTCCATACGTCGTCGCTTTTATAATAATAAATGCAATGATATGGTTTGTTTATCAGCAACATAGTTTTATCATGCCTCTTCATTTAGAAGAGCTCTCCCCTGAAAAGGGTTCATTATTATTTGGTCACATAATGACCATTAATACTATTATCGTTCTTATTTTTACTCCTATTTTACTACAATTAACTAGTAGGAATAAGCCCATCGTCAATATAGGTATTTCTGTTATAGCCTACATTATTGGTTTTGGTATGTTAGCTTTTAGCTCTACACTATGGCCATTCTTCATTTCTGTTATTATATGGACTTCTGGGGAAATTATAGGAATGGTTAATACAGGTGTTTACGTATCAAATCATACACCAGTTAACCACAGAGGGCGTTTTATTGCTTTTAAAGACGTATTACAAAGTGGAGGTCGTTCATTAGGTCCATGGATAATGGGTAGCTATCTTACAGGTCGGCACTATAGTCAAGGCTGGGCTTTAACAGCTCTAGTAGGATTGGTTATACTAGGGTTAGTAATAATCCTATTCAAAAGCGAAGAGACTGAAATGCAAAAGAGCCTAAAGATCCGTTAACAGTATAAAAGATCAAGCATCACACTTTGAGATAGATGCTTGATCTTTTTGACTAACAAATAGCTTTTTTCCTCTTCTTACCTAAACGTCCCATATCCTTTATTTTCATAATTGATTCAGTTGCTGGAGGTACTTTACAGGAAGTCTTGCCCATATACACGTTAACTTTCCCTATCTCTTCAGCAATCGCTAATGCTTCATCTGTTAATTCTGGGATAAAGGATCCAGCACAAATAATAAAGTTATTCATGGTGTACTTGACACGATTATTTTCTTCATGAATCTTGGCTTTAATATGATTCATAACTTGTCTAATTTCTTCATAATCCAATTGCTCATTAGGTACAATGGATATATAATTACCATAAGCTGAATAAGCTGCTGCCCGTTTCTGTTTATTCTCTTCTCCTTCTTGATCAATCCAATCATGAATACATGGTAATGCAACAGGACTCTCTGCTGCTACTCTACTAACAACATACTCATTAATCATATAACTATTGGCATCCAAGAGCCACTCATCTAATATTTCTTTGGTTATCATCTTTGGATCTACAATATATTGAGCCAGATACATAGCATCATAGTTACCAGTCTTAAATAATTCTAAGCCCAATTGATGATCTTTTTTAATCTTTTTGATAAGTTTTTTGAGGTCACCTATCTTAACACCAAACATTGGGTCTTTACCACCATGGTTTTTATATATTTTCCTAGTCTGCTCTGTTCCCATCAATTCCAGTTCCATCATTACATCAGGTAAAGTCATACTACTCACCTCTCAATTAACTAAAATTATCAACTAATAACATTTCTTATATAATTATTATAAAGCAACTCTTTTTCAATGTCAAACTACTAAAGGTTCGCTATCATGTAACTGTTGTGCTTTATTCCAAACCTATATGAAAAACAACCAAGTCATTTTTTCTTCCATACACTGTAAAAAGCCTATAGGACCAGTCATTAACACTCATCCTACAGACTTCATATAGACTTGGATTATTCATTTTTTGTTGCTCAAATCAGCTATTGTTCTTCCTTTATTTCTCTTGCTTTCTCAACAGCGCTCATGGCATCTGTTGAATAAACATCTGCCCCTATGGCTCTAGCATAATTAGATGTTACAGGAGCTCCACCTATGAAAATCTTTACTTTATCTCTAAGACCTTCCTTTGTGAGTAATTGAATTGTTCGCTTCATATTAATCATCGTCGTTGTTAAAAGTGCTGACATAGCCAGTATATCAGGATTATGTTCTATAACAGCATCAGCAAATTGTCTAGGAGATATATTGGTACCAAGGTCTATTACTTCATAGCCTAAACCTCCTAGCATCATTTTTACTAGATTCTTACCAATATCATGAAGATCACCTTCAACTGTGCCTATGACTACCTTCCCAACATATATATTACTGTTTTCATCAATTAGAGGTTTAATGATATCCAGAGCAATATTAAAAGCTCTCGATGCAATTAGAACTTCTGGTACATAAATATCATTTCTTTTAAATTTTGTTCCAATAACATTCATAGCTTCAAGGAGAGTATCGATAATCTCTGTATAATGATGACCTGCATTAAGAGCAGTAATTGTTAGTTCCCGTACCTTTATAGATTGCCCTTTTTGTACATATTCATAAATTCCAGATAATATATCATCCAATAAAATGCCCTCCTATATATAACTCTACTGTTATCTTAGCAATACTTTATAAATCTATCACAAAATAGAATATTAAGTCACAATAATTTTTAGTATTGAAATTTCTAACAAAAGTATTTCAATGTTTTGATGAATCTCATATTCATCTGTAAAACTACTTTTATAGTTAAAATCATTTATAATCTTTCTGAAAACTTTATCATAAATTTAGTACTGTATCAACATAGGGCTACACTTACTAGAGATACATCTTTCGATATTTTCCTGGTGATAACTTCTCATAGTTTTTGAAAACCTTTGTAAAATAACTCTGATCACTAAATCCAACCATAATTGCAATATCACTGATACTATAATGTATATCCAATAAATATTTTTTACTTTCTTCTACTCGAACCATATTTAAATAGTCACAAAACTTCATACTGGTTTCTTTTCTGAAAAAACGACTAAAATATGTGGGACTTAATCCTACATGGCTTGCAATTTCCTCAAGAGAAATACTCGTACTGTAGTTACTATTGATGTATTGTAATGCTTTATTAATAATCTGCACATTATCCACATTATCTTGATCCAATTTAAAGACAAATGCTGTAAATCTTTCAAGAACATCAACAATCCACACACATAACTCCTCTATATCATTAACCTTTGATGCTGTCTCATAAAACTTCACATTATGCTTGATAATATCTTCAAAGTTCCCTCCACCATCTACAGCAGCTCTTGACATAACCACCACTAATTCAATAATGAGTGAAATAACTAGAGATTTATTACCACCATGTTTAAACATAATATAGCCTAAAATCTCATTGAGTATGGCTTTGGCCCCTTGTAAATCTCCAACACGTATCTTCCCACTTAATTGTTTTTCTAGTTCAATAGGATAGGTTTTAAAAGTAACATCTGTACTTTCCTTTATTTCTTGAATATTTTCGTTAATAATTTTCTGTTCTAAATAAAAGGCTTTTTTCTTCTCCAGTGTTTTACCTTGCTCTCCCATGATATCCTTAGTAAGTATGTAAAGTAATTCAGAAAGGTAGTGTACTTGATCAGGTGGTATTAGAGGAATCATTTTATAATTCAATTGTAAGATTCCTCTTAAGGACATAGGTAAATCATAGACTTTAATCAAGTTATCTATTATAAAAGGATCAGAAATATTCATTTGAATAGGACCAGCTATTAAAGCCCCTCTAAAAACTTCACCAATGACAATGGCAGCACTAAAATGTACTAATCCACCAGGGCAGAAAAAAATATAAGATTCACCTAGTTTCTCTGCTTCTTTGCTACCATAAAGGTGAGCACTATTACAAGGACAGTTATCTCCTGTTTCTTTCTTAAAAATATTACAAAAATGATAGGACTCTCCCTCTGATAGGATGGTGTTACCCATATCATCAATAAGGGAACAGTTGATGTTACTTACTTTATGAAAGATTTCTATATGTTTCCTAATATGAGCTAACTCACTCTCACTAAAAGCATTAGACATCCCAATCACCTACATTCCTTCCGATGTTAACGTACACGATTAGCTTCATTATAGTATTTAGTATTGACTCTGTCAATCAAACCCGTTCATTATAACTTTCTATATTAAATATCTTTTTACAAGTTTGATATTTATTCAATATTTATATTAATCTGACCCACTAGGGCTTTTGGCATCTCTTCTTGTATAATTCGAATTAACTTTGTACCTATACTCGATATTAAGACAAGTTGATGATGCTTACCAACATCTTTACTATACTCACTTATCTCTAATTTATCCTGAACAGCATCTAACTTATAGGTTCTATCTCCCATGGTGAGTAAACCTTTAATACGATAACAATGACTTTTAATCCTTTTCAATAGAGTTATTATATCATTGATCTCGATATTTGATTCCTTAACAGTAATTGTAATGGTTCTTGGACGATTACTGGTTGTATTTGACGTTTCACTTGGCTTTTGCATACTCTCAGCTTTAAAACTTAATTGATCAATTGTTATATTTCCATATGTTGTCTCAATTAGATAAGCTTTTTGATTCAATTGATTGATTAACTCCTTTATCTCATTTAATCTGGATGGTTCTACTAAATCTACTTTATTTAAAATAATAATCTGACTGTGCCTTATTTGATTACCAACACTAACCAACATCTCATACTCTTTAAAAAAGTGGAGACAGTCCACCATACAAATGGCTCCAATATAAGTAAAATTGTATCTACATTGCTTCCGTAATAAGTCTACAATGGTTACCATATTAGATGGATCAGCTAATCCTGAACTCTCAATGTAGATACAATCCAGATTTCTTGATATGAGTTCCTTTAATCCCTCTATAAAATGGTCCTTAAGGCAACTGCAGAAAATAGACCCATTCGTCAGTTCGATCATATCCATATCCTGCTCTTCAACCAGAGTGCCATCAATACTCGTTTTGCCAAACTCATTCATAAGAACACCAACTTTATGACTCTGCTGTTCTAATTGCTTCTGAAGAAATGTTGTTTTACCTGAACCTAAAAAACCTGTTATAAGATATATTTTAGTCAATTTACTCACCCTAGCCTTCTACTCTCATTCTTTTTTTATTTCATTGAAAGAACATATGATCAATATAAGCTTTATTGAAGTGAACATCCATGGATAATTCTATATACTTACACATCTGTTGTATCTCTCTAAAGGATTCTTTACTCTTATACTCAAGGATAAATTTCGCACAGCCTCCCAAAGAACTGTTTCCTATAAGTTTCACCTTGTTTTCTAATAATGAGTTGATTAATCCTGATTGAACCGCCTGATGAATATCTAAATTGTTACCAAAGCCACCTGCTAAATAGACATGGTCAATAGCAGTATAGTCTAAACCTGCATGCTTGAGCAATACCTCCACACCTGCTGCAATAGCCGATTTAGCAAGTTGGAATTGTCTAACATCTTCTTGGTAAAGAGCAACATGATTTACTTCATCAGAATAAATCTCAACTTGCTCTTTTACCATTTTACCAGATGGCTCTATTAAATCATGGCTTGCTAACTCACCTATCAAATCTATGAGAGCTGAGCCACAAATACCAGTAGGGCTACAATGACCAATAACATCATACTCAAATTCATTATTCTGTAAACGTATATGATTAATAGCTCCCTCTACACTGGACATACCACATTTAATATTAGCCCCTTCTAGAGCAGGTCCTGCAGCTGTAGAAGCGCAAAGTATGCAATCGTCTACCTTCAGAGCCATCTCTCCATTGGTTCCAATGTCAATAAACAAGATATTCCCCTTTTGGTTCATCAAATTACTATAATAAAAACCAGAGGTAATATCTGAACCAATATAAGCTGATATACTTGGTAAAAGAGTTACTGGACACTCCTTTTGAGTATTCTTAAAAATTTGACTCCATTGATATTGATGAAGCGATAAGTCCATTGTAGTAAAAGGGCTTATGGCTAGTTTATGAGGATTCATATCTAAGAGTAAATACTGCATAGTTGTATTACCGCTAATAACTACATCAACAATATCCTGGTCATGAATGTTATTTTCTTTTACTAAAGAATCAATTCCTTCTAGAATTGCCTTTCTAATAAGACGTCCTTGTACATGGGTATTATCCTCTATCTCAAAGTTGATCCGACTGATGACATCTGCGCCATATGCACCCTGTGGATTAGAGATCTTATAAGAATCTACTTCCCTATAATCCATCAAATCAATGAGAGAAAGTACCAGTGTTGTCGTTCCAATATCAACTGCTACTCCATAAGCTTTTATGGAGCTTGAAGAAATTTTAATAACCTCCAAATCATCCTTAATTAAGAGAAATAACTTCTCTTTTAAATGATTGACTTGTGAAAGCTCCCTTATAGTTTGGAGGTTAAACACATATGCCTTATCTAGTTTCTGGTTTATTAATTGTGTTACACTAGGCTGGATTTCTGGGTCTTCAACTAACCCTTCAATTGACACTACCTGATACTTACTTTTTTTAGGCTTGTTAACATGGTAATCTCCTACAATGTTTGAAGTCTCTTTTTCCTCAGCAATCTCCACTTGAATATCCTTTATAAGATTATGGAAACAAGCTAGTATAACACCCTGTCTTATTTCTTGCTCTGTTAATAGAGCTTTCTCCTCTAAAGATAATACGAGTTGCTCTCCCCCCACTTGTTTAACCTTACACTTACCGCAAGCTTTTTTACCATTACAAAATGCAGGAACCGATAAATCATGGGATCGCAAAGCATCGAGTAGATTGGTTCCTTTATTTACTTGGATTGTCGTTAATAGATCTCCTTGTTTAATATCAACCAATACTTTTCTATAGTGACAATCTTGTGATTGACATTTCCGACAGTCGTGATCAATAATATTATTCGGTAGGTCAGGTGAGGCTCCATAATAAAAACCTAAGGTTTTTTGTGGTGCATACATGTAACCAGTGGATAGGGTAATAGCCGTCTTGTATTCACTATGTATTTCATCAAGAATCTGTTTTTGAAATTCCACAGGAATGTCACCCATACCAGGTTCAAATCGACTCGTCATATGAAGTCCCTCTGCTTTACTCTCACCTTTAATGCGATTATATAGTTTTCTACTTGATTCAAATAGTAAAAAATCACCAATAGTATTTACAATCATACCTTTTACAAAATCATTATGCAGAAAATACTTATTCACCAGGTTATCAAATTCTACCCCTAATGTGACGATACAGTATATCAAATATTGATATACTGTATCGGTATCCATTCTCTTATCAGGCTCTTTCTTGACATAATAACCTGTTATGGTTAAGCTAGAAAAATCCTCTGCAATGATCTCGTCATAGGCTAAACTATAGTCCGCATAACAAGGACTATTCTTATAACACTGCATCATACTTAAAACGGTGCTTTTATTTAGTTTTTGCTGAATACTAACTTTCATTTCATCACCTTTAGTCTCGTTTCTATGACGATATATTTATGTTTAACAATAACTATCAATGACTTCAAACAACTCTTCTTTGCTTGGAATGATAGAGGACCACTTTAACTCACCATTGATATAAATGGCAGGTAAATTAGTTACACCCATCTTTTTGCATCTAGCTATATTAATCTTTTCAGTAAACTTATATTCAATGGTATCGATACGATCACCAAAATGCTCTTTTGCCACGTTGATAGCTTGCATCATATACGTACAAGCTGCACATGAAGCTGAATCCAGTGTAAAAACCTCTATAAATGGCTTATCTAAGCTTGCATAGTCAGGTAATTCCACTTCAATATCTTCACCCTTTGCTTCGTAATTCTTAAGCATTTCACGTACTGATTCAGTTTCTCGAATAGCTTGGCTAATAGCTATTGTATTCTCTTTTGGAACTGCAAAAGGCATGTCACAACCAGGAGAAATAATAAGATTTTCATTAGAAACTGTATCAATCATATCAACAACATACTTCATATTATCTTGTTGTGATCCATGCAACATCAAAGTTGTTAAAGGAATGTTACCACCAATAGTAACCCCATAAGAATCGGTGATCGCTTTAGCTTCTGCCATAACAACATTTTCATCAATTGAGATACTATCTGGCTTAGTCTTACACATAACTTCAATTTGGCGAGTTGCATTACCACAAACAAAGAATGAAGAAAGAGCACCTTTCATTTTTATATGACTAAAGATTGTTGAGAAAGACTCGTGACAAAGTGATGTAAAATGCTCTGGTGAAATTTGTGATACTAACGGATCAACAATAGCAATGACATCCATACCAGCTTCTGTATAGTAATCAACCATCTTTAACACAACTTCAGTACAGAATTCCATAAGTTTTAACACATAAGATTCATCAAGAATCATATCCATGAAAATATTATTACCTCTAATATGTGATGCTAATGTAAAAGGTCCACAGATTAATCCATATAGTGCAGTAGTATCACCAACAGAATCTTTCATTCGTTTCATAACATCTAAAACAAGAGGGATACGACCACTTTCTTTTTTGGGCATTAAGCACTGGCAAGGAATTTTAGCTTCATCTGAACATGGATGAGATTTAACAGATGGTGGACAATCATCAGCCCATACAAGCTCACATCCAAGAATTTCAGCTTCAATTTGTAAATCAAAAATTACTGGCATACCATCAGGTTGGTATAATTTATATGCTTCCATTAACGAGTCAAATAATTTATCAGCGTCTTTAAGTACTTCTTCTGCTGTATAACCTAAGATAGAACCAGCATGAACGCCTACAAAAGGTACCCAAGGTATTCTATCTACAACTTGTTGCTTCATAATTGCTTGTACTCTCTCTTTCCCAGTCATATATAAGTCGCTCCTTTTATGATTTTTTTATTCTTTTTATAACGTTATTGCTTTAATCTTTTTCATAATGTTTTTATTCTATGAGTTGATTCTATAGTTTTGTAGCTTAATTACTTTAAGGTATGTAACTACTTTTAGTTTGTAACAAATTCACGAGCTACTTCTGCTGCTGTCGCTGCATCAGGTGTATAACTATCAGCACCAATCTCTTCAGCGTATTCATTTGTAACTGGTGCTCCACCAATCATGACTTTAACTTGATCTCTAATGCCCTTTTCTTCAAGTGCTTCAACAACAAGTTTCATATTTGGCATAGTTGTTGTTAATAGTGCTGACATAGCAACGATGTCAGGGTTATTCTCTTCAATTGCGGTTATGTATTTATCCGGTGATACATCAACACCTAAGTCAATAACTTCAAGACCTGCACCAACTAGCATCATTTTAACAAGGTTCTTACCAATATCATGTAAGTCACCTTTTACAGTACCTAAAACAACTTTACCTACAGGCTCAATACCTTCATCGGCTAATAATGGCTTGATAACATCTAAACCACCATTCATTGCACGGGCTGCAATAAGTACTTCAGGAACAAACACTTCATTTCTTTTGAACTTTCCACCAATAATACTCATACCATGTAGAAGTCCTTCTAATATCTCAGATGGTCCCATACCTTCTGCTACTGCCTGCTCAGCTAACTTTACTACCTCTGGTAGATTTCCTTGTTGTAGTTTTTCAGACATATTTTCTAATAATGCATTCATTTTATTCACTCCCATAGTTATTGTTTAATTTATCTGTGATAAGTTTAACTTTTTTATTGGTAAATTTATAGCAGGATACTGCTTATTTTTGTACTATTTTATGAAATATGTTTGCCATTATCAATCTTTTTGTTTAAATGAGAACAAGCACCTTTAAAGCAAATATTGCTCTTTAGGTGCTTGTTACAGACAATTAAGCCACAGATTCAATTTTCTTCTTATTGAGTTCTTCTACAATTTCATTATACCGATCATCAGTTAAATCATAGTATTTAAATATTATTACGCTAATAAACATAAGAACTGCAGGGATCAATCCTATTAGAGCTCGAATACCCCATAAAGCTAATGATGACTGAGGAACATTTGGAACATACCCAGTTAGTGTTAAGACTATACCTGGAATAATCCCGCCACCAGCCATACCTAACTTAAATGCAAAGCCAATAATTGCATTAACAAAACCATCAGCCCGAACCCCTGCTTTCCACTCTCCGTATTCAATAGTATCTGGTACAAAAGCCCAAATAACTGTTCCAAAAGGAGCTGCTGATAAACCTGTAAGGAAGCTTAAGACTATAAATAAGGTTGCATTTGGTGGAATAATGAATTTAACAAACATGAGTATCCCTTGTAGAGCACAACATGCTATCATAATTTTCTTTTTACCAAACTTTTTAATCAGCGGTAATACTAAAGGCTGACCTAAAATAATTGGTACCATAGCCATTAGAGACACTATCATGTACAAGTCCATACGATTTAAATAATAATCCAAATAATAAAGTCCAACAGCACCTGTTATTGAGTTCACAGCAAAGGTAAGTATAAAAATTATGATGAGAATCATTAGAGGTTTATTCTTTTTAACCATAATCATACTTTCTTTAAACTTAGGAGCCTCCTCTTCATTACAAGCTACTATAATTTCTCTTGATGTAAAGAATGTTGTTAACATTAATAATGTTGCTAATATACTTAACATTCCAATTGTAATTCTATAACCAACAACGAGATCACCATTACCTATTGTTTCAGTAAGTGGTATAACTAATATAACAATTAGTAGTGTAGCAAATAATGCACCTAATGAACGGAAAAAAGTGAGCTTTTCACGTGCCTTTAGATCTTGTGTCATTGCAGATGTTAAAGCTCCGTAAGGTACACCTATAACAGTATAGATCATACCAAATCCTATATAAGTAACATAAGCATACACTAGCTTGCCAACTCGGCTCATATCTGGCGTATTAAAACAAAGAAAAGCAAATAGCCCCATAGGAATTGCTCCAAATAATATGTAAGGTCTAAATTTACCCCATCGTGATTTCGTCTTATCAACGATTACACCCATAATTGGATCATTAACTGCATCCCAAGCACGTGCTACAAAGAACATGGTCCCTGCTGAGGCTGCTGTAATACCGAATACATCTGTATAGAATTTTAATAAGTAAAAACTCATTAGTCCATATACAATGTTCATGGCTACACTACCTGTTCCATAGCCAATGTGACTCATCATTCCTAATTTACCTTGTTCTACTTTGATAGTAACCCCTCCAATTGTACTTAATTCTAAATTTTCTTGTTATTGTGTTTGTCAACTTTGTGTACTAACCTCATTATATTATGATGAATTTATGCAGTCAACTCGCCCTAACCTTTCAACTTATTCATACAAGTTGTTTTTGCTTAGTTTTGTAAAAAACTAATCACCATCTAAATGACTGAAGTTTATTATTATCTCTCCTACATTTTTATATCTATTGCTATTAGAATAGATATATCTCTTTTTAAGCTCATTTATCTTTATCAGCCATTTGTAAATTATTAACCACTTTAAAAAGTCCTAAAAGAAAAAAAAGGAACCCTTAAGGGTCCCAGATAGTTTAAAATGCATTATTAAAATACTTGTCTAAACAGTTACTTATTGTATCTTCCATAGGTTTTACCAACTTCAATTATTGCCTCAGCTTTCTTAAAATCTAGGCTTGATGGATATTCACAACCTGTAGCCAAGATAAAGCCACCATCATTTGCAAATAAATCAATATCCCGTTTAGCTTGTTCAATAACAGTATCTACGGAACCAGTCATAACTATACCTGGGTCGATGCATCCAATCAAGGTTGTTTGATGACCGTATTTTTCTTTACATTCTTTCATGTCCTTACAATCATCAGGTACATGTAAGAAAGAAATAGCTTCTGGTTGCATACGCTTAATCTGAACATCAAAATAGATTCCATTACCACAGTTATGAATCATCACCATACAACCTCGCTGGTGAACGTGATTGGCTAATTCTTCTACATAGGGTCCTTCGAATTCATCCCACATTTCTTTACTTAATATTGATTGTGAAGCATAGAGTGTATCATACATTATGGCATGAACACCTGTATCCATCATCAGATCAGCATAATCCATTAATGTTTTATTGATAGCTGCTAAAGCTTCTTTAACTTCTTCCGGGTGCATAATTAAATCCATAAATAATTCTTGTTGACCTCTTAGCATACTTAAAACTCCTAACGGTCCAAAAGCAAATGCCACTATAGGGGTCTCATGTCCCTTTGCCTCCATCAAGAGCTTACATAACTTAATATGCTCCATCATACGCTTCCCAGTTTCAACATTAATAGGTTTAATTTTTTTATAGTCTTCGGAAGATTGAATATAGCGGAAATCTTTATCTGGAAAAGCTGCTTCCTCTTTATCGTATATGATTTTGGCACCAAAGTCAGCTGCCTCTATGGATAAATCAGTAAGTGTACAAATAACATCTAAATCATATTCTTCTGTTAACTTAATATATGCTTCAGCACAAATCTCAGCATCCAAAGCTAACTGATCATATGTCGCTCCTATTAGTTTTCTTGCTACACTATTAAGCAAAGGATATATAGGTACTCGGTCTGCTTCTTTATGTTGTAAGGCTAATGATACTCTCTCCAATGAATTCATTGTATCCCTCCATGTTCTTTGTAAATCATTATTGACACTATTATAAAAGAACATAAAGATGAATTATTGTATAAAATTAATATTTCATGTATAGATTTAATGATGTTGATTTTTATATTCTCTAGGACTCATGTTCATCACTTGTTTAAAATGTCTTGAATAATGACTTTGATCACTAAACCCAACTAAGTACGCAATCTCTGATTGAGGTATCCCCTCTTCTAATAAATCTAAACTTTTTTCAATCCTAACCTTATTGAGATGTTTATTAAAAGAATAGCCTGTTTCTTCTTTAAATATCTTACAAAAATATGGTGGTGTAAAATGAACATGTTCAGCTATATCATTTAATGTCAATTTATTCATGTAATTGGTTTGAATATAATGCATAGCTTTATGAATGGCATGCGTATGTTTTGCCTGACTTAAGCCAATCATATTACTTGTTAGTTTACTTTGAATATTTCTAAAAGTACTATCTGATACTTGCTCAGCTAGTATCTGCAATAATTGAGATAAGGCTAATACCTTTTTAGTATCCTGTATTTTTATTTTGGAAAAAGATAGCTTAATTTCTTCCATATCGAGTTGGTACTTTAATAAGTTTGTATAAAGATAATCATCAGGGGGTGTCATTAATACATGCCCCCCAAGAATAGCTCCTACCATCTCTTGCTGAATGATTATTGGACTGGCAAAATGAACTAGACCGATGGGGCAAAAGAAAATATAACTGCCTCCAAAGAGTTCAGCTTGATAAGCACCAAAGAGATGTGATTCCTCACACCTCTTCCTGTCAATACAATCACAAACCTTACATCTGTTATTTTGATCAAAACTTGCATATAAAGTCTTGCCACACTTATCAATAAGTCGACCTTCCAAACCTGTAGAAGTTGAAAAGATATTAATTTTTTCTATAGCATCATCAATGATATCTTTTTTCATAACCATCACCTAATTCATTATGATAGTTCTATTATATCAATGACATCTGCTCCATACTATGACTATATAGTCATAAATGGTAATATTATGTCCATTCTAACGAAGCAACTATAAAATAATTACTTTCAATTTAAGGATTTACGATTAAATCCTATTATTTAATAGCGCCTCCATGAAAAATACATTCATAAACTTTCATATCATTATAAAATATTTCTTCATAGCCATTAAACCATTGGAATTCTCCATTAATGACACAGTGATATTTATAATCACCGTTTTGATGTACTAAAGGTCCACGATATGGATATTCTTTTGGTACTAACAACAAACATTCTTTAAGAAAATCACCTGAAAAACCATCTGCTAAAATCCGTCCAATATAGTTCATAGACCAAAAAGGTAAATCATCACACCAAAGCGCTTCTTCTCCAGCAAATTTCTCTCCTCCTAAATAGGTGTCAATGTATTTAAGATTGTTTTTCACATATTGCAAATCATGTGAATGAGGTCTCGTTGAAGTTATCTCAGCTCCTTTACCAGCATAAGTAACTCTTTTAGCATGGCATAAGAAATCTATTACATCATCCTTGATATAATCCTGCTGCTCTATATAATCATAGGAACAATTTTGATCATCCTCTTTAACAAGCTTATCAATACTTACTCTAAAAAGACCACTTAGAGCAATTAAATTATTCATGTCAGGGAATGACTGACCTGCTTCCCATTTGGCTACGGCTTGTCTTGAAATCCCTATTGCCTCAGCCAACTTTTCCTGAGACATTATTTTTTGTTTTCTTAATAATTGTAATTGATCTTGAAATTTCATCTCCATCACCTCTATTAAGAGTATACAAGAAAGAAAGCCCCATTTCTACCAACCATCCTTAACAAACATGCCAACTTTCAGTTGCTTTATGTCATAACCGTAGTAATTAGACTTACTGAAAATTGGGCAACCAGTACGGCTACCCAGTATAGTTTTTATACTATTTATAGTATGGAAAACAGGTGACTCTTAACTTTGTCGCAGCATAAGGAACTAATTCTATGGTTTCCTCACCTGTCTCCAACTCTACAGGTGATATCGGAACTTCCTGAGCTGAATATCGTTCCATTTTCCAAGACTCTAGCTTTTTTGCTTTAGCGTAGATTTTTACAGGGGTATTAACTTTATCATAAGGTTGATATGGCATATCATCTTCTTTTACAAGTAATTCTTCTAAACAGCATTGCTTTAGAGCATAATTCCAATCCGTTGTAGGATAAACTTCCCAATCAGCAAAAGGTTCAGTCCGACCATACTTTTTCCATTCCTCTCCAATATTTAATGAAAACAATAGCGAACCTCTCTCTAAAGCAATGGATTGATTATGCCAATTCGTGACTCTTACTTCCATTGGAAGGTGTAACACAATCTTCTCTTTCCCATCAAAAGTCTCTTCTACGATAAAATACTCTCCAGCAATGCATTGGTGTTCTCTCCCTTTATATGTAACAGTTGCGCCATGAGCCCAGTGCGGGATACGTAGTTTTAAAGGGAATACAACCGCTTTATTAGAGTTGATATTGAAAGTAATATGATCATTGAAAGGGTAATTTGTTTCTTCTGTAATTGTTACTTCTACTCCTTGTACAAGGGTTTTCACTACGCAAGGTCCGTAGGTAATAGCGACCAGACCATGATCTTCAGTTTTCATCCACATATTCTTAACAAACTTTGGTAATCCTTGATGCATATTAGCCGTACAACATCCAAAGTAAGGTTCCAACCCAAAAGTATTGGCTTCATCATAATTATTATAAAAGATGCGCCTATGAACAGAAGAAAGTACTTGATTCGGTTGTTGATCATATTGATGAGCAGTCATATCTTTATTCATAGTTGCTGGTATGGCATTATAGGCTAACTTTTCTAGACGGTCTGCATAAGACACATCCGTAAAAGTTCTCACCATGGTGGCCAGAGAAAACATAAACTCTGTGACAGAACAAAACTCTGTCCCTTGAGAAGGATTCGTTCCCATTAAATGCTCATCACCCGACCACATACCATGTGCAAGCCCATGATATTTCATGATAGAATCTATTCCTCGCTGAGTAGCTCTGTAATAGTATTCATCTCCAGTTATTTGATATATTAATGGCGCCAACTTAAAACCCATAGCTATATTAACAGTATGAGTAGTAAACTCACTCATCAACTCATACTTTTTCCAAAATTCATCTTTAACAATGAGATCCCATGGATAATAATAGCTGGTAGGACGAACATGGGGAAAATTATAGAAGTGTTCATCCCATGGATAAGACTGTCTATATAATATCTCAACTAGATCTAATAAATAAGATTCTTTCGTCTCCCCGTAAAGCCATAATACTACATAAATATTATCACAAGCTCTGGTTCTCCCCCATCCTTCTAATGGTCTTTTGGGTAAATGAGCTATCTGGTAACGAAAATACCCCTCCATAAAGGGAATGACTCGCTTATCCCTTGTTACCTCATAGTACTGTTTTAAGACCTTTAACATGACCATTCTTGGCCACCAGTCATTATTCTTTTCAGGTCCAAACCATCCTTCACCGGTTTGACTATTCAAAGTCCATTCAATCCATTTCTTTGTTTTATCAATGAGCTTGTCATCACCTAATAAATAGGCTAAAGGTAACATCCCATCTAAATAATAGGGTGCCCTTTCCCAAGAATGACCGTTTCCACCAAGCCATCCGTTGTATATACCCACTGATTCCCATATCTCTTCTAAATGACCTGTCAAACCATTGGCTTGTATTTCTAACTGATTTCTTAACCATCCCTTAGGTAGAATTGCACCTAAGGGTAATTCTTTAAAAGGTGTTTCTCTATAATTTATCTCACTCATATCCTTCATGATTTTTCACATCCATTACATCTATTCAATATTAATTAGTGTCGATTAGTAATTGCTACTCTCTTTGCTATATAGCTTGATAGCCCCTAAATAAAACTCACAATAACTACTTATATGAGGTCCTATCTCAAAAGATAGTTTGTCTATGCTATTCATATTAAACCCTGATTCAGCTTTTTTCTTCCAAGTATCATCTCCATTAAGAGGTATGTCAAGGTACATCCAATTATTTTTATACTCATTTACTGCTATACCATACATATTGAGGTATGCTATTTCCGGTATGTAGGAACATCTTTTCCCTTGGTCATCGGTCAATATAATAACAGGTCTCTTACTCAATCCATCTAAATCTGCTGACTCAACAGAGTAATTTAGCAAAAAACATAGATGGCTCTTAGTTTGAAAATCTCTTAATTCATTAGCTTGAAGTTGATAAGTTAAAATATGGCATATACCTTCCATAGCTTTAACTCCAACTACCATTCCATCCATCACTTGAGTTACTTCTTGAAGCAACATTTTAGTTTCTTCTCTATCAGAATGAAGGGTCCATTGCTTAAGTACAGAGGTTCCTCCTATACTTGTTGAATCAGGTGTGACATAAATATTTAAATAGGACATATTCGCTTTCTCACCATCATCCACTGTCAGACCAACTCTATATAACCCAGACTCTTTGAAAATTTTGGATACTTTATATTCATTACTAATTGTCCCATCCCCAAAATCCCATCTTACATGCATTTCCTCATTATTAAAAACCTTAGATTTGGAGGCATCAAATGTATAGACCTTATTAGTAATAAAGCTTTCAGAATTAACATTCAAAACACATGAAGGTCTCTCGTAGTCACCTCCTGGCAAATACTGAACATCTGATACATGCTCATCTATGTAAATATCTTGACCATCGTTATGGATAAAGTCATTCTTCACAAAAGTAACCCATTTAGCATTCTTTACATAAACGCCATGTCCTTTATAATTATCACTTGATTGATTACATTCAAATGTATTATTCTCAATAATCCAATGATAGGATGGGTAATCTTCTTTATAACGAATGGCAAGCCCTGGTCCAGTATTATGGTGTATATGATTATTCATAACTTTAAAATGACTTCCTGAACCGTTGACTACAGCAATCCCACAATTCCCAAATTCTTCTGGTGCGTTATGAAAATTACCACCGTTGTAGGCAACTTCATTACCGATTAGAACTGTCTGGTCCGAATTACCCAACCAAAAACCGTAACTGGAGTGATTAGCCTTGTTATTAACATAAGTATTATTGTCAGACCAAGCCTCAATAGCATTGTTATTGGCAAAGCTCATATCATTTCCTTCAATCCTGTTGCCTGTTGACATCCATCCATTCAAGGACCGAATAAAAAAGCCGTCACCACCATATGTCATATTATTTTTTCTAAAGACATTATCGTTAGAACCTGACTCGACAAGTACGCAAGCTGAGTCTCTAGCATGAACTTCACCAGGTGATTTTCTTAATCCCCAACTAAAATTATTATCTTCGATGATATTGTTACAAGCATGCCATAGTTTCAGTCCTGTATTTGAAGTATGTGAAAAATTATTCTGTCTTATCTGGTTGTTATTGGAATGCGCTAAGACCAAAGCGTCCCAGACATCTGTAGCTATATTGTCACTGATGGTACAATGATGGCAATGTAAAAGATGCATAGCTCCCCTTATAGGGTGATTCTCCCATCCCCAATCCATGTTGTGATAATTATAGGAAAAATCATTGTGCTGGATCTGCCACTGAGTGCAATCTTCTAGTTTTAACCCTTGAAGAAATCCTTTTGCATGCATATTTTTTAGGGTTACACCAGCTGTCCCTTTAGATTGTAAAGCTATACCATAATAGCCTCTACTCTCAGCATCACATTCACTATCACCATATGTAAACTCTGTAAATAATCCTTCACTGTTTTTATTACCTTGAGGTTGCCCATTGATAAAAACCGCATCATTAGCATCGATGGTAATATTGTCTGCTTCTACTGTTATGCCCGGCTGCATATAGAAATCATAAACGCCTGGATAAAACTGAACATCTTCTTTTATAATAAGACCTGGGTAAGGTTTGATCATCTTCAATGAACTTCTCTCCTCTCTAATCAAGTTAATCTATCTAACCTTTCATTCCTGAAAGAGCTATTCCTTCAATAAAATATTTCTGAGCAAAGAAGAAAATAATGATTACAGGTAAAATAACCATTGTAGATGCAGCCATTAGCATATCCCAAGATGCATAATAGTTATTTTTGAAAGTACTTAACCCAACTGAAAGTGTATATTGATCTTCCTTTAAGTAAAGAATTGGTCCCAAGAAATCATTCCATGTACCTAAAAAGGTATTAATGCCCACTACGATCAAAGCTGGCTTGGATAATGGCACAATAATTTTTTTATAGACATAGAAAGGTGTAGCTCCATCGATATAAGCTGCTTCTTCCAATGCCACGGGCATTGTTGAAAAAAATTGACGTAATAGAAATATGCTAAAGGCACCACTACTAAGTGCCGTCCCTCCACCTAACCAAGCTGGTACCATGAGAGGCAGTCTGGAACCAACCAATCCTAAGTCACTCCATGTTACATAAAGAGGAATCATCGTTACTGTAAAGGGTAACATCATGGTTGATAATAATATGTAGAATAAAATCTTCTTACCTGGAAAAGGTAATCTTGCAAAGGCAAAACCTGCTAAAGATGCCGTAAAGGTAACGCCAATAACAGCATTAATCACAAGAATGGATGTATTCAAGAAATACTTGGCAAAAGGTGCTGCCTTTAAAGCATTGGTATAGTTCTCCCATGCAAAAGGCTTTGGAATCCATTCTATAGGTGATTTGAATATCTGTAATGTAGTCATCAACGAACTACGAACTAACCATACAAATGGAATAACCATGAGTATACTGGAACCAATTAATATGAAATAAAGTAATATTCTCTTTAATCTTTTAGCTTTCATAGTTCCCTCCCATTTTAATCTTTATATACCCACATTTTTGAGTTCTTAAAAGTAATCGCTGTCAATATAAGAATGATCATAAATAAGATCCATGCTAAAGCTGAAGCATATCCCATTCGTCCAAATTCAAATGCTTCTTGGTATAAGTAGTAATTAAAGAAATAGGTTGCATAGTTTGGTCCACCTTCTGTCATAACGTAAGCCTGTGAAAAGGCTTGTAAGCTCCATATAATCAACATAACTAAATTAAAGAATATAATAGGAGTCATCAGCGGAATCGTTACATACCATAATTTCTTCAAAGCACTTCCACCATCGATCTCGCAGGCTTCATATAAAGTTGGAGGTATCCCCTGTAACCCGGCTAAAAAGATAATCATGGTACCTCCAAACTCCCATGCCCGCATAAGTACTAAGGAAGGTACAGCCGACTTGGCACTGAATATCCACATGGATGTTGGTAAATGTAAGAATTCTAAGATGGTATTAAGTACACCAAAGTTAGGATTAAACAACCACATCCAAAGCACTGCATTAGCGATTGCTGGAACAATGGTAGGGATATAAAAAATTGTTCTAAAGAAAGGTAAACCCTTTACCTTTTGATTCAATAAGATCGCAATAAAAAAAGATAGTATAATAACAACTGGTACACTTAATAAAGCGTATTTAAAGGTGGCTATCATAGACTTCCAAAATAGTGGATCATTAGTAAGTAACTCTTTATAATTATCCAGTTTGATAAAGTTAACTGAATGTCCAATCTGCTTATCTGTAAAACTATAATAAAGGGATAATATCATTGGATAGATGGTTAATCCTACTAGACCTATTACTGTAGGTAAAACAAATAGAAGTCCTGCATTTCGTTTACGCCTATCCAACTGGCTTAATTTACGTTTAGCCATAGGAATCCTCCTTTTTTCTTATTTTAAGCAAATACAACTTAAAGGGTACCATAGCCATGATACCCTTTATTGTATCTTAATTATCTATGCGTTCCTTGAAGTAATGGCTCCATTGCCTTTTCAGCGTTGTCTAATACTGATTGAACATTCTTCTCTGAATCATCTTTTATGTCTACAAATTCATTCCAGATATTATCAATATGCGCATTCATCTCACGCTCAAGCTCTCCCCAATTCTTCAAACGGTAAACTGGAGCAGATATGGAATCCTCTAAAGTTAAAGTAGTGTATACATTAAGGTTCTCTAAATCATGATACTCATCGTTTAACCATTTGTTTCTGCCCTCTTCAGTTGTATAGTAATCTTTCTGTAGGGGCATCCACAAACCATCTCTGAACATGGATACATACTCAGGATTATTATGATATTCATAGAATTCTACTATAGCTTCTAATTCTTCTTTTGTACGACCTTCTTTATTAAAGATAACCGTTGGATCACCAAGTTCTACAGTATAAGCTTTTCCTGTTGGATCAAATGTAGGTAGTGGTGCAACACCAATATCAACTCCGGTATCACCAAAACCTGAGTGAGCCCAATAACCACTTACAGTCATAGCAATAGTCTTTGTTTGGAACATAGTAGCAGTATTCATTCCTAATGCTTCAGAAACGTCTGCAGTAGGCGCTAACCTATCATCATATATGTACTGGCGTAACTCTTCAATAACTTCAACAACTCGTGGATCATTGATAGTTACATCTGTTCCATCTTCATTGATAAAATCAACACCATTACTTAAAATTAATGGATAATAGTACATCCACCAAGTTGAATATTTCATAGCATATTGCTTAATATTCTCTTTATCAAAATCAGATGAATGAGCATTGTTACCATTTACATCTACTGTGAGAGTTTTGGATATATCAACAAATTCATCCCAAGTCCATGTGGTTTTGCCATCATAAATTGGCAGGTCAATACCGTTTTCTTTAAATAAATCTTTGTTATAGTACACCATAATCGTCTCACCACCAGTATTGGTACCAAATGTCTTTCCTTCTTCCCACCAGTAGTAAGTACTACTAATTCGATTTCCAAGTGTTGGGTATTGATCAAAGTACTGAGCGATATCAAGTACATGGCCTTCTTCTGCCCAAGAAAAAGCTAACGCCGCACTACAATAACCCACATCTGGAAGTGTACCTGCCTCCATCTGAGCTTGAATCCAAGATTCATACTCACCAGGTTTGGCAATGACTTCTACTTCAACATTAGGATGATCTGCTTCATATGCTTCCACCATAGCATCTAATTGACCAGCTACTTCTCCTGAATCAAAATGTGCAAAAGAAAACTTAATTTTATCCTTTTCATCTACTTTAGCAACCTTTTCTTCTCCGCCCTTTGGTGAGTCGGTATCTACAGTCTCTGTTCCTGTGCAACCTACTGAAACTAATAGAATAATAGCTAATATAATTGATAACCTCTTCATATTTCCTCCCCTCGCTTGTCATTTAGACAAACCTCTCCTTCATAATTAATAAAGCTCAGCATGTCTAGTACTATAACAAAAGAAATATAATGAAAATAACTTGAATATTCTGCCAACTAATACTATAATATGGCTATAGGTTCTTTTATTAAGTACTATATTGCTTTATTAACTAGATAATATCATGTTTGAATTTTCTTAACAATGGATAAAAAAAACTAAAAGTATAACAAATCAAACTTATTGGAGGTTATATGGAACTGATTAATTTTGCATGTCCACCGCTTCCTCATTTTGTGGTAGCTGGAAGTGCTAACTATGGCGAAAAGAATGTCCACCCCACACGCAAAAATGTTGGTGTCTTTGACTTGATTTTTGTAGTAAGTGGTAGACTGTATATAGCAGAGGAAGACACAAAATATATTTTAGAAGAAAATCAATTCATTATTTTGTCCCCAGATACACGGCATATCGGCTATAAACATTCACCAACCTCAACTAAATTCCACTGGCTTCACTTCCAGTCTCATGGTGAATACATAGAATCTGATAAAGAAGTTATGATACAACCTTTAGAATTAGCTATACATGTAAACTCTTTTAGACCAGAAAGTCCTTTTAATATTGCCATACCCAAAACTGGTGAATTAGTGCCACTTGTAGCAAAAGAAATTGAAAGCTATCTAAAAAGCTTGGCTACCATCCATGTTGATTTAGAGAATGAACGAATTTCTATTCAGGAGCTTGATATATCAACCATGCGACAGCAAACCATTTTTATGAACATATTAGATACTCTCTCTTACTCTACACAAGATTGCCAACCAGACATACCGACTTTAGTAACGAACTATATTAAATCAAACTTCTCAAAGGCTTTTACACTGAAGGATATGGCCAAGGAGTTAAACTTTCATCCCAACTATATCACAAGAGTAATGAAGCAAAAGATGTCCATTACTCCCATGGAATTCCTGATGACTTATCGCATCAATTACTCAAAGTACCTCATGTCTCATGGTAACTTTCCCATAAAAAAAATAGCGAAGGATTCTGGTTTTCAATCCCCCGCTTATTTCTCTAAGATTTTTAAGGCTAGAACAGGTATGCTTCCGTCTGAATACTACGCAAAAATTCACCAATAGCTTATTGAGTAATTTAGTTAGCCTTCTGCTAGAAAATATTAAAAAACGAGAAGTTGATTACCTTCTCGCTAGTTTTTAAAGTCTATTCTATTTTGACAAGTATCTCATAAACTGTTTGTAAGTCTTCCTCTGATAGATTTAGAGAAAGCTTTAATATTTCTTGATCAGCAGTTTTATGAAGTTCACGGCCTGAGTCTGTAATTGTTATATAAACAACCCGTTGGTCTTCTTTACTTCTTTCTTTAATAATGTGTCCATTTTCCATTAACTTATTTAATGACCTAGACACATTTGGACTTTCATCAATCATAAACTGTTTTATTTGGTTAACAGTTAATTGACCAGTTGGCACTTGTGAGAGTATATGAAGTATATTCAGTTGTGTATAGGATAAATTCATTGGCCGTAGGCAACGATCTACTCTAACATTTTGTTCCTGTGCAATGCATTGGAGTAGCCCCATCACTTTATGTTCTAGTTTCATATCTGAATGTATAATTAATTCCTTTTTCGCCATAGTCAACCACACTTTCTTCAAGTCTCAGCAATTTAAATTCGTTATTTTATACTAATGTTACAGTATTTCGAAAGTGATGTCAAATATGCTAAAAGAATGCTTTTCTCTATCATTAGCAAATAAACTCATCTATTAATCTTCTATTTTCATATAACGCACAACCACCTTCTGCTTCTGTTAACAGATGATGATTTTCTCTTATTTTTTGGAGCATTCTAGATTTTAATGCAACTTTCAAAGATACCTCTTTTAAACTCACATCAGAAATTGGAGCAAAAGGGCACGCCTCTAAATTACCAGTACTACTTATATGTAAAAACCCTCTACCTGCCGCTAAACATCCACCAAAGTATTCCTCGTCTCCCGGTAAAGGAATAGCTAACATAGAGTAGTTTTTACTCATCGTTTTCATCTGTGTAATCAAATCTTCTTTTTGTTTTAGACTTAGACATAACTCTTTATCGCCATTACAGGGTACATACTCGATAAAGAATACTGCTCTACAACCTCTTTTTTCTAGATTGCATAGATAAGTATCATTAATAACCATGTCAAAATTCTGACTGGTTAATGTAATTGAAGAACCAAATACTATTTTGTTTTCATCAAGCTTCTCCATAACTGACATAACATTATTGTATACACCTTTACCACGTCTTGCATCTGTAGCTTCTTCATCACCTTCTAAACTGAATGCTAATACTAAGTTTTTAATGTTTTTCAATTGTTCTATTTTTTTATCATCAACTAGCAGTCCATTTGTAAACATGACAAAGAGTGTATCAGAATATTTTTTAGGAATATCTAAAATGTTTTTCTTAATTAGTGGCTCCCCACCAGCTATCATGACAATACTTACACCTAAATCGATTCCTTCTTGGACTATACGATCTATATCTTCTACAGTCATTTCATCTTCTTTGACTCTATTCTGAGTACAAGCATAACAACCTGCACAGGTTAAGTTACAATCATTTGTAACACTCGTAATCAGTATTGGTGGTACAGTAAGATCATCACTTTCTACTAGTTCAGTTCTTATTTTTTCTTGTCGCTTCAGTTTTGCAGCAACTTTTGCGTATGCTTTTAAATAATTAGATCTACCTGCTAAAAATTTTCTATTCTCCATTAAATTTTTACTTATTGCATTGTTAAACAGTTTTATACCATCCATTTAATCTGCCTCCTTTTATAATGCTCGATTAAACTATACTTCTAACTTTAGCCTACCAGAAAATTGAGTTTGACACGCTAATCTATAACCTTCTTTTATACCCGATTGCCCTATTTTTTTAATTTCTTTTTCTGTCGGTCGAGATACATTGCCATCTATTACTTTTACTAAACATCTACCACATATCCCTCTTTTACAGAATGATTTAATTTTTATGTTTTGCTCTTTAGCAATTTTTAATATAGTCTCTCTATTATTACTTGTTAACGTCACAACATTACCTTTCATCTTCTTGCCTCCTAATATATTTATATTTTAGCATAATTATTAATGATTTATATAAATTTTATAAATTCAGTTATAAGTAAAACTTATTTTAAATATATACTTTTGGTTCTTTTCTTCTATCACGATACTGCACAACATTATTAACAGATTTAATCATCGTTTGACTTGCTGATTTTATAGCCTTTTTGGGGCATACATTAGCACATCCATAACATCCAATACACTTGCTTCTATCAAATTCAATCTCATCATTTAACGTAATAGCTTCTACAGGACAGTGTTTAACACATTTACGACATTTTATACAAGCATCTGATACAGATAACTCATTCATGGAGTAAGGAAGTTTTCCTCCTATTCCAGGTGCTGCAGATATGAGAGCACATTTAATAGTAGAGAATGTCCCTTCATCAGGCCAGTCGATTTTAAGTTTAGTATTAAAGCTATAATCTTTTCTAACAACAACCTTTCTATATATATCTTCACCAAACTTAATTTGTACTTTTTCATCCTTTACATCAGGTCTACCTGTAGCAACCTTTGATGTGAATGAATATTGACCTATAAAGCCTCCTCCTGCTACCATTTTAAAACCTCTTGCTTCCATTGCCTTTTTTAGTACAATAAGACCTTTACCAAAGTAACCATTACCACATGTAACTGCCCCCACAAATGGAGTATCATTACCATTTAATGAGCTAATAATCTCACTTGGAAGACCAAATAGTTTACTGGCTGTAGGCATACCAATTATGATTAAATCATTCTTTGTAAAGTTATAGGTTTTTTCTCTATTCTCTCGTCTTAACATGTCATGTTCTATAACTTCAACATTCTTAATTCCTTTTGCAATATTCTTCACTGTTTTTTTTGTAGTTCCACCTGGACTAAAATAAACTAAATGAACTTTCATACAATCGCCTCTTTCATTTATGGTTGCATTGACTAGGAGAATCTTATTATTCATATAGAATTATTAATTCAAGGATTTATCATCCAAGGATTACAAATATGATACCATACACGTAATTATATATCAAGGATTATATTTTTGTAATAATCACATATTTTTCTACCTTTCAATATTTAATTGTGATATATGTAAAGAGGAGAATAGGCATTCTAATCTACTTTAGAATGCCTATTCTCCTCTTATTTTGAATCATTACAATACCAATATACTATTGTTATTTTGTTATATATTTTAGAAACCTTTAAGCTATATCTTTAGTCCTTTCTTTCCAATTCTTAATTCTTAGTTTGAGATCATCAATTACCGATCTATATTCTGTATTTTTCACGAGATTATTCATTTCGTAAGGATCTTCATTAAGGTTGTACAATTCGTCATCTCCAATTGTACTCCAACTGTATTTCCATCCTTCAGGTGTGATAATAGTCCTTACAGGGTCACCTAAGGATTTAACAATTTGATCTCTTTCTCCTACTTTAAGAGAAGATTTTGGGACCTTTGCACCACCAACAACATCACCAAAGCCACCATTCATGCCATTCCATTCAATAAATACATCTTTCTCAACAAGCTCACCCTGTTCTTTTAGAAATGGTATAAGGCTATATCCTTGCATAGTATTTGGTATATCTTGTTCCATAGCATCTAATATGGATGGAACTAGGTCTATCTGACTTACAGGTTCGATAATTTTTTTACCATTGTTTTCAAGTCCAGGTATTCTCATTAATAAAGGTACTTTCACTGCTTCTTCAAACATAGTACATTTAGCCGTTAATTGATGTGAACCCATCATATCACCATGATCACTTGTATAAATAATAATTGTATCTTCTAATAAGTTAAGTTCTTCTACCTTGTCAAGTATTCTACCTAGGTGAGTATCTACCAGACTTACCAAGCCCCAATAATTTGATATTAATTTTTTCCAGTCACCTTCAGTTTTTAAACTTAACCCACTGTGCCCATTATCGTATAATGCTTGTTTAAAGGCAAGTAATTTAAGTGGATGATCATCTCCTAGTTCATGATGAAAATTTGGTGGAAGCTCAATATCCTCTAAACTATACTGATCATCTCTACAGCTAAAATAGGGCATATGTGGTTCAAAGAAATTGACATATAGGATAAATGGATTACTATCATTTTTTTCTAAAAAATCTATTGCTTCATTAGCGAGATAAGCAGGTTTACTCAACTGTTCTGGAAGTCTTGCTGAAAATTGCCTACTAAAGTACCCCTTATTTTTAACATCTGGTTTCATTCCCTGCTCAATAAGGAAGTTATTATAACTGCTTACCTTACTTTTATCTTTACCTTCAGAATAATACTGGTTATATGTATCTTCAATACTTTTCCACTCATCAAATCCATGTTGATTAAACACTTCATCTCCTAGATGCCATTTACCATAATAAGCTTTTCTATAAGACGATAAATCACCCATTTCAGTTAAACAAGGGGTTTCATGCTGTAAAGGAATATTATTCTCTGTACACCCATTCGTATGTGGGTATAAACCGGTCATTAATGTTGATCTTGATGGTGTACATACTGGTTGTGTTACATAAGCTTTCTCAAAGATAAAACTTTCTTCTGCAAGTCTATCCATATTAGGTGTTTTAATCTTACTATTACCATAGCATTTCATGGTATTAACCGCCTGTTCATCTGTAAATATAAATAATAAGTTCTTTTTCTTCACTGTAAAACCTACCTTTCTTCTCAATCAGTCTATTCATATTACTTGTATTACAGTATAATGATATCAAGAATGATTATTCAATTACTCACACATCTTACTTAATATATAATAAATCTTATTATTTGAGGAGGTAAAAGAATGGTCCTCGATGAAAGTTATATTTATACTTTTGATAAAAATAATTATTTAATGAAAGTTATGCATGAATGCATACAACAGAAGGACATCCCGTATAGAAGTACATCAACACATTGCTTCCGCATTATACTCATACAAGATGGTGAAGGTTCTGTAGTAATTAATAATGATAGATTGGACATTATAAAAAATGATATTCTTGTACTTAACAACACTGAAAGTTATAAGATTAATTCTTTAACGAATAAAGAATTGTCCATATTTACGCTGGTATTTGAACCATCTTTCGTAAGTTCCTTAGATAATTATTCCTTTGACTTAAAATATCTTAAAGTTTTCATAGATCGTAACAATGATTTTAAGAATCTAGTTTGCCGCGATAATACTGCTACAAAAAAAGTACTCTTTTTGATATTAGAAATCGAAAAAGAGTTCCACAATAAAAACAAAAATTATAAATTAATGTCCAAAGTACATCTGCTACATATACTTGTTCTCTTATCTCGATATTATCATTACATCAATAGAATGCCTCAACAAAATCCATTTACTAAAGAGAAAATTCTTAGTGTCTGCAAGGTAATTAACTATATGAATGAGAATATTGCAAGTTCTATTTCCTTATCTGAACTAACTCAGTTAAGTAATATGAGTCAATCCAACTTTGCAAAAGCATTTAAGGAGTTAAATGGGATACCACCGATGGAATATTTGAAAAGGAAACGTATTTCTTATGGCATTCAACTTTTAACAAATACTGATAGAACAGTACTGGATATTGCCTTATCATGCGGATATAACAACACTTCCAATTTTAATAGAACTTTTAAACAACTTGTTGGAAAAACTCCAAGAGAACTTAGAAAGTGATACATGAATAAGCAGCCAATAATATTATTAATCATTGGCTGCTTTATCTTACTCAATAATTATCATAACACCATAGAAACCTTTGTAAAACTTCCATTTCTACTGGTTATCACCCCTCTTTATCCTAGCCACTTATACATTTCTACTTGGCTGATTGGATCTTTTTTCATCCGATAATGATTAGCAAAAGTATGTATTTGAGAGTTATTCGAATAGGTTAATCGTAAGACTTTTGGTTTTATCTCTGTAATGATTTTATTTAATAAAGCTTTAGCATATCCCTTATTTCGATATTCAGGATGTACCCATAGATAGAATATACGAGTGTTAGTAGCGGTAATACCTGCAACAATGTTCCCATTATCTTTTACTCCATAATAATGACAATCCAAATGTTTAAAATAAACAAATTCTCCTTGCCATGGTAAATGAGATAAATCTATTTTTCTTAACTCATAAATATCATCGAAGGTCATCATCTTAACTTTTTTCTCAAGAGAGTTATCATCTATTTTCAAAGGATTCTTACCTTTTAAATCCCATGAACGATAAGTTAAATTGTATACCTTTTCAAATCCCATTTTTTTATAAAACCCTATTGCTCGATCATTGCCATCAATGACTTCCAGAAATAATTGCTTACATTCAATTTCTATACCAGCCTTTTCATGTAACTCCATCAATGTCTTTGCCAACCCTGTTCCTCTTTCTTTAGGAATTAGTGCCATTGCTCCACATCGTAGAGTTTTGAAATTCTCGCCTGTTTTAATACCACCTAAAATAATACCAACTGGTTTATCTTCTCTGAAAGCTATATACGATAATTCTCTATCATTACCTTCTGCTCCAAAGAATCTGTTTATAAACGAGATCTCATCCATTTTGACCTGAATCATGTAATCCGCAAAACCCTCTGTAAAAGCTTTAAATATTTGTGTATCTGATACTTCTGAGCATTTTTTAATTAAGTACATCTAACCTCTCCTCTAAAACCATTAACAATTTATATAATTATTGTAATTATATCACAAACAAATACAAAAGTATCTACGGCTCTAAAGATAATAGTTTGTCCATAAGGTTTTATTTTTGAATCTATTGAATATACTCTTAACGGAGGTGTTTCAAATGGTAACTTTTATTAAGGATCATGATCTCAGAAATATTAAGCATAAACTTTTATTACTATATCTTCTTAATGTGACAGATATAGTTTTTACCCTACTACTTATTAATTCAGGGTTTTATCGTGAAGTAAATCCAATAATGAATCAATTTATCTCTTATGAATTGTTTAGCATTCTATTAAAGGTTATTTTACCTGCAGGTCTATTGCTATATATATCACTTAGAATAAGAAAAGCTACTGAACATCAATTAAGACTATCTAATATCCTCATTAATCTAATTACTTCTATTTATGTCATCATTAATATTTTACATTTAATCTGGTTTTGTTTATTAGGGGTAAGTTTAATATTTTGATAAGGTTAATCACAATCGAACCTGTGATTTTTTAAATTTTATCACTTTAAATCGATAAATTATCTTGAAATATTCTGTAAATAACTATATAATGCTATATAATACATTTGCACACATTACATAAAAGGAATGATTAAAATGAGTTTGAAGCTTATACAAGAAATCCCTTCCCCACAAACAATTTTCAATGAGCTGCCAATGCCTAAAAATTTAAAACGCATTAAAGATCATCGTGATAGCATAATCAAAGATGTCTTTACAGGTAAAAGTGATAAATTTGTCTTAATTATAGGGCCTTGTTCTGCTGATAATGAGGATGCAGTATGTGAATATATCAGTAGGCTTGGTAAGATTCAGGAAAAAGTAGAAGATAAGATAGTCATTGTACCAAGAGTTTACACCAATAAACCACGCACCACAGGTGAAGGCTATAAGGGAATGGTCCATCAACCAAGTCCTACAAAAAAATCCGATATGTTCAAAGGTATCATTGCTATGAGAAAAATGCATATTAGAGCCATCAATGAATCTCATTTAACTTGTGCTGATGAGATGCTCTATCCTGAAAACTATGCTTATCTTGATGATATTTTAAGCTATGTTGCAATTGGTGCCAGATCCGTTGAAAATCAACAACATCGTTTAACCGTTAGTGGTCTAGAAATACCTGTCGGTATGAAAAATGCTACTAGTGGTGACATTACCGTCATGCTCAATGCTATTAAAGCTGCTCAAATAGAGCATACTTTTATTTTTAGAGGCTGGGAAGTAGAAACCGATGGTAATCCTCTTGCGCATGCTATTCTTCGTGGTGCAGTTAATCGCTATGGAAGAAACATAGCCAATTATCACTATGAGGATATCATTGATTTACTTACTGAGTATGATAAAATGAACTTAAAAAATCCAGCTATTATCATTGACACAAATCACGCTAATTCAAATAAGCAATATATGAGGCAACCCAAAATAGCTCTTGAGACTATCTATAACATGTTCTATGATGATGATGTCAAACGACATGTCAAAGGTTTAATGATTGAAAGTTATCTTGTTGGTGGAAGACAAAACGTAGGCGATGGTGTTTATGGACAATCCATCACAGATCCTTGTATTGGATGGGAAGACACCGAGAGATTGATATTTAATATTGCAGATAAACTATAATATCTCATACATTGTACGCACACATAAATTCTAGTAATTAAAATAACACAAAAATAATTTCATTTTATGGTAATTATAGATTCTTTATGGTATATTTATTGTAATACATTAACCCCTTTTTGGAAGGAGTCTATAATGAAATGTACACTGGTCAACCACAAATTAGTGCAAAAAAGTGATGCTTTAGTACCTTGGTGGAGCTTTGGTAAAACAGCCTTAGCTACGTGTGTATTGAAATTAGTTGAAGAAAATCAATTATCTTTGAGCAAACATTATTTTGGACAAGCTGGAACACTGGAGCAAGTTCTCCGCCATGAAAGTGGTCTTAAAGATTATTATTGTAAAGCATACCTTGAAGCTGTTGAAAGAAATGAAATACCTTGGACTTTTGATGTACTTCTTGAGAAAACAAATAGTCAAATACTATTGGGTCCAGCTGGCAAACAATTTCATTATTCTAATATCGGATATTATTATATTCGAAGGCTCGTAGAAAATACTATGGATATGCCTTTAGAGAAAGCACTCTACGCTTTAATTTTTGATGAATTAAAGATTAAAGATGTTTTTGTAGCGATAAACCCAGAAGATTTAAAGGTTTGTACCCAAGGCATAAAAAAAGAATATCATCCCAGTTGGTTATACCATGGCATGATCATTGGTTCACTGAATAGTGCTTGTATCTTTTTAGATTATTTGGCTTCAGGGAAAATTATTTCTTCTGATATGTTAGAGCATATGAAGGATGCTTACATGATACCATTTGATATCGGTAATAGACCTTGGCAGAAACCGGGCTATGGATTAGGCTTGATGATTGATGCAGTTGAAGGAAGGTTTCATTCCTTTGGTCATACAGGTTCAGGTCCTGGTAGTACAATTGCGGTTTACCATTTCCCAAATGTAAACAGTGGTATGACGGTAGCTGCAACCTCCGAAAGTTCTGATCAAAGTATCGTTGAAAACAAGGTTACTAATCTAATCAAAATTCATTAGAATATTAAAATAGCCTCAAATGCCTATCTCTATCACCACAGATTGCATTTGAGGCTATCTTCAATTAGCTTTCAATTTCTCTAAAACTAATTGATACTTAGCTTTTGTTAAAGGATAAAAAAGTATTGGAATAAGTGATAGTAATATTAAAACAGCTGGTACTAGAGTAAATATGCCATGCATACCAGTTAATGTTTCTTTTGATTGGATAGCATTAGGTATATAGTCTATCACTGTTAGTAAATATCCAAGTATAATACCCGATAACGAACTTCCTGCTTTTACAACAAAAGTCTGTGTTGACCACATAATTCCTTCTGTTCTGCTACCTGTTATTGATTGGATATAGTCAATAGTTTCAACCATCATCGAAGGCAATAGGACTTCAGTAGCTCCAAAAGTTAATGATACGAGAGCCAATACCCCCATAAATACATACAGGCTATTATAGCCAACTAAAAATAAACTAATATAACCAATGACTCTTACAACCATAAAGAAAATGCAAAGGTATTTTTTATCAAATCTTTGTGCTAACTTAGATGCTATAAATATACTTCCCAACATAGGAATGATAATCGTTAAACTCAATACTGGCATCAGGTTAGCATCACCAAGGTTATATGTGGCATAATAAATTGAAACAGCTGTAACAAGACCATCTACAATTGTTATAAAGATTTGACTTAACAATATTAATAATAAGGGTTTATTTATCAACAGAGATCTTAATATGTCCTTGACCTTTAGAGCTCTACTATTATTGTGAACTCGTTCTCTTGTTTTCAAAAACATTATAATCATACCAACAGCCATTATTCCAGCGTATAGCATGCCAACATAGCGAAAAGTTTCTTCCCCCCCTCCAAATACATCGAATAATGGTACAGTTATTACTGTTACCAATACGAAGCTTAATGGAGCAATTGCTTTACCTAAAGATATTATTTTCGTTCTTTCATAAGGATATCTCGTCATACTTGAAGTAAGACTCCAAAGAGGGATATCAGATATAGTATATATCATTCCAAATAGAATATAGGTTATATATGCCCATAAGACTTCATTTTTGAAAGGACTCGTTGTGAACAGTAGAAAAACACTAAAAAACATAGGTATTGCAACAAATAACAAGTAAGGACGAAACCTTCCCCATCTACTCTTAGTTTTATCCGTTACAATCCCCATGATAGGATCGTTAACTGCGTCCCAAAGTCTTGCAACGAAGAAGATTATTCCTACAGTGGTTGAAGAAATACCTATGTAGTCCGTGTAATAGATCATCACATAGGCACTTATATATGCAAATACAAGGTTCTGAGAAAAAACACCAAATACAAATGATCCCTTTTCCCCTTTACTCACTTCATATTGATTATCCATCCCTAGACTTCTCTCTGTCATTATCTAGCACCCCCTATGTTTTAATTGAACATTCAATTCGTAGATTAATTGATCTAATTGCTCATCCGAAACAAAACCTTTGGTAGCTTGACTTATATTCCTTAATGGCATATATTTTATAGAGTTTTCCAATTCCCGATGGTTAATTATATCTTCTTCATTGACCATTAATTGGCTACTAAGTTCATTCATTGTATAATTAATTATATCCAGTAGTACAGGTATTTGAAGTAGTGCGCCAACAGTAGTATTTCTTGTTACAACAGGGTATTTATAATCAAATGCATCGATATCTACTCTTTGCTGATAAACAATATTTCTTGAAGATTGACCGATATATATTGTATTTTCACCTGTAGCATATGCCCACTCATCTATATCTGAGTTAAAGTATCTAAAATCACTCAATGGAAGCTTGCATTGAAAATGATAGGTCTCATTTTTCTTAATAGTTACTTTATCGAAGTACTTAAGCTGTTTAACAGGCTGAATCGCTTGTTGTACATTAAGTCCTATATATATTTGTACGACCTCTGCTCCATCATAATTACCAGTATTTTCAATCTTACATGTTACGGAAATACTCTCTTCATCTTTTTCAATATCAAAATCACTGTATTGGAATTCAGTGTAACTTAAGCCATATCCAAATGGGAATAAGACTTCCAATTCTTTTTTATCATAATAGCGATAACCAACGAAGATTGATTCATTATACTCAACCCTTTTCTCACTACCACGGTGTAAGTAGCTTGGAGAATGTGCTAATTTAATTGGATAAGTCTCATTTAGCCTTCCACATGGGTTCTTTTTACCTAATAAAATATCTGCGATAGCTTTTCCTGTACCCTGCCCTGAGAGATTAGCTTGTAATATTCCATCAATCTGATTAACCCACGGAATTTCTACCACAGATCCTGTTTGTAAGACTAATATTATTGGTTTATTTAACAATATAAGTGACTCAATGAGATGTCTTTGACATAAAGGTAAATCTAAGTTCTCTCTATCATAAGATTCTGCTTCATCATTAGAGAATAGTCCAGTAAAAACAACGATTTTATCCATTTCTCTTGCTTCATCTAAAACATCATTGATCATTTTCTGATTAACTTCATGGTTATTTAGGGAATAACCTGGTAGATACTTGATTCCCTCAACTAAGAAATCACTGATAGAATCCATAAACATTGGATTGACTCTTGATGAACCACTTCCCTGATAGTTGTGCTTCTCCATTAAACTGCCTACATAAAGAACTTTATCAGTGGATTGTAGTGGCAACCTTTGATTTTCATTTTTCAGCAATACAATAGCTTCTGTAGCTACATCTCTAGCGAGTTCATGGTGCTCCATATAGTTAACGGGCTCTACTGCTTTTTTGATTGGATTATCACACCGTTCTCTTAATGTGTTGAGATTATTAAATGCTCGGTTGATTGCGTCTTCGCTAATATCACCTTGTTCATAAGCATCTTTTAGTTTATTGTAACTATAGTCACCTACGGTAGGCATTTCTAAATCCATACCATTAGCTATGCTCTTAACGATATCATTAACAGCAAACCAATCAGAAATAACTAACCCCTCATACCCCCATTTTTCTCTTAAGGTTTCTGTTAAAAGCCAATGATTCTCACAACAATGGGACCCCATCAACCTATTATAAGCACTCATTACTGTCCATGGATTAGAGCCATCAATAACATCTTTAAAAACTTTTAAATAGATTTCTTCTTGAGCTCTTCTATCTATTATTGTATCTATTGACATCCTATAAGCTTCTTGATTATTCCCAGCAAAGTGCTTTAACGATGAACCTACCCCATTCTCTTGCAATCCTTTGATATATTCACTACCTAGTTGACTTGCTAAATAAGGATCTTCTGAAAAGTATTCAAAGTTTCTGCCACATAATGGATTGCGTTTAATATTCACTCCCGGTCCTAGTAAAACATCTACTCCTTCACAAATGGCTTCTTTTGCAATAGCAGCTGATACTTGTTTAACTAGCTCTCTATTCCATGTGCTAGCAAGTGCTGATGCTGTGGGAAAACATGTAGCCTTCTTGCTATCAGTCATCCCCAAATGATCGCCTTTACCTTCTTGATACCTAAGCCCTGTTGGTCCATCTGAAAATACAATTTCAGCAATCAATTCACCATAGGTACGCCATTCATCTTTTCCATTTAACTGCCTTATCTTTTCATATATGTTAGTTTGACTACTCATTTTACTCTCTCCCTTCATCTACTACTAGCATACATAATTTATTCGTGATACTATTGTATATATCAACCGTTTATAGAACAAATCCATCTCCATGGAGGTTTTTATGATTAACTCTCTTACAGAAATACAAATGACTATAGAATTATTTTGGTTAGCCACAGGTTTACCTATCAGACTTTATAATGAAGAAAAACTACTAATTACTGAAAAACTACTTCCCTCCCAACAAAGCATATATGGTAAGTGTTTTGATGAAGTTTTAGAGCACTTTTTTTCATATAGCAAAGACATTCAGTTTTACACAAATCTATTTGCTGAACATTATATCTATCAGAACTTTACCTTTCAAGATAAAACTTATCATCTTGTTTGTGGTCCAGCCATCAGCCATAACTATGATGACCAATTTATTATGCAAACTTTGGAGAATGAACAGGTCTCATTTGCAAAACTTCAAACGTTGCGACTTTACTTCAACTCCCTGCCAAAATACTCTTCCATTGCTATGAGAAAAATTCAACCTTTGCTTTATCATCAATTAACAGGTAACTATATGACTTTAGATGACCTATTTAAAAGAGAGAGTATTCTGGATAAAATTGAGTTTCAGAATACATCCACTACAGATTCTCTTGGCTATCATCACTCTAGTATTAAATCTTATCTTATCCATGACGCTATAAAAAATGCTGATAGAGAGGCTCTTCATGAGATACTGCTTCTACCTGATGACGGTCCTTTCGGTATACTTTGTAAAAATAACCCACTTCGCTCCTATAAGAATCTTTTTATTACAACGGTGACCGAAACAACTTTAGCTGCTATAAGCGGTGGTGTGGATTCAGAAAGTGCCTACACTTTAAGTGATACTTTTATCCAATTTGTTGAAGAAGTAGAAACTTATGAGGAAGTAACTGACTTGTTTATAGATATGCTCAATGCATTCATTGATTTAGTAGAAAAAAGTAAACGCCTTACCTACTCAAAACCTGTCTATCTCACAGTTGATTACATAAACAAATATTATTCACAGAGGATAAGAATCTCAGAACTAGCTGCAAAAGTACATTTAAGTGAAAGTCATCTTCTACGACTATTTAAATCACAACTAGGAGTCAGTATAAAGGATTATATAACTCAGACAAGAATTGACAAAGGGAAAAAGTTACTTAAATATACCCAGTATAGTATAGCAACAATTAGTAACATGACGGGCTTTAATGATCAGAGTCATTTTACTCGAATGTTTAAGAAGCAAACTCAGTTAACCCCCAAAGCATACAGAGAATCTATTCAAGTAATTTGAATCTATCGCAACTTATTTGCAGTACAAACGTGGCTATGTTACCCTATCAAGTATATGTAGGAAAATATGATTCCTTGCGAGTAAACGTAGTACTTTTCCTCAATATAAAAACAACCCCTCAAGTCCTTACTTTTAGGGTTGTTTTGATTCACTATGATACTTTTCTATGTTCCTAATTAATTTTTCTGTTTCCACATCTGTACTAAGAGCAGACAATGGTATAATAATGGCACTGATGGCACTGTCGTAAACTAATATATGTTTATCAGATATCACAACTCTATCAACAGTAGTCCATTTTATAGCTGTTTGCTCATAGTCATTTGAACGATTAATCCCCTCTTCATTTACTAATAAAGTCGTCTCTGCTAGCAAGCTTCTATTATTACCTTCTGATAACATTTTTAAAACCTGCTTTCTTAATCTTTTTCAATAATTTTAGGGTAAAATATAAACCACAAAATACTGGTCACACTGAAAATAATACTCCAATACCATAATGGGATTTTTGTAATCTTATACACAGGATAAATCCCTATCAGAAATACAATAGGACCTATTAATCTCAGCAATAAAATAGATCTTTTTAGGGTCTTTGATGTTTTCATATGATAACTATTGAAATCAATAAAATCCTGCTCCGTCAATTTAAATATTATTTCCATAATCACGCCCCCTTTTAAAATAATATTGTAATTAACCACTCATATTTAACCCCTATATTTTATCGTTAATCCTTTTAAGAAATTTCTAATGTATCTATCACCACATACTCTATAATTCCTATGTTCTTTTTTTCTAAACAATGCACTTAATTCGCTCTTTGTTATTGAAACACCGGCTGATTCTAAGATCTCACTCATATCTTCACTGGTCAAGGATAAGGCAATTTTCAGCTTCTTAAGTAAAACATTATTTATACTTTGACCTTCTTTTGTTAGAAATTGTGGTCTATCTGCTTGTCCTGGCTTATTATCTTCTCTTCCTCTCTTAAAGATAATAAGACCATTTAAGAATGATTCTAACATAATATCATTACATTCTATATAGTTATCGTTGTCAACTATATCAGCATGACTATTAACATCAGAATGACTACTTTCTTCTGATTTTCTTAGTATTTTAAGTAAATCCTCTTTTGTCGTTTTAAGATTTCCAAGTTTAAAAATCTCAACCATTTCACTATCTTTTATATCGAGAGCATATCTCAGTCTTATGAGTATATCATTATTGTTCATACAAAAACCTCCAGTTACTATCTTTAAATATCATTTCATTATAGCATATTATGCTACATATTACGTAGTTTAAATTATTGAATGTTTTTGACTTAATTCATGAGATACAGTAAAAGCTGTACGTTATGCGTACAGCTAAACCGACTCCCCGTCATTATAATTCCCTTCAATGAATTAATGCTTTGTTGTATTTTTGCTTTTATCTATATTTAAATTGAGTTAATCTAAATTTTAGGAATCAACCGTCTTATTGAAGTGTATTTTATTAATACGTGAGTCAATGCAAGGACAATAAACCCTATCATAAGTGCTACAAAATCAATTTGCTCATTAGCACCTATTAGTAGCATGCTCCATCCATATATAACCCACTGAATGATATAGACATCTGTAACATTTTCACTCCAATAGAACAATAGCTTAGAAATTCTATTTTCCCTCATTATGGTTATCTTATTTATAAGAAATTCACAAACTAATAACCATAGAAAAACGAAACTTATAATCATAAAACTTGCTCCTAATCCATATCTGGAATAATCCGATGCTGGGAAAAGATCCAGTGTAAGAAAGCCAATGACTCCTATTGCAATACCCCAAACAAGCAAATGTTTTTTTGTTTGATTAGATAATGATACATGCAATAGGTGTGGGCTCAAATACATGCCTAACATTGGGTATATGCACCATGAAAAGAATGGAAAAGCTACATTACCGCCTGCACCCCATAAAAGGTCAAAGATAACGTTTCCACTCCCCCATAGATATGGTGAGACAAGTAAAATTACAACAATTAATACTGGGAATATAAATTTATTCTTAGCAAACTTTCTTAAAAAAGCCGCCATCATGAAAGAAAGTCCTGCAAGTTGTAAAATATCCACACCAAAAAACATTGATATAGCTCCTTGTTCTCCAGCTATTAGCATAGGAAGTGTAAAACGAAGTAAATTTAATGCATACCCCAATCCTAAAAGCTTAACTCCTCTTAAAAAGACATCTTTCGAACTTTTTTTTGATTTCATTATAAAAAGACCCATAATAAACATAAACACGGGAGCTGCTGGAGCAGTTCCTAAAAGTATAAAGATGTTCCCAATGATTGTATTGCCTTCTCCCCCAGTAAGTTCATGTATAATCATAGTATGTTGCATGATCATAAAGAATATAGCCAAGCCTCGCATAAAATCCAAATAATAAATCCGATTAGACTCTTTATAATTTCTATTCAAATTCCTTACCTCCTAGTGTACTGTAGTTAGTTACTTCATTTATTGATTATAAACCCTAGGTCAGACCTAGAGTCAATACTTAACTATTAACCTATTGCTATAAATGAAATCAATACAAAAAAAGAACAATTCAATTTTTAATATCGAATTGTTTATATATAGTCTATTTAATTTTCATTTATTAAAGCCTGTATTTCATAATATATGTGATGGTTATAGCATATGGAAAGCATGGTATTATCTTGAACAATAAGCTTCCCAGTAAGATTAAAACCATTATTATAAGCATATTTCAAAAAATCCCTTGCTACTTGAATGAAGACTTCATCCTTGTCTGCAAGAAAAGAATAACATAGATACTTTCCATCTTTTAGTTTATAAGAAGTTTCAGGACTATTCTTATCTACTTCCATACATATATATGCCCTATTGTCATCATAAAGAGTAATCATATCTGTTTGATATAAACTTGTAAACTCCTTAAAGTGATCATAGAATTCCTTAACTGTTGTTGTATCTTCATAATTGATATCATAGACTTGTTGAATATTTCGTTCTTCCATTTCTCTAATAATATAATCCTCTTTTGAGTTGCGCATATTATTTAATTTATCAACGAGATCCATGGTGAAATCTCTTAAAGTAGTAAGCTCTTTTATTTGCTCATTAAGATCAGTTACTTTAGAATTTAATAAATTAATATAGTCTTCTTCTTTATAATTTTTAAAACACTTATCAATATCAGCTACTGAAATATCAAATTTTCTTAAAACCAAAATATGAGCAAGTCTATATATTTCGTTGAATCCGTATAATCTGTATCCATTTTGTTCTACTCTTTTTGGCGATAGTATACCTTTTTCTTCAAAATATCTTAATTGATGGATAGATACATCCATCAATTTAGCAAGTTCTCCTATAGTAATTAAATCTCTCAAAAATACTTCCTCCCCAGATATACTCAAAACTTACTAAAAGTTAATTACAGCATATAGTATAGGTAAAACCATGTCAAGACACAAAAAGTAAAACTAGTAAATGATCTCTTTCAAAACAAAATCATCTACTAGCTTTAATAAACATCTATATTTGTTTAATTCCTAGTTTTATAGTTACTTGGACTCATCCCAGTTGATACTTTAAATGCTCGACTGAAGTAGTGAGGATCATTGTACCCTACCATAGCACCAACTTCACTTAAGCTCAGGTTAGGTTGGTGCATCATAATCTCTTTAGCAAGTTCAATTCTTTTCTTTGTAATGTATTTACTCATAGAAACACCTGTCATTTTTTTAAACAGGCGAGATAAATAAGTGTAATTATAATTAAAGCGCTCTGCAATATCTTCTACTCGATCTATGGTTATAAAATTAGTGTTAACATAGTCCAGTATTTCCTCTTGGATATTGTCACTATGATCAGTGGCTTTTCTAAAATAGTTATTCAAGCAAACCATCATTTTATCTTTTATATCACTGTGATCTCTCGTATAATGTAGTTTTCTAAAAAGCTCTATCCTTAACTTATCAGCTTCTTCTGTATCAAAGCCCTCCAAATATAACTCTAACACTTGCAACATACTAACAAGTGCTTTTTCATAGTGTTTCTGACTAATCTCAGCTTTTCCCATGTAATCGATGATGCCTAATAGTTCTTCTTGTATTTTGCTATAATTCTTGGCCTTTACTGCGGTTTTAAAATTTTGATCAATCCGTGATTTAATACTGTAGCGCAATTCGCTATCTACCACTTTTTCATCTTGCTCAAGTATAAAGAAGTTTACCTTTGTTGGTACTAATCGTTGATGTAGAAGGTTGCGTAAGCGCTGAGTATATCCCCATATCTCTTCTCTCACAATACCTTCTTGATGAGTACAAACAGTAATGGGCATGTTCCATAGCTTCTTTTCAATTTTTCTTATTATCCTTCTTGCTAAAGCTTTTGGATTGCAATCATGATCTTGACCCACAACAATAACTTTTTCGTTACTATAATACTCATCTACCAATACCCAATTAGGTAGATGAAGTTCTTCAAATAGCTCTTTCCAATCAGAACTGTTTATGTGATCATCATAATAACGTCTTATTTCTTCATCCATGGGATCATGGCACAGATTATTTAAACATATCAAAAAAACACAGTACTGAGAGTTGTTTAAAGAATTGTCCCCATTTTCAGGTATAATAATCTCTCTTTGACTATGGCTTCTTATAGTTGCTATTATATTTTTACGTATTTCTGCTATAACATCCACAATCTTCTCTTTAGCAATAGGCTTAAGTAGGTAGTTAAAAACACCATACTTTATGGCTTGTTGAGCATATTCAAAATGTGAAAATCCACTGATAATAACTACATATATGTTTGGAAATTGCCTCTTTATCTCCCTAGCCAATTCTAACCCATCCATCTTTGGCATCTTTATATCTGTAAAAACAATATGAGGTCGATGCTTTGAAATTAATTTTAAAGCATCCTCCCCATTATATGCCGTAGCTACTATCTGTGTGGCATCATCCAATGATAATATACTCTTTGAAATATTTTGAATGATTCTTTCTTCATCATCGACGATTATTATCTTTAATGGATAGAGCTGGTTCATCATTATCGCTCCACCTTTCCACCTATTTCAATACAACTACCCTCTTCTACTTCTTTATGAATCCTAAAATACATGCTTTCTCCATAAAGAAGTTGTAGACGAATATAGATATTCGGTAATCCCATACCATCAATTTCTAGACTCACTTCCCTGTAATTTTGCCCCATTTCCTTATTGAGTTCCATAATGTAGTGAATCGTATCATCATCAAATCCATTCCCATCATCCAAGACCTTAATACGCCAAAAATTATTGATTAAACTCCCGGAGATTTTTATATGAGCACCTAGGTCTTTTTTATACTTTAAACTATTCTCTACTAAAGGTTGAAGTATTAACTTTGGCACATAAATGTCCATCATCTCTAAAGGTATATCCCACTCAACATCAATCTGGGAAAACCGTTCTTTCATAATAGTCACATATTGATCTACATGTCTAACTTCTTCTGACAATAAGACTAAATCATCGCCATCAGTGGATATATATCTCAACATACTGGTTAGAGAGTGACATACGTTAGAGACTTTATCATGTTCTTGCTCTTGACTTAAAGCATCAATGGTCATGAGTGTATTATACATAAAGTGGGGTTTGATCTGAGATTGCAACGCTATAAGTTTTGATTGCACTTCAAATGATTCTAATTGTATAATTTCCTCTAAGGACGCTCTAAGCTTTTCTTGCATATTCTTTAGTGTTTTTTTCAATACGTCGATTTCATATATATCTGTATTAATGTCTTTAAAATTATATTCTTCTTTTTTTAAGTCTAATTCAATACGATCTACTTCATTGCAGATAGCATTTAAAGGTGTAGTTATTTTGATTGCAATACGATAAGTAATAAACATAAGCAATAGATTTAGAAGTATAAAGACACAAACAGCTATCATTAAGTACTGCTTCAAAGAAGTATTCATAAAGGTTCTTGGTGTTGAGGTAACCATATACAGATTAGATGAAAGTAATGAACTAACATAAATCATTTCATCCTCTTTTCTATAACGACCTAGACCAATGCCTTGACTGTCTTGAAAATCATCTAACTCTATAAAGTCATCTTTACCATAAATAACACGTCCATTTTCATCAAAAAGATATACCCTTATGTCTTCTTCGCTCTTACTCACAATATCTTCTATAATTGTTACTAACCTATTATAGGGTGCATGGACCTCAATATATCCTTCTGGTTTATGAAAAAGATTATTGATATTAATGGTTCGAATAACAGCAATGGTATCAGTTTGTTCATTAGATACAGTTTGATCATAGGACTTTACAATAGGATGCTCAGTAATATGATCTATATTTAATTGTCCATAAGGTGTGTACTTCTTATAAAAATGATGATCTTTATCCGTTTCAGTTATGAAGTAGTTATTCCCTAGCCAAGTGAAGTGACCCTCATTATCATAGATACCAACTTGATATTCTTTATCAATCATCTTATATGCCATTAAATAAAGGTCTTTAAAATAACCACTTACACTTTCTTTATTAGAATAGGCATCAGGTAAGTCCCTAATGGTTATCTCCTTAAATTGCTTGGAATTCACAAGAGTCATAGAGAAATCATTCATATCTACAAAGAAATTTTCTATATTTTTATTCATGCTTTCTAGGAGCTGTTCCTGCGTTACTCGCAATTTTTCATTAATATTATTGCCTATGTAAAATCCGAATACAATTAACAAGGTAGAAAAGAATAAACTATAAAAAATGATATATACTTTAAATAACTTTGTTGATAACGTCATCTTTTTCATAGAACCCTCACCTACCATAGAATAGTTTCTTTAAATATCTATTATAACATATTCTCTAGCCTTTAACAGCACCAGCAACCATTCCAGAAATGATATATTTCTGTCCAATTATATAAACGATGAGAATTGGTAGTATAGCATAAATAATCGTTACACTTACTAAGTTCCACTGAGCAGTAAAAGTCCCAAAGAAATTATAAACTTGCTGAACAATAACCGCTTTATCTGGGTCTGGCAATAGATATAGTGGTATAGTAAAGTCATTCCACGTACTTAAAAAGTTAATCATGATAACTGTTACAGTTACAGGCTTTAGCATTGGAAAAATTATACTGAAAAATATTCTGTAGCCACCTGCCCCATCCATTATCGCTGCTTCATCTAACTCTGTGGGAATGCTATTAATAAAACCATAATAGAGAAAAACACTTAAGGGTATAATTAACGCTGTAAATAGGATGATTACACCTAAACGTGTATTGTACAAGCCAAAGATACGCATAACTTTTACAACTGTCACCATATTGACTGGGAACATAAGTCCTAATGAAAAATATATATAAATCCAATGATTAATTCTTGTTTTATTTCTAGCAAGTACAAAGGCGCATATCGTTGAAAAGAAAACACTTAATGTTACAGAAGATACACTCAATATTAAGCTATTCATATAGGATCTTGGAATATTTCCAATTTCCCATACTGTTACAAAGTTCTCCCATTCAAAACTACTGGGCAAACTCAGACTCATGTTAAGTGCAGCATAATCAGTTTTGAATGCATTTAATACAACTATAGTAAAGGGGACTAACACTACTAAGGTTAAACACCATGCTAATAACTCTTTGACTATAAGGTATAATTTTCTAGCTAATTGATAATGTTGTTTCATGATATCCCCTCCTAGCTATCCACATCTTTATTAGTTACTTTTAAGGCAATTAATCCAAATATGGCTGTAATAACAAATACAATAACTCCATAGGCTGCAGACATACCGTAAAGTTTTTTACCAAACTCTTTGAAGACAATTGTATTAATCAATTCTGTTGATCCAGCTGGCCCACCACCTGTTAATACAAAAATGATATCAAAGGCTTTTAATCCTTGTGACAAGTTGAGTAGTAGATTAATTGCAAATGATGGTAGCATTCTTGGTATGGTAATATGAATGAGTTGTTGAAAAGCAGAAGCTCCATCGATAGAAGCTGCTTCATAATACACTTTATCAATGAGCTGTAAACCTGCTAGATAGATAACCATGTTAAAACCAGTTTGACGCCAGATTTCTACAAACATGGTTGTGCCTAATGCGGTTGATTTTGTCGTAAGCCAAGGAACTGTAATATGCCCAAGCCCAATACTCGTTAATAACTGATTAACAAAACCATTAGACATAAATAGAGAACCGAATATTAATCCAATAATTAATGGCGATAACATGGAAGGTAAAAAGAATATGGATCGCAATGTATTCTTTGTCTTCAAACCCTTATTAAAAAGTAACGCAAGATTGAATCCAATGACATTCTTAAAGACTGTTGTCACTAAGCCAAAATAGATTGTTCTAAATATGATAGCTGTTAAGGTTGGCGTTGTGAAAATCTTTTTAAAGTTATCGAAACCAATAAATTTTGCTACCTCACCTGATAACTTAATGGCATTCCAGTTTGTTAAGGAATAATAAAAGCCAAGAATTACTGGGAGAATAAAAAATACGCTGTAAAAAATCAATGCTGGAGCTGCAAATTCCCATCGATATATTTTTTTCTTCATCATTTTGTAGTTCCACTCCCAATCTATTTAGAAAAGTTTGTAAAAGAGAAGGGGATATTTCCCCTCTCTTCTCCTCTTAATCTTAGTTTGCAGCTGCTTCAAATAGAGTTGCTCGATAAGCATCCATATTGTCAACGAATTCATCAACAGTCATTGTTCCCTCAGCAAAGCCTTGGAAATATGAGTAAAGATCCGGATCCCAATAAAGTATCTCTTTCAACATCATGATAGGAATAAGTCCCTCTGAGCGATCAGCTATTTCAGCAGTGGCTGAGGTAGGTTTAACTGCTTTAACATCTTTGAATGCTGAACTGACAAGATCAGTTCTTGCAGCATAATAAGTCTCTAGATTCTCAGGTTCAGCAAGATAAGCTAAGAGTTGCTTACAAGCTTCAATATCGTTACTATGTTTGTTAACGTATTTAGAGATTCCACCACCATTAGAAACCCCCGTCTTGTTTCCAGCAATCGGTAATGGGAACATTCCCCACTCATCTGAACTTCCATTGGCTTCTAGTTCGGATACATATGCGCTATAAGTAAACATCATTACTGTATCACGATTCTGTAAGGAAATATAACTACCAAACCAATCTTCCGCTTGACCATCATTAGTATAATATTTAGGCTTTCCACCTTCCTTAGCGCCTAAAAAATCTTTCAATTGTGTTAGACCTTCTCTAAGTTTTGCACTTGATGCAAACTTATTATCAGGTGTTTCATTTAACTTCTTAATAAAATCGGGGTCTTCTTTATAAAGTACAGGTGTCATAGCATATAACCAACTTTGTGTATGCCAAACACCATTTATGTTTTCATATAAAGGTACTTTACCTAAATCTATTATTGTATCGCATAAAGTAACAAATTCGTCCCATGTATTTGGAATTACTAAACCATTTTCTTTAAAAAATGATTTATTATAAAGGACACCCTCGTAATCAACACCCCATGTACTAAAACCATAAAGCTTATCTCCTTCTGTATTAGCTGCAACAGCCCACTCCTCTAAATTAGCCACCCATGGCTCATTAGAAAGATCAAGAGCTACATCAGGAATACCTGCTGATACCATTTCAGAACCTGCTGGATACATGAAAATATCCACGGCACTACTTCCACCAGAAAGAGATGTTCCTAATAATGTTTGATACCCATTATCTGGTGTCAATAATACTTTAACTTCAATCCCCGTTTCTTCTTGAAACATATTGAAAAGTTCACGATCAACATCTTTGATCCAGTTTTGTGATGCCATCAAAGTAATTGAACCAGGTTTATCAACCTCTTTGACTACCTCTACTTCTTTAACAACTTCCTTTATTACTTCCTCTTTCTCAGGTGTAACTTCTTCACTTGTACATCCAATAAACATCGATGCGAGAAGTGTCATTACTATCAGCAAGCTAAAAAATCGCTTTGTCACTTCTAACTCCCCCTTTTGTTTAATTTTATAGCTTTATTCTAGCTTAAGCAATCTCTTATTTCCATACACAGGTTTTACCTCATAGGTGGATATTTTTTACCTGACAAAATTCTCCCAGAAAAAAGTATAAGAAAAGAGCCTTACGGCTCTATAAAAATTAATTATTCAACTAATCCTTTTGATTGAAGATACATTTTGGCAACTTCTTTTTTATCCATGTTTTCTATATCAACTAAATAGTTTAATTCAGTTATATCTTCAGCAGTCATGACACCTCCTAAACGATTAAGGGCATCTTTTAGTTCTGGGTGTTTTTCTAGTACATCTACGCGAATAACTGTGGCAGGTTCAGCAATTGGAAAATAGCTCCTATCGTCATCTAGTACTAGCAAGTCATACTCTTCAATAAAACCATCTGTTGTAAAGACAGGAATAACGTCCACTTCATCTGAGATTATGGCATCGTATTTATCTTCAAAATCTAAACTCACAGTTTTCTTAAAATCAAAGTCATACATTTCTGCCAGACCAGGATACCCCTCCTTTATGTCATAGAAATCAAATTCAGCTCCAAAAACTAGGTCTCTACCCTTCAAAGCTAAATCACTATAAGATAATATGCCTAATTCTTCAGCTTTAGATCTTTTCATGGCTAATCCGAATGAACTGTTATAGCCATAGCGATCTAACCATTCAATATTAAGTTCCTCCAAATATTTCGCTTTTACTCTATCATATAATACATCTGCGTTAGCTATTTGTATTTTTTGATCAAGGATATTGTACCATGCGTCACCCGTAAACTCGGGATACATATCGATTTCCTTATTTACTAATGCTGGATGAACAGCTAAAAATTCTGGACCAATTGCTAATTTCTGCTCCACATTAAGATCCGTATATTCTTCAATCAAGAGAGTAAGCATCTCACCTAGCAACTGCCCCTCAGTATTGGGTTTTGAGCCTACTATTACTGTATCTTCCACAGAATTTGATATTGATCCTACAATAACCATACCTTTTCTCTTATTGGCACAGAATAGAGTTGCTATAATCAATAGACATAAAAATACTAAGTAAAATGGTCTTTTATCCAACATAACACCCCTAAAGAACTTAATGACATGTTTGCATCAACTCTTAAATCCCTTACTTAATATTATTTGTAAAAATCCCAGATTATGAATGATCGAAAATAACATCATGAATTATCATTGACTATGGTTTTAGCTTTACGGTACATCCCAGGTGTCATATCGTACATTTTTTTAAAGCTTCGTATAAAATTCTGAGCATTATTATATTGTAGAGCCATAGCTATCTCAGCTATCTTCATATTAGTTGTTTTAAGCCATAGTTTTGCTTGTGCCATACGGTAGTTTTTAAGATATTCACTAAAATTAACACCCATTTCTTTTTTAAAGATTCGTCTCAAATAATTCGGATGATAACCTAATCTATTAGCACACTCTTCAATTGTTATATCTGTTTTAAACTCATTATTAATAATGTTAACTAATTGTTGGTAGATTTTTATATTTTTGTCCTTGTTATTGTTCTCTAATATTTTTATAACGTTGAAAACAACAGATCTTGATAGCCAGTCATTCATCTCTTTCTTATTTGTGAACTTATTGGTAATTTCAAAGATATCACCTTCTAGGCTGTTAAGAAACTGATCAGCTACCCCTATATTCTGCAGCATATTTAGGATTGCAATGACTAATCTTATGACATTAATTTTTAATTCAGTTGAATGTTGATCACCACATAAAATAGTATTAATAAACTCCTCAACATGAATAATAGAAGCAGTATAATCCTCTTCCCTAATAGATATAAGCAGTTGTTCTTCTAGTTTGGTTGGATAGTCAATATGACGCTTTTCAGTACGATGAACTTCATGATTAAATAATATTGAACTATAACCATATTGAATTTGGTAAAGCAATGCTTCCTTAGCCTCACTATATGCTTTATAAATATCTTGATAAGAATGATATGCATTACTTATCCCAAAACTAACCTGTATACCCAATTCCCTTAATATTACTTGTTGAATGTAAGTAACCCTGTTTTTAATTGAGTAATTATGATTCTTCACTGTTGGAGTATCACTTTTAAAGATAGTCACTTGATTAAGATCATCTACTATTGGTATTAGCATAATATGATCTTTTAATATTCTAGATATGATTTTGTTGATCATAAATAATAATCTATCAGAATCAATAGGTGTATAACCTGTATCTTCAAAAGTATCAATAGTGCAAACAACGATACTCATTAACTTCAATTCTTGATCATAGCCATATAAAGTCATTTGATTCTGTATTTCTTCTTCAGCCATGCGACCTTTTAATAATTTGATTATAAAATACTCTTTTAACTGACTTCTCATATTAATCAATTCTAATTCCATCGCTTCATTATTCGACTTGAGCAAACTAAATTGAGTATCAATCTGTTTTATCTCATCATATTTTCTGATGGATATCCTATTCTGATCTTCATCAACTACTGTATGCCATAGATTATTTATGGGTAGGTAAATCTTTTTTGATTCAATAAACGTGACGATAATAATTAGGATCATCATCATAAATACTAAAATGGCAATGGTTTGTCCTAATGTCTTTGCGTCCTTTGTCAATAATCCAACATCTGTAATTGATAAATATGTCCAACCATTATAAGCTGATTTAGTGTACTCAATACTGTACTGCTTTCCATTAACTTTCATCACATATGCGTCACTGTCTTTGTCAATGCTATTAAAGTCAATCTGTGATATAACATACTCATAAGATCCATAGCCCATATCACTTTGGACCGTAATAATCGCGTTATTTTCGTCTAAGAGCAGTACTTGCCTTCCTTCTGTACCATTACCAAGTAATTTCCTTAAAAAGCTGTTTGGAACTTCCAAGGCTAATAGACCAAAATCTCGCACTGCTGTAGGTGGTGTTTTTTTAATCAGAATGACACTGTTATTATCCTCATTTTCAATTTCAATATTGGCATGATAAGTAAATGGAAATCTACCTTTGTTTTGAACCCACACCGAATTGGATCCATTCAAAAGTTCATTAGCCGCTTGTTCCCAATCTACACCATACCCATCATCAATTACTCCCCTTGACGTCATCATCCAATTATGATTAACACTTACAAATGCAACATTCTCGACACCTGTATCTGGTATTAAAAGTGCTGACATTTCTAGACTTGTTGCATTAAGTTCTTCAAACAAGTTATAGTTGACATCATTTATAAGTAGTGACTGGAGATCTGGTCTCTGCACGAAAGGTAGTAGTGAACGATCAGCCCGAATAAGTACATCATTAACCCTCATCATTGTTTGATTGAGTAGAAGGTTATTATTTCGTGTAACTTGCTTCAAAATGATATTAGAAGAAAATACATATAATAAGCCTGCAATGACCACTGTTGGAATAATCCCCAATATCAAACCATAGTAGACTAGACTTTTGAAATATTTAGACTTAAACACTTTATTCCTCCCCCCCCAGGATTAACTGCACCTAATTAAATACTAACACCAAATAATCATAAGGCACAAGTGTCAAAAATGATTATGCTGGTTTAAAAATGACTATAAAATAGGCAAACTCTTCTCCCTATAAACAGGTATAAAAATGATTATATACAGTTATAAACTGCCTTGATATACTTGAAATACTTCAAAGCAATTTTTTCTAAATAGTACTTATCATATAAAAATAATAGGAGTGATCATGATTGTGATAAAAATGAGGGAAGTTTTAAGAGAGACAAACTATACTAGAATATCAAATTCATATTGTAAAAGCATTTATAAAGAGAGATGGATGTATATCATGCTGATTCCTGGAATTATATATTTTCTGTTATTTAAATACGGACCCATGTTTGGTCTCGTTATGGCTTTTGAAAACTATCAGCCTTACCTCGGCTTTATTAATAGTGAATGGGTTGGTTTTGAGCATTTTATACGTTTCTTTAATGAACCTGCATTTTGGTTACTTTTTAAAAACACCCTTATATTAGCTATCCTCAATGTTGTTTTTTTCTTCCCGACTCCCATTCTTTTATCTCTTTTACTTAATGAAATACATATTACTTGGTTTAAAAGGTTAAGTCAAACATTAATCTATATACCTCACTTTCTATCCTGGGTCGTTATAGCAGCCATCACCTATACATTTATGACTGTTGATGGTGGTATCGTTAATAATTATTTAACTTCCAATGGATTGGAAAGTATCAGTGTTTTAACGAACCCCACAGCCTTTCGCCCTATGATTTTGATTCAAGTTATTTGGAAAGAAGCTGGTTGGGGAACAATTATTTTCTTAGCAGCTATAACAGGTATTGATCCAGAGTTATATAGTGCTGCAGATGTTGATGGCGCAGGTCGCTTAAGAAAATTGTGGCATATAACCCTACCAGGAATTCGCTCGACAATTATTATTATGTTAATCCTTCGTATGGGCGCATTTCTCAATACTGGGTTTGAACAATTACTACTAATGGTAAATGCACTTAATCGAGAAGTTGGTGAAGTATTTGATACCTATGTATATACAGTTGGTGTTCAACAAGGTCAATTCAGTTACACTGCGGCTGTTGGTTTTTTTAAATCATTTGTATCCTTACTATTAATTATTAGTACCAATAACCTTGCCAAAATGTTTGGTGAAGAAGGCATCTATTAGGAGGGAATATTTATGGCATTAATACGTTCACTTGTATCAAGACTTTTTGACATATTTAACTACATATTACTAGGAACTATATCATTAACTGCGGTATTACCATTTGTTTACGTCATTGTAGCTTCATTTACCCCGCCTGAAATACTAGCAAAAAATCAGTTTATATTGATTCCCAAAGAAATTTCATTTGAAGCATACGAATACATATTTTCCACTAGCACCATTACAAGAGCTCTTTTAGTTTCTATTAGCATTACTATAATAGGTACATTTTTTAATATCATTATGACAGTACTCATGGCTTATCCACTAGCTTATAAGCCACTAAAAGGTCGTAAAATATTATTATTTATGATTACCTTTACAATGATGTTTTCTGGAGGAATTATTCCCTCTTATATGGTGATTCAAAAGTTGGGGTTAATGAATAGTTATGCAGCATTAATTTTGCCAAGTAGTATCAGTGCATTCAATCTTATAATTTTTAAAAACTTTTTTCAAGGATTACCTAACGAACTTTCTGAATCTGCAAAGATTGATGGATGCAATGACCTATTTATTCTATTTAGAATTATACTACCCATATCATTACCACTTATAGCTACATTTGTTATTATGTACGGGGTTGCTCATTGGAACTCATGGTTTGGTGCTGTCTTATATATGAATGATAGTAAAAAATGGCCTATCCAGGTAGTTCTACGACAAATCATAACTTCTGCATCAGGAATTGGTGATAGTGAATCAACAGAAATGGGGATAATTGTTCCTCCTCAAAGTGTCAGAATGTGTACGATTACAATAGCAACAGTACCAATCCTATGTATTTACCCTTTTTTACAAAAATATTTTACAAAAGGACTAATGATAGGCTCTGTGAAAGGGTAGTAAAACTTTACAAGAATCAAATAAATATTTATACTAATGTACATCAACTTAACTTTTGGATTTGAGATGTAGATGAGTATTGATATAGAAAATACCTGATGTATTCAGGTTGAAAATGGAGGGGTAAGAATGTTTAGAACTAAGGGCGTAAAGAGATTTTTATCTATTTTATGTACAACGATTTTACTTGTTATTATTTTGGCAGGATGTGGAAGTACAGATGAACAAGTCTTAGGTACATCTGATCAAAAAGATAATGGTACAGTTACAGAAACAAAAACGAGTGAAAAAGAAAATGTTGCACCTGAAAAGGCATCTATTATGATCCCACTATATTCTGCTGAGGCACCACCAAAAGATAGTCCTATATACGGAATGATTAATGAGATTACCAAAGCAGAATTAGATATTCAATTTATACCATCTGATTCTTATAATGAAAAAATAAACGTTGCCATAGCTTCGAATGAGTTACCTGATACCTTTGTTATAACTGATTTTAAGGGATCTACTTTTGTGAATGCAGCTCGTTCAGGTATGTTTTGGGATATGACTGATTATCTGCCTCATACACAATATCTATCTAAAAATTATGATGAAGTAACTCTATATAATGCTTCACTTGATGGGCGTCATTATATGTTACCACGTAGTCGAGTATTGGTTAGAAATTCAGTTAACTACCGAGTTGATTGGCTGGAGAAATTAGGCTTAGAAGCGCCTTCTACACCTGATGAAATCTATGAGGTAGCTAAAGCTTTTGCTGAACAAGATCCAGATGAGAATGGTATAGATGATACCATCGGATTTATTACTGGTGTCAGTCCTTCTAATTCAAGCATCGGAGGACTATCAAACATTGTAGTAGCTTATGGTGGACCATTTGTTTGGGGAGAAGATGACAATGGTGAGTTAAAACCAAACTTTTTCTTTCCTGCATATAAGGATGCTTTAGAGTGGTATAAAAAATTATACGATGAAGGTCTTTTAAACAAGGACTTTGCAGCAGTATCAGGTAACCGTATATATGAAATCATGAATGCAGAACAAGCTGGATTGAATATAGCCAATTGTGACGAGCTTGTTAATCGCTTTGATCCACTCTTAAAGCTTAAAGCAAAAGATAATCCCGATATAAAACTTGAAGATATTTTTGGTTTTACAGCTGGTCCATTAAGTAATAACGGTGGTGAGATAAAATTACCTGCAGGAAGAGGTTTTTGGGGTGGTTTTGCATTCCCGAAAACAACGTTAGAAACAGAAGACAGAATGTTAGAAGTTCTAAACATTGTCGATATGTTTGACTCACCTGAAGCTAAAGATTTGCTTCGGTGGGGTGTTGAGGGTATCCACTATGAACGAGTAGATGGAAAAGCAAAGCAAACTGATGACATTCCATTATATACAAAAGAGGTTGACCCATTTGCTCAGTTACTTGTTACTGGTAGATTAACACCAAACACCCCTGGTATATTACCATTTATGAGTGAGAAAGTTGAGATATATTATGCTGATAATGCTAAACATGCACTTTCTGACCTTACAGGTCCACTCATTTCAGATACAGCAGCACAAAAAGGTGCTCAACTTGAGAAAATTGTAAACGATGCTAGCATTAAATATATCATGGGGATTATTGACTTAACAGAATGGGAAAAGAGTATAGAAGAATGGCAAAAACAAGGTGGAGATGATATTATTAGAGAATATAATTCGCAAAAATAAATTTAGAAAGGCTAATAAATATGAAAACCATCCTAATCCAATAATTAGGATGGTTTTTAATACTCTTCATCTAGTATTTAATTTGATGCTGCCGCAACAGTTGCTGCTGAGATGGCAGTGATCATTGCCGCCTGTTGCGCTGCTATGATAGCTTCTATTGAGATGCTAAGTGTTGTGGATACTAACGTGTCGTTTGACTTATTCTCAATGTATTCACTCGTTATGATTGCTGAAGCAATTAATAAGTTCATGCCTTTCCCAAGCCACTTATAACCCTTTTGATTCTTTATAAAATTTAATACTTCAACGAGATCATCAAGTATTTCATCTTTTTCATCATCTAAGAGGCTTATAACACCTAAAGCAGGATAATATTCACTGTATACCTTCACACCTTGACTTTTTAAGAAAGCATATACTTTCTCACAACGAACTACATTATCTCTTATATCTTTGTCACTGAAAGCGAGTATATGGGAGAGCATCTGTAACCCATTACTTTTTCTAAACCCAAATTCATTAAGCATATCATAATACTTTTCTAATGCATTTAGTTGACGGTCTGCACTGGCTAGTAGTATTGCAAGCGCATAATCATCACCACTGGTGAGGAAAGGATGGTTGTCCTTCATCTCTCGGTAAATAGTCATCGCTTTTTTAGAAAAGTGATTTACATCTACTCCATCATATACATTTTCAAGGGTATATAGAGCAGTTGGTAGGTAACTCGAATTCTTAAAACCAGTAGATTTAAGTATTTTCTCGTTAGCTAACATGGAGTTAACTGCTTCAGTTGGATTTTTTTGACCAACACTGAGTAGTCCACTAATTACATAGCTGCTAACCCCTCTAAAGGGAGAAAACATCCCTGTTTCGCTCTTAATATACGATTTTATATCTTTAATCTTTTGTATATCCAATTCTTTTCCTCTTATAGCACAGTTTAGCGCAATGAGATGAGAGGCTAGGTCATGCTCCCACTTAAAAGCATTACGTAACGACTCAAAATTAGACATCATCAACTCTATCTTTTTTTCATACTCTAATTTCATTTATACCAAACCTCCAATTTTCGCTACATGATGACTCTATTTACTATTGTACCCTTACATCATAAATAATTTCTATTATTATACGTACATGAAAGCAAACTATTTCATATGATTATGTCGTTGCTCATACCAACGGTAGAACATAATAAATGGCCACCATATTATAACGAATAGTGGATATACAAACCAAATAACATTAGGTGTATAATAGAAATTCATGAATATCAATAATGAGATGATAAGACCTGCGGCGCAGATTGAGAACATGAGTCTCATAGAACTTTTAGTTGGACTGTTCTTTGTTGAGTATTGATCTATTAGTTCTTTCTTGATATCATCGATATCACCAAAGTCAATAAGTGCTTTATTAATAGCATCCTCTTCATCTTTTCCTTCATCCATCATATCCATAACTTTCTCTTCCAAATTCTGAATGATTTCTTCTACAATGCTCTTTTTGGTTTCACTATCTGGGATTTCTTTAAATAATTTATGAACATAAGATTCTATACGTTTCATTCCCAATCCTCCATAAAAATATTGATTACTTTTTTAGTTGTTTCCCACTCAATGATTTTTTCTCTATAATATGCCCTACCAAGTGTTGTTATGCGGTAATATTTTCTCTTCCGCCCATGGGTCACATCTCCATGATAACTTTTAATTAGATCTTTTTTCTCTAAACGTTGAAATACCGCATAAAGTGTGGCTTCTTTTATTTCAAACATATTCTCAGTACGTGCTAATATCTCTTTAGATATCTCATATCCATATCTATCTTTCTCGATAATCAATCGTAAGATGATTGCATCTAGATGACCTCTTATAGTATCACTACTTAACATACTTCACCTCCAAGCAAATTACTCCATCTGTTATAATTATTCTATCATCAATTACTCAACCTGTCAAAGTAATTAATAGTTTACTATCTTCTTGCCTAGACATGTAAAAACTTCTCTAATACTAATGTATAATCTCTACCAAAAATCATAGCCATCAGTGCAAGTGTACCAATGCCCCACACCAGAGCTACTATGCTTGGCCATGGAGTTTGGGATATATTTATCATGAACATAATATTTAAGGCTACTGCTATAAGTACTGTGTATATCTGTAAACCTACATATTGTTCCCATCCCTTATGTTTTATTAACATTGCTATAATAATGCAAGTAATCGCACCAATCAATAATAGAGGGATAATATAATCAATTGACCAATTTAATCTGCCGTCTCCCAAGTCTATTAGAACTACCATACCCATCATTACTAATACAATGAAGAATAACTTACTTGACCTCTTGCGATACTCATGTTGAACAATTTGCATGCATATACTTATTCCTAATAAGCCAGTAGCTACATATATATACCATGGAAAAATAGTCGTTAATAATAGACTAATTCCTAAAAACATACTTATTAATTTCAAGAGTGGGTATCTTATTCGTCTCTCGCAAAAATCCTGTTCATACATAGGGTACAAACACTCATCATATTTTTTGATATTAGAGTTATAGATTTGATTCTGATGTGATTTCATTTGTTCTCGCTCCTACCATTTGAATAAAGTTCTACTGTTAATCCTGATTCCTTTGTTAAGTAATCAAAATAATAATCAACAAGGTTATGTTCCTGCATTGCCCTAGAGATAGATACGACTAAATGATCATTGTAGGAACAGACAGCTGTATTGATATAATGAGGTTTTGATGCATATAGTACGCATTCAAAATGTTCCACATATGCTTTCATTACCTCTGGCATATGAATTATTCCAGGATTTGTTAATGTAGTGGTAACGACTTTCTTGCTTTTATAGGTACGAACCTGCTTAAGTAACAGATTTTTTATAAAATTTGGAGTTAGTCGTAAAACTATATTTTTTTCAAAACTAACGTTATGATGTATATGAGTATAGAGTGTTTCTTTCTTTAGACCTTCTTTCATCTGTTTTTTAATCTGCTGAATAATCTGATCCAGTGTCAAGTTATCTGATGGCTTTACTACCACATTAACAAAGTATGAAAAATTCCTCATAGTCTCTGAAGGAAAAATGCGCCTTAAGTTAACCGGGACAGCTACAACAATTGGTCGCTGCACTTTCATTCTTTGTTTATTCATATTATTTATGGTCATGATTAAAATAGCTGTCAAGTATACGGTTATGGTAGCTCCTCGCTTCTTAGCAATTTGATTCAACTGTGAGGCACTCATTCTTCCATGACTTACTATTATAGTATTTTCCCTCATTGGAGTCCCCACAATATGTTGAGCACCGACATCTCTTGGTCTAGGCTTAACCTGAATATCTGATTCATAATATGCTTTAAAACTATCTTCTAACTCTTCTCGATTAATCTGCTCTCCAGCCACTTTAATCATCTTATCTGGCTCCATATCTGGATACTCATATTTTATATATGCAAACACGAGTGCTTTCAGAAACTCTATCCCACCATAGCCATCTGTTAAAGCATGAAAACACTCCACTGCAATTCTTTTTTTATAATAAAATACTTTGAATAAATAACCATTATTTTCTTCTTTATCAATTGCCCTACATGGACTCGCTGATTCTAAATGGACCAATGGTTTATTCGGATTGGGTTCAAAATAGTACCAAAACAACCCTTTTCTCATAGACACCGCCATAGAAGGAAATCGTCCCATAATAGACTCCAGGGCTTTCTGTAATTGTTCTGGATTAATATTATCATATAAAATGGCAGCCAATCGAAAAGTAGCTGTATCTTCCTTTGTGGCAAATGCAGGATAGATTTTTGCTGCATTATCTAATCGAAACCATTTAGGCATATTTCTACTCATTTAATCATGCCTTTCTTCTTTGTAATGTGGTCATCTTTATGTTTCATATAACCAAAGCAATAGGTAACTAAAGGCCACCACATAGCAGCAAATATTGGATATATTGCCCATATTGTTGAGGGTGTTGATATCCAGTTAACAAGGATAAAAAATACTGATATTAAGAATGTACCAACTAGAGAAAAAAGCATATATCTTTTTTTAATCACACAATACCGAATCAGAGGCCACCATAAAAAAATAAATGTTGTGAAAATAGACCAAGGGTATCCTGGTGAAAGATATACATTAAGTACAATATAGTAAGCAATAATACTAGCACTTGATAATATCGTAAAACTGATTTTGTTACGCCATTTACCAGCATACATAATTATAGGCCACAACAGAATCGGATATGTCGCATAGAGAAACCAAAGATGTGCACTCGATGTCACATAATTTATGATTACTAAGAAAGTTACTAGGGATAATGCACTCACAAGAGATAAGGCATTATATTTCTTGGTGGCATAATGATAAACAATGATGGGCCAAAATATAACAACAAAACTAGGATATATACTCCAATGATCACTAGGGTTGACTATTTTGTTGATACTAATTAAAAAACCACTAATTAATAATGCTCCAACAATCGAAAAAACTACCTTAGATTTATTCATTTCCATCGACTCCATTTCAATATTTAAGAAAGTAATATTAATTACTCTATCTGATATAGTTATATTATCACTAATTACTCTATTTGTCAAAGTAATTTATATTTACTTCATGATTATTTCTACATAAACCCACTTCTTAATGGGCTTTGTATAGATAAATTATTATAATTATATTATTCTTTTATATATAGTAATTTAATTTTTATTACTCTTCCTCTTATAATTAACTGACTAATATAAGTTTTGACATTGACAAAAAAAACCCCTAAGCAGTTGAGCTAATTTTTATTAATTAGACCGTCTACTTAGGGAGTATCATATCAAAACCTTCAACTAACCCTCACTCTAAATAATAAGTGAGGGATGGTTATAGCTAGCGTATAAAATTAGTAAATGTTTTCTCTTCTTTTTCAGGTGATTTTATAGTACCCTTACCATTGTCAATCAACTTCATAATCCATGCCATATTTTTACCAAGTACTCTCATAATTTGAACACCTTCATCATCTTGCAACGCTTCTCCTGGTCGAGTGCCATGAATAACATTCCAGTAATTCGATGTAGGCATAATCATCTCTGAATAATTGATATAATTATTCAACTGATCAAAAGTAGGAATACCACCTGAACGTCTAACAGCAACAACAGATGTTCCTACCTTATGTCTTAACATTCCACCATTAACACCAGTAACATAAAAGGCTCTATCTAGAAATGATTTCATAGTGCCACCAATAGCTGAATAATGAACAGGAGATCCTAAAATTATCCCATCTGCATCTTTCATAGCTTGAATCCATTCATTAACCTCATCATTAATTGCACATCTTTCATTTTTGTTCTTCCAGCAATAGCCACATGCCATGCACCCTTTAATGCCCTTATTACCTACATGAATAATTTGGGTTTCTATCCCCTCTTTTTCAAGTTCATCTGTAACAATTTTGATTGCATGATAAGTATTTCCTTCTTTTCTCGGACTTCCATTAAATGCTATAACTTTCATTTTTTTCCTCCTTATATATCGTCAATCCTAAACAATAACGAATTCTCCGTTCATTCATCAATTATAAATTGTAGTAAGCATACATACAAGTACGCACTTTTATGTAAGATAACTTACCAAAAGGTTTGAATTGTTATAATCTTTAACTTTACTCTTCATCTTTACAATATAAATCATAGTGCTTTGTTGTCCAACTTTCAATCATCTTTAAAGCTGGATACAGCTCCTTTCCTTTTTCAGAAAGGTAATATTCTACTCTTGGAGGTACTTCTGGATAAACCACCTTTTCTATTAAACCATCAGCTTCTAAACTCCTCAACTGTTGATTCAATACTTTTTGACTTATACCATCAATTATTCTTTGAAGCTCTAAAAATCTTTTTGCACCATTCCCAAGGTGACATAGTATAACGACTTTCCATTTTCCCTTTATAAGATTAAACCCAAAATCTAATGCACAGACATATTCTTTACCATTATAACTGATCATGCTATCTGCCTACTTTCTGCCTACTCTCAATACTTTACCTTATTCTAACACACATACAATGAAATGCAAATTACTTCATGATAACCTCATACTATCTGAATGGTTTGATTGTCTATAGTACTATAAGTTTATGTTTTATTATTGAAATAAGCATATCAAGTATTTAATGTTTAAAGCTGAAAAACCCATGACATTATGTAATATCATGGGTTTCTTTGGTATAATAAAATATTAATTATTGAATTCAGAGTTAAGTAATCTTCATTTTTGACCATACTAAAATGATAACTGATGCTAATCAATATTCTTAATTATATCGAATAATCTCTGACAATTTAACTTTAACATAATGAATATCTTGATTTATCATTTCGCAATAGCTACTTTGTAATTCAAATATTTCATTATTTATTCTAAGTTGCTTATCGAGATGGTTGATGATCTTAATCTCTATATACTTATAATCTGATGTGAAATTGCAATTAGATACTTCTACATCTACAGTAAGTACGTTATTAACATAACACTGCTTTACTTCAATTAATTCATGTTTCTCCAAATAATCTATAGACATACCATCATCTTCATACTGAGAAAAACGACATCCCTGTTGGCTAGGGAATAGATAGATATCTAATTGATCACAATTACCATCGGATACATGATTCTGACTATCGTCTTTCATCGTTAAGATACTTCCTTCTTTCATAAACAATGGAATAGTCTCAAGGGGTGCATTCACATCTACTGTTTGTTGCTTTTCGCTATCATGAATTACTCCATTTCCTAGTTCCAACCATTTCCCTTTTGGTAAGACAACCCTTCGTTTATAGGTATCTTTTTCATATACAGGCGCTACTAATAAAGCATCTCCAAACATCCACTGATCCCAAATAGTTGCTAACTCCTTATTTTCACTATATGCCATAGCCATAGGTTGTACAGGTGGTACGGCTTTGGTATGCATCTTCCATATAAGCGAGTAAATATAAGGCATTAATCGCATTCTGAGCTGAAGGATATCTCTTGCAATGGATTCAGTAGATGTACCATATAACCAAGGCTCTTTTGGAAATCTTCCATGTGTTCTTGCTACGGCAATAAAACATCCGAATTGTAGCCAACGGATAAACAGATCTTTCTTTGGCTCTCCCTGAATACCACCGATATCCATCGTCCAAAATGGTAAACCTGACATAGACATTTCCATTCCCGCCATGATCTCAGAACGCAGATCTTCCCAGGTACTTTCATGATCACCAAACCACACCAAACCATAACGCTGACTTCCTGAAGTTGCAGCTCTTGTTAAGCCAAACATCCTCTCATTAGGTTTAGCTTCTCTCATAGCTTCAACTACCGTCTTATTGTACAGTAATCCCCATATATTAGCCATTTCCTCAGGATACATACCATTATAAAACTTCCCACCATAGACATTCCAGTTCATGAAATTTTCATTCATGCCCTTACCTTCACCACCATCAACCATGAATCCTTTAGTTCCTTCATCTATCAATGGTCTTATCTGATTTTTCCAGTGTTCTATATGGGCTGGATTACTAAAATCTTTAGCTTCAATATTGCATGTGGTATTAACATGTGTAATCAGCTTTATATTCATTTGATCCAGTTCTTCAATCATGGCTATAGGATCTGGGAAACATTCATAATCCCACGTAAGGTCTGTTACTTCATTAGGTCTATATACCCCTCGCCACATGAGGTCAAGAAAAAGAACATCGCATGGAATATTTTTTTCTCGGAACTTTTTTGCATTATCTAGAACCTCTTCCTGTGTTCTATAACTATATCGACCATTCCAATACCCTAGTGACCATTTTGGCGGCATAAAAGGCATACCAGTTAGCTGATGATAGCTATACAGGACTTCTTTATAATCACCAAAAAATAAATAAGCATCCAACACATCAGATTTAGGTACTATGATTTCCACTTCATCACCGTTAAAATTGAAGGAAGTATCCCATTGTGATGTATTTACAAACACCCCATAACCTTGACTACTCATATAAAAAGGAACAGATTTACCATCCCATGTATTTTTTTCAATCTTATGCAGAATAGTATTCTCATTTAATGGATAACATCTCCTGAGTCCAGTTCCATAGAAATGCTCTTCACTCTTTTTGCTCATATCCCAGAACAGTTCTCTCTCATTCCAACATATAGTACTACCATCAAGAATGCAGTATGTATTCCAATCAAATTTATCTTCATCTTCTTGCATTACAACTTTTAGGTCAAAATTATCTTTAGATATGCATACTAAATATTTTTCAATTTTCACCTGAATTTCTTCGTTATTATCTTTAATAATTTCAAATTCACATTCTTTTAGGCACGTATTCTCAATCATATACGGCTGATTCTCACCTAAAGGATAAGGTTGACTTTCCTGACCTGTTGTTGATAAATATAAGTGCACTGAATCGTTCACTAAAAAATCCATTCTTCCGATTGCACCCGAACTACATGTAAAGGATAATCCTGTTTTAGTCACTTGACTATCAACAATACTCCCAATTTCCTTTATACTAAATCTCTCTCGTTTAAAAGGTGTACTTATACCTACACCTTCAAGCACGTCAATTACAGCCATCTTAAACCTCCTTCGTCAATTCTGGTAAATCAAAACTGTCTTCCGTATCTGTAATCCATTGTTGTAGTCTATCATTCAGTTCTATTCTTTTTTCTATAAATTTTGAGTTATGAGCAAGGTTGACCTGCTCATAAGGATCTTCATTAAGGTTAAACATTAACCATGGTGTTCTTTTGAAGCAAATATACTTCCAACCATCTTTAGTCACGATTCCTCTCCACGGTCTATCTACACTGTTATGATGACCCGTCGGTATAACCGATTGTAAATAAGCACTGTCCGGCTCCTCATCAATCCTTCTACCTTTTATACGATAGTGGGCATAATCCGTTCCTTCCATCCAATCAGGTACATCTAAACCACAGAGTCCTAATGTTGTTGGTGCTATATCCACATGATTAATCGGTACATGGCAATCTCCATTTAAGCGACCATTATACCTTGCAAGTTCTCCACCAATGATAAAGGGTATGCTAATCGATTCTTGCATAGGTGACATTTTAAGGTACTGTCCATGACTACCATGCATATCTCCATGATCACTGAAAAATACAATATGTGTATCATCAGTTAAGCCAAACTCATTTAATGCCTCTCTTATTCGACCTAAATTATAATCCAAATTCTCAATTTGAGCATAATAACCTGCTAAATCTTCTCTGGCCTTTTCCTGAACATTCTTGATATTGGGAACATTTCCTCTTAACTTGATACGTCCTGGTGTATAATTCTTTTGAAATTTTGCAGGTGCTACATAAGGATTATGTGGTGGCTGTACTGAAAGAACAGCAAAAAATGACTCACCATCTTCTTGTTTTTCTTTTAAATAATCAATTAACATATCCGATAAAACATCTGTTTCATAGCCATCTAACTTAAATGACCTTGTTTCATCACCATCTCCACCATGTACCCATGTATCCCATGGTGAGTTGTTATTATCATAACCAATCCATCTTTTAAATCCACCACGACGTTCTGGCGGAACAATATGCATAGCTGCACGTCCGTCATGAATTTTGTCATTACAATCCTTCAAGCGCATATTAAACTCTTCAAATCCATCTAAGTGCCATTTACCAAAATAAGCAGTATGATAACCTTGATCATTGAAGGCATGAGCAATGGTCTTATGATTAGTATCTAATGGATATTCATGACCCGGAACACACTTATGTGGATATTTACTTGTTAACAAAGAGCCTCTAAATGGACAGCAAAGCGGAAATCCAGATACAGCATTTTTAAAATTAACACCTAGGCGTGCAAGATTATCAATATTAGGTGTGTAAATATTAGGATCGCCATTAATTCCTAGAGCTTGACCGCGGTGCTGGTCTCCAAAAATCCAAATTACATTTTTCTTGTTCATTTTTTATTCCCTTCTTTGAACGTTTATAGTTTTGAATTAACCTTTTATGCCTCCTAATTGAATACCATTTATCATATTCTTTTGAAAAATCGAAAATAAAATAACTGGAGGTACGATTGTAAAAAACAGAGATACTACTATATAATCATCAGGAAATGTTGACATACTGAATAATTTAACCATAACTGTTTTAACATTTTCTTTTCTTAATATTAAATAAGGCATCAAGAAGTCTGACCACGCAGCATTAAGTGCAAAAATAGTGATAACAGTGTTAACCGCCTTACTCATTGGCGTTATGATATGGGTGAATATTTTGAGTTTGGAACAACCATCAATCCGAGCTGCTTCAATGTAGGACTTAGGAATTGCATCAAAAAATTGCTTATAAAGTATACAAAAATATGCATTTGCACCGACGCCCAGCATTAGTGGAATATAGGAGTTTAGCAACTTCACATCAACAATATTTTTGAATAAAGTCATCATACTGACTGTGGTTGGTATCATCATACTCATGACAACCAGATTAAATACTACCTTGCTCCCTTTTGGTTTCAGTATAGATACAGCATAAGCCAACATGCCATTAAATAGCATTGCGCACACGACACTACCAAACACAACAATAAGGGAATTGATAAAATATTTAGTGAAACCAACAGAGTTCCATACAATCCATAGCTTTTCTGGATTAAAACTACGAGGTATAATGGTTGCTGGTATACCATAAAACTCCTTCGTATCTTTTAAACTTGATAAGATCACCCACAATGGTGGAAAAATGCATAAAATAATAATTAAAAATCCAAATACCATAATGAAGCTGTAGAGGATCTGTATTCTTTTTTGCTTTAAATCGATTTGACTAATGAATCCATAATTTTTATTCTCAAAAAACACAATGGTTCCTCCTTTCTAAGCTTCTTTATTTTTCGTCACCTTCATATAGATGAAAGAAATGACAAATAATAAAATACCCACCAAACTACCTACAGTTGCTGCCATATCAATCTTATTATATTTAAATGCATATTTATAGGTTAGTAACAGTAATGACATAGAGGAATTTAAAGGTCCCCCGTCTGTCATAATTAAAGGTTCCTGCATTACCTTGAAGACGTTGATAAACTGAAGAATCAACATCATTTTAGCTAAAGGCATAATCTTCGGAATAGTTATATGTCTAATTTTTGTCCATATACCACCACCATCGATAGCAACTGCCTCATACAAGTTCTGATCCACACTTTGTAGAGATGCCATGTAGATTAAAACTGCTCCACCAAAAGCCTTCCATGTCATAGTCATGATAATCAATGGTATACTATACCTAGGATCTTGAATCCACATGAATGGTCCTAAACCAAACCAACCAATGATTGTATTGAAAACGCCACCCTCTCCTGGTGCCATCAACATTTTCCACATGAGATATGCAGCTAAACCTGGTACAATATTAGGAAAATACACTCCCAATCTAAATACACCTTTAAAATGAACCAATTCATTGAGAAATATTGCAATAATAATGGGCGCAAAATATCCAATAATAATGGACCAAAAAGCATATGAAAATGTATTATTCAAAGCATTATAAAAATCTGAACTACTTAAAACATTTATATAATTATCAAAACCTACGAATTCAATCATTTTGAACCCATTCATTTTGAAGAAAGAGTAACGAATTCCAGATAATAATGGATGCCAAATAAAAAAAGAAAAGAGTATGATACTAGGTATTATAAATAACCATGATGTAAAATTTTGCTTAAAACTTATTAACGCTCCTTTTTTCAAATCTTTCACCAACTTCCCATAATAAAGAGGTAAGCAGTTTTCACCACTTCCCTCTTATATTCAGTAATACTTATTGCATTATAACCTTTTCGGAGCACAATTAAGGCAACAGTTGCTTACTAGTTTAATGTATCAAGATAATCCTTTTGGAACTTCTCATCAGCTGCTTTAACAATTCCTTCAATATCAGAGTCTGGTGATGCTAAAGTAGCTTGAATAACATCATCAAGAGTAGCGTATAATTCTTGTGTGAAAACTGGCTCTTCAGGTTTTAAGATATTTGGTGTCACTTCAAAATAATCATTAAATAGTTTCATGTCCACGTTTGTATATTTTTCAATGATTTCATTTTCCGCTTTAACTCTATCTTCATCAATCCAGACTGGAATGGATGTTGGTCCGACTACTTCACCATTCTCAGCTTTTGTACTGTAAGTATTGTCCCAAGAAGTTTTTAGTTCTTCACTTATATTAGGTGAAAAACCTGTTATCTCCATAAACTTAAGACATGCATCGATTTGCTCTGGGGTTGCATCAGCAGAAAACATATAGATATTACCACCTGTCAAAGCATATTGACCTCCTGGACCTTCTGGCATAGGAGCAATTGCAATGGCATCTTTATTCATGCTGTATTGTTGAACAGGATTATTGATTGCATCTACAGCCGCTAAAACCATACCTACATTATCTGTACCATAGTTTTGTACCCATTCCCCCCATGCTAACAATGCATCAGGTAACAATACATTTGAATCATATTTCAAAGATCGAATAAACTTTAAAGATTCAATAACTTCTGGTGAATCAATATTACTCATCCACTTACCATCTTCTAGCACTTCAAACTCTGCACCAAAATTCCATGCTAAGTTTGTGAAATGCCATCCACCAACATTACTATTTGTCGCAATATACATACCAGCCTTACCTGTTTTTTCAGTAATTATTTCAGCAGTCTTAACCAACTCATCATAAGTTTTTGGGTATAAAGGCATTCCCTCTGAGTCAACTAAGCCGGCTTCTCTAAATAGATTCATATTCATCAAAAGCCCTAAGCCATAACCACTATATGGAAGACCATACAATCGACCTTCTTTTGATGTAATCTCCAAAAATCCTGGATTAATTTTTTTATCATAGCCTGTTTCCTGGATAATTTCTGTAATATCAGCTACATAGCCGCCTTCAATTAATTTCTTAGGTTCAGTAAACCAAGTACTAAATACTGTTGGTGTCTCACCTGCTAAGGCCATTGGTAAAAATGTACTTTCATCGTATTTATAATAGTCTGGAATAACCGTTATGTACGGGTATTTTTCTTCACAAATTTTCTTATACTCTTCAAACTCTACTAATTCATTTTCTCTATCTTCAGCTGGCCAAAAGCCAATACGTATCTCTACAGGTTCTTGATCACTCATATTGGTTTTAGTCTCTGATTGATCAGAACCCGTTGTCGCATTGGTTGTGTCACCATTTTCAGAGTCAATACTCCCACAACCAACTAATAAAGAACTAATAAGTGTTATGCATAAAAATAAACTTATGATCTTTTTCATTGCTGTAAAACCTCCAACATTTATTTATTTGATAATTTCACTAATGTGCTTTTCCGGAACTCACATCTATATTATAACAGGCATCATAGAAATAAAAAATCGATAAAACTATCAAATGGTTTGTAATAATATCCACTTTCTTTACCCACCTATTCACCTATGTTATACTAAAGAAAAATTACTTAAGAAAGTTCTAGGATGTGAATGCTATGTTAAAACTGATTATTGTTGACGATGAATATCTTGTTAGAAAAGGACTTATATCGACGATAGACTGGATATCTATGGATATGGAAGTGGTTGGTGAAGCTGAAGACGGTGAAGAAGGTCTTGAATTAGTTAAGATTCTACGACCAGATATTATTATTACTGATATCCGAATGCCTAACATGAACGGTATAGAATTCATGGAAGCCGTACGTCAATTATATTCAGATCAATCGGATTACTATGCTCACTTTATTATACTTAGCGGCTTTGATGAGTTTGAATATGCAAAAAAAGCTATTGAGAACGGAGCCCTAGCTTATTTATTGAAGCCAATTGATAACGAAGTTATTTACGATACAATGAAAACAATTATTAAGAAAATAAAAAAGCAGCGTAGCACTCATAATTATTACAATAAATTGCAACAAGAATTAACAAGTATTAAGCGTCAGTTTATTTATAATCTCATCCAAGGATCTATACATGAATTAGATATAATCCAAGAAAAAATAAAGTTTTTAGATTTGCCATTTAGTGAAGACAATCAATTGATTCTCTTTTTACAGCTTGATCAGCGCCATCGAGTTGGGGAGTCTTTAACAATAACAGAGCGTAATCAATTTCAGTATTTTTTAGAGAAAAATATTTCTCATCAGCTTCTCTTAGCTTCTGAGTACTATGGACTATTTGTTCAAATTGCTCCTTTTCAATGGGCAATACTACTCCAATCCATGGTCACAGATAAAGAGCGATTACATCATCAACTAAGGATAGCTTGTAATAGTTTTTTTAAGCAAACAGAAGAAACTATAGACAGAAAAGGGATGTCCAACCTTCCTAAACACTTGACATATTCCATAGGTATCAGTCAACTGAATCAGTCCATGTTGGAACTTAACCAACAATACAAACAGGCTATACAGGCTGCTGATCACAAGTTGATTTTAGACGCATCAACTTTAACTTTTTATGATGATTTATTTAACACTCGTTATCGACCAGAGATACAAAATGCAATCCATTATATTCATAAACATTATCAAGAAAATATAACCATCAAAGAAGCTGCTGAAGCATTGCACCTAAGTGCGTCACATCTCATGAGGTTATTTAAATCAGAAGTATCTGTAACCTTTAACGATTATCTTACCAACTACCGCATCAAACTTGCAGAGGAATTATTAATGCGGGGTGAATACAAAGTCTATGAAGTAGCTAATAAAGTCGGTTATTATGATGTTAAATATTTTAGTCAGGTATTCAAAAAAAGAACAGGATTGACCCCTAGAGAATATAAACAAAAGAAAGGGAATTATTAGTTATCATGAAATCTAAATCTACAAAAAGAACTATTCATCTATTTCAGAAATTCAAGATTCGATATACTTTTTTGCTTCCGATGATTTTATGGATTATGGTCTCTTCTATTGTTTTATCAACGATAGTTTTCTTTGTTTCAGGAAAATTTATAGAAAATGAAAACACTAAATTTATTCATAAGATACATGAAGAGACTGGTAGCCAATTGGAACTTAATTTTAATCGTCTGAGTATTTTTAGTTCAAATCTACTTAAAAACAATACCTTTCATAAATTACTACGAGATAATTCTAAGACCTTTGATGAAAAATCAGAATCACTTAGTCGTATTTTTGGTGATATAGGTTATGAGACTTCAGTTATAGGCTTTATTAAGATCATCACTAATGATTTGATAATCTATAACCATACCCTAGAAGATATTCAGTTACCTACACCACCAATTGAAATACTGAACCAGTATTTATCAGAAAAATTCATATGGCAATGGGGTGAAATGGTTCATGATCAGAATGGTAAGGCTTACTTACCCTATATACTAAAAGTGCATAACCTTTCGACTATGAAAGATAGTGGCATAGCTATCATCTACCTTAGAGAAGATACCTTACATGCTAGTTATAATAATTTATTGCCACAAGGAAGCGAATCCTTTATCCTATCTGGAGAGAACTACGTCATCTCTCATTCTAAGTCGGATTATATTGGCTATAAGCTCTTTGACAATAATCTCTATATGGATACAAACTCCTTTTCATCCAATCGAGTCAATCAATTTGGTAAATCTGATGTTATTGTCGCAACTAACCTAGATGACTATATAGGAGGGTATCATCTGAACTGGACTATCATTACGAAGATTCCTACTTATATCCTATTCAAAGAGTTGGATCAGATTCGAACCAGCATTATTATCATAACTATATTGACTGTAACATTAGTTTCTCTAGTGATTCTTTCATTGTCCAAAACTTTATCAACGTCCATCTCCAACTTCAATCAAAGGATTCAACAATATATAAAGGGAAATGTTACTGAGACCGAAAAGGGATCTGTTAGTAATGAAATACTGGAGTTAGAGCATGCGTATGATGCTTTGATACAAAGAATCCAATACTTGATTGAGACTAATAACCAAGAAAAAGAGAAGCAAAGAGATTTGGAATTACAAGCTCTCCAAGCCCAAATTAATCCTCATTTTCTTTACAATACTCTTGATGCCGTTGCTTGGATTGCTAAAATGAAAAATCAAAAAGATATCGTTGATATTATTCTCTCTTTAGCTACCTTTTTCCGCTTAAGTCTTCATAAAGGTGACAAATACATTACTTTAGAAGAAGAACTGGATATAGTAAAAAGTTATGTAGCTATTGAGAAAATCCGTTTTCCAAATAAGTTTGAGTTGATTACTGACATTGACGAGGACTTATTGGACTATACAGTATTAAAGCTTATTTTTCAGCCCTTTGTTGAAAATGCCATCAAACATGGTATCAGTAAGAAGAAAGGTCCTGGGACTATTCACATCTCAGGTTTCTTAAAAGAAGGTACTTTAATCTTCCAGATTTCTGATGACGGTATTGGAAATGATGATATCAGTGCATTTTTTAAACCTGCCAAGGTTCAATCAGGGGGCTATGGTATCTTAAATGTTCGTGAACGTATGCGCATTGAATACGGTAAAGGCACTGATCTTTCTATAACTTCAGCTGCTGGTAAGGGCACTCTCATTACAATAACAATACCTATGATTGATTAAATTGGACAATATTTTATAGAAAGGAGTAGATCATCATGCTGAAAAAATTGAATCTTAAATACAAGTTTATTCTTTTTCTCATATTGTCCATACACATCTTATTAATAGGTATTTTTTGTTACTATTATAGCAGAGATATTATCAAGAAAAATTATCTATCCTTAAGTTCTTCTAACATTGCTCAAAAAGGAGAAAACATTGAAACCTATATGCAACTAATAGAAGGAGCATTTGAAAAAGTAGGAAAAGATGAACGTTTATTAAATCAAATAAATACTTATGCATATAATGACCAGCTAGACCATCTCCTACAAAATTACAAACTGACTATACCGGGTATCTTTAAAATTAGCTTAGTTAGTAAGAGTGGTGAACTCTATGTAACTGACATAACTGATACTGTCTATAAACCTAGTTATACGATACCACCTCAATCAGCTCTACTAAAAAAAGGGTGGTCCATAAGCTCCCCTCTATTAAACGAAGATCAAACTTTTCTTCATTTTACTCAAAATCTCGAGTCATCTAATGCAATTGCTGAAGGTAAGATAATTCTACAAATTGATACTAAATATTTAGGTAACATTATCCACTCTACAAGTACAGAAGACACTGACATTCTATTAAACAATATAGGTCAATCCATTACCTTATTTCATTCGACTAATGAAATCAATGACCCCCTTGAAGCTATTAAGACTGATATGCGTAATGGTACACTTTATAGTAACCCATATCCCAATGGTAATGTGGATATCTATGATATTAACACTAAATATGTATTTATATATGATTATGACAATTATCCTTTTCAACTTATAGCTGTTCAACCATCTACAGCCATTAATGACAAGTTAACCTGGCTAAGATATGTTATCTTATGGACAAGTATTGCTTTAACATTGATTTCTTTCGTTATTAGCGTTCTTCTATCCAACATGGTATGGCATCCCTTGGAAGCTATCCTTAGAAGGTTTAATTCAGATTATCAAGATAAGTAACTATATACTAATAACTCTTAATCAATAGTAGCCTAAGCAGACAACAATTGATTAAGCCGAATCTCTGGACAAATCTATTATAAGTAGAAAACCCGAAATACATTGAATATTTCGGGTTTACTATTCTTTAATTATTAACTTCTTGCATTTGACGAATTTGTTTCAACATCATTTTCTTCGGCATCACTGGAGCCATTCCCATAATCATTCGTTGACCGAATGAAACACCAGCAATAACATTAAGCTTTCCTTCAACCATACCATTATACCCGTCTCTTGCTACATCATTAGCACTAAAGGTATTCTCAAATAAACTTGTTTTATCCATTCCTGATGTACTTGCAAATTCTGTCTCAGTTGCTCCTGGTAAAAGAGCTGTTACTGTAATATTGGTATCATGTAACTCTTCTGAAATAGCATTACTGAATGAAGTTACATAGGCCTTTGTTGCATAATAAACCGCTTGTAAAGGGCCTGGCATCAGGGATGCTGTAGATGATACATTTAATATTTTTCCTTTATTTCTCTTAACAAAATCGGGTAAGAATAATCTAGTCAATGTTGTTAATGCAACAACATTCAAATTAATCATAGCTAAATCCTTCTCCCAATCTCTTTCATGGAACTTACCTCTTCCACCAAAACCAGCATTATTGATCAAATAATCTACTTTGATTCCTGATGCTTTTATTTCATTGTAGATTTCTGAAGCAGCTTCTGGCAATGTCAAGTCCTTGACTATTACCATTACCTTTACATGGTGTTTCTTTTCCAACTCACTTTGTAACGCCTTAAGCTTATCTTCACGTCTTGCTACAATGATCAGATCGCCACCTTTTGAAGCATGGATGCGTGCAAATTCTTTTCCAATACCACTTGATGTACCTGTGATAAGCGCTGTTTTCTTTCTCATCATTGACCTCCTTCATATCTTATGGTTATTAAATTCCTAAATCTAACTTATCATATACTATCAATTATCTCTGAAATTTATAACATTACCATATAATCTAGATTAACTGTTTATAAAATCGTATACTTCATCAGTTAAGTCGCTAAAGAATGCTCTGCTAAAGCTTGAAATATTATTATTCCTAGAAATTCGATTAATCTGCATTGATGCAATAGCGCTATTCGTAAGTGTAACTACTTTTTTGGGGTTATTGGTATCAATCCCTTCAATATCACTCCAAAGCTGATTGATGTCTTGTGCCCAAACTCCTTTAGCTTCTCTATTATCGATAATCAATGCTCTAGTTGTAGTATCACTAAAAGCATGTTGCAATAGTTCTGCGATTGCCTTACCTTCTTCTAATGTTACATGAAAGCTTTTATGCTTTACAAAAAACATTTCATTTTCTTTCCAATAACTTGTTGTTTTTGGTAGCTTATTATCAAAACTGTTCATTTGTATTCACCATTCCTCCACAGATTTTAACTGACAATATGTTTCTTATGTATCTCATTATAAGTAACACATTGTTATTTGTCAAGATAATATTATTACTTTTTTGAACTATAATATATAGTATCGGCTTTATAAATATCATAGTGTTGTCTATTTTCCATCATTATGCTATAATATAGAGCAATAAAAGCGAGGTGATTATATGGCATTTGAACGGGCTCGAAATGAAGAAAATAAAAAAATCCGCTTGCAACAGATTAAAGATGCAGCAACAAAGTTATTTGATGAGATGAATTTCCACGATATTTCATTATCTAAAATCGGGAAAGAAATTAATTTCACCAGAGGTAATCTCTACAAATATATTTCTTCCAAAGAAGATATTTATTTATATGTTTTACTTGATGAAATGGCTGCTCTGGTTGAGGATCTAGAATTTAATCTAATAAAAGAAGAAACGTTAGATACGAAAAATTTAGCTTATCAATGGGCAACTATCCTCGCAAGGCATCCTAGATATTTAAAGTTGATGTCATTGCTATTCATGATTTTAGAACGTAATTCCAATTTAGACACACTGATATATTTTAAAAACAATTTGTTACCTATTCAAGTTCGAATGCTGGATGCTATCAAACATAATATTCCAGAATTCAATCAAGAAGATAGCTCTAAGTTATTAGAGTTGTCAATGTCGCTTGCTATAGGTAAATACCCACTATGTAACCCTTCTGAAATTCAGAAAGAGGCCACTGAACTTTCAAATATAAACTACTGCTTTCCAAATTTTATTGAAAGTTATTCAGAAGCTCTTGTGCTTCTAATCAACGGGATTAAGTTATCAAAAATGTAGTAATAAATAGGAGAGCATCTAATTATCATTGATGCTCTCCTTCAACTTTATATATATTATTTACCACTAAAATAATAATACATGTGATTATATTTACACTTTTCACCATATCAAATCAACAAAAACACCTACCTCTTACAGGTAGATGCTTTCTTATGATTAATTTAGTTTTTAGAATCTTATTTTAAACTGGTTGAAAAGATAACTAGTATGAAAACCAAAAAACAACACCGTCATTGACATTATAAACACCATATTTCAACTCATGTGCCTCAATTATACTTTTAACAATAGAAAGTCCAAGTCCTGTTCCATCGACCTCTCGATTATGTGAAAGATCTTTCTTATAGAATTTTTCCCAAACTCTGACTTTATCTTCTTCAGTAAATGACTCACAGCAATTTTCAATTTCAAACTTATGTTGAGTATCATACATGATGCTCCGAATTTTAATGATACTGTTATCATCAGCATATTTGATTGCATTGCTCATTAAATTTTGGATAGCACTTTTCATCATCTTTTCTTCACAGTTTATATGACCCCATTCACCTGAGAAATCAATGAGTAGTCCCCGATCTGATAGCATATGTTCAAAACTCTGTATTAAGTTAAAAACCATGACTTCTAGGTCCATATCTTCTTTAGTTAATTTGTTACCCAAAAGATCAAATTTAGATATTTGAAGCATACTCTGTACTAAGTCATCCATTTTTTTACTCTCTTCCACTATAGCATCAACATATTCTTCGGTATGATCTTTTCCAACACCATCTCTAATGCCTTCCGCATAGCCCCTTATGATACCTATAGGCGTTTTTAATTCATGAGATGCATTGGCAACAAACTCGTGTTGTGCCTTTTGCCTTCTAACTTCTAAATCATAGTCTTCTTGTAGTTGATCTTTTGCCTTTGTTAATTCATTGATAGATCTTTCTAGACTTTTTGACATAGAGTTTAAGCTCCTTGATAGCTGCCCCAATTCATCACTACGTGATTCCTCAAGCTTAATGTCAAAATCTAGATGTGCCATCTTATTAGCAGCATTATTAATTGTAATAATGGGTCTACTGACCCAGAAGGAATGTATAAATGCAAGAATTAAGGAAGCTATTAGAGAAAACAACAGCATGTATGGATAAAAAGATGTTAGTACGCGGACTGTTTCACTAATGGGTTGTAGTGATGCCAAGACATATAAGTACTTGTCACTACCATTAATTCTTATCGCTCTTCTCAGCTCAACTTGTCTGATATCTGTATGGGGAATTTCACTGATTGTATAGATAACATCACTTTTGGACCCTGTTTCTTGTATAGAGAAGATCTCATCTCCGGTCTTACTTGGAAGGGTTAAGTTTTCTTTAACACTAATAATCTGAGCATATATGTTTATGATATCGCCTTTAATATTTTCATTATTATTGACATCCATCACAACGGAGTTCATATGAATAGGTGTTATGACATCATTTTCACCGATTACTCCTTCAAGGTCAATCCAGTCTCCCTGCTGAATGTTAAGGTTATCATATTCTTCAGATGTAATAAATAGATCATAATAATTGTTATCACTTTCCACAATAGTCAATAAAACATATTTCGCCTTTTCATCATTATGACTTTCTTCAATACCATCTATTTCTTCCTCAGTGTTTTTGTCCTCTTTCTCTCTTTCTTCTCTTTCTTCTCTTTCTTCGTTAACTTCATCTGCAACTGATATGGTTACATTATTATTCACAGAAAATAAGTCTAGTTGTCTATAAAGTTCATCATTCGACCAATTGTTCAGTTCATAGTCTACTTCGAATTGATTAATAGCATTTATAAGTTGATTGATTTTAGCTTGCTCATAATACTGACTAAAATATATATTTAAAGCAATAACTAAGACAGCGATTAGTAAGATAAAGCCAACAAATATAGCACTGAAAAGCTTATAACTAATGGACTTTTTCATTCCGTCACCTCAAACTTATACCCTTTGCCTACAACAGTTATGATATACTTCGATGCTTCTTTTAATTTTTTTCTCAGCATTTTAATATTTGTATCCACTATCCTACCATCACCAAAATAATCATACTCCCATATCAAATTAATTAACTTATCTCTAGAATAAACATACCCTTCATTATTAACGAGTTCTAGAAGAAGATCATATTCTCTAGCAGTTAATGTGATTGCTTCTTTACTAACAGTTACTTTTAATTTATTAGTCTCAATGGTTATGATGCCTTTACTTATGATATCTTTATCTTTGTTACGGAAAACTCTCTTAATTAAAGCATTCACTCTAGCCAACAACACTTTTGGGCTAAATGGTTTTACGACATACTCATCTGCACCATACTCAAACCCCATCAATTTGTCATCTTCTTCACTTCTTGCACTAACAATGACAATAAGTACATCAGATTTATTGCGTAATCGACGACATACTGAAAAACCATCCAGTTTAGGTATCATAACATCTAAAATCACAAGATCAATATTTTCCTCATCAAATATAGTTAACGCTTCTTCGCCATCATAGGCAGAAAAAACTTTATATTCTTCTTGAAGTAAATAATCTTTTATAAGTTTATTCATTTTTTTATCATCTTCAACAACTAAAATATTCATATCATCACCTAAATCATTAACTATGTATTCATCATTAATATCATCCTATATGTATAGTAAAAAGTATACAATACCTGTTTTATTGTGGCAAGGTAATATCAAATCCTTTTTGTTACTTGTGTAAAAAGCAGTCACCCTGACTGCTTTTTAACTCATCTATTAATCATTTCTACCTTCAGATCCCTCACTTCCATGAGATTCTCCGCTCTCTTTAGATTCAGATGTACCCTCTCTTGAACCTCCACTACTCTCTCCAGATTCAGTAGACGTACCGCTTTCTGCATTTTCACCATTCTCGCCATTTCCAAATTCTGCGTGAGTTACCCATGTGTTAAAACTCTCGTTAGTTGGTAATGATAAATTAATGTTTTCTCCTACTGCCAAGTTAACGGGTGTTGTTGGACCAAGTTCTGTTCCATTGTTTAAGTGTATTTCCACTCTTGCTCTTGTTAATACCTGATTACCCACATTTTGCAATGTTCCTTCAAAGGCTTTTTTTGAGCTGTTATATTGAAGTACTAATCTTGCACCATTCTTTGTCACATCATAGGTTTCATTTTTTGCTAAGGTCATTGCTCCTGTACTCATTCCTTCTTCACCTGACTCTGATCCTTCTCCACTATGGGATTCACCAGCTTCACCGCTTCCCTCTACTCCTTCTCCAGTCTCTTTACCTTGGCCTTCTGCTTCTGGGTGTATTTCCCATGCATCAAACTGTACACCTTTTGCTTCTGGTTCTTTGCTAACTAATAATTCTACAGTAACTTTTTCTCCTGGTTGTAGATCCCCTACTGGTTCTGGTCCAAGTTCTACCACAGTTTTTGCTCCTGATTTTAAATTTAACTCGATTAGAATACCATTAATAACTTGATCCGTTACATTTTCAACGATTCCATAAAATCTTCCTTTGGCTTGATCATATTGCATGTTTGTACGGATACCATTGACTACGCCATCCCAACTTTCATCTAATTGTAAGATAGGGCTTGATGGATCTCCACTTTCGCCTTCATCATTTTCAGAATATCCTTCACTACCCTCTGGATGGGTAGCTCCTGATTCATTACCTTCGTAAGAAGCACTTGTGATGATGACAGAGTTCGTATTTTCATCCCACTCCACTGTAGCTCCAAAATTTTCAGCAATAAATCTTAATGGGACCATCGTCCTTCCGTCTATTATTATGGGTTCTATATCACTTTGTATTTGATTTCCATCAATAAATATGCTCACTGGATTTATAGTTGCGCTAACTGTACCAATACTTAATATCAATACTAAAACAATTGTTATTATTATACTTTTTCTATTTCTTTTCATTTTTTGTTTTCTCCTTTCGTTCTTCACCTATTATTTAGTTGCTACCATTTTCATTATGGGATTCACTTGCTTCACCACTTCCACTTTCACCTGAGGTACCATGTTCTGAAGCTTCACCACTCTCCCCGTTTTCACCACTACCAAATTCAGCGTGTGTTACCCATGAACTAAAGTCCTCATTAACTGGTAAAGAGAAATTAATGGTTTCTCCTGCAGCCAAGTCTACTGGAGTTGTTGGGCCAAGTTCTGTTCCACTATCTAAGTGAATTTCTACTCTTGCTCTTGTTAAAACTTGGTTACTTACATTTTGCAGTGTACCCTCAAAAGCTTTTTTTGAACTATTATATTGAAGAATCAATCTTCCGCCATTCTTCGCTATATCATAAATTTCATTCTTAGCTAGAGTTAACGCTCCTGTACTGGTTCCTTCCTCACCTGACTCTGATCCTTCTCCACTATGAGATTCCCCAGCTTCACCGCTTCCTTCTTCGCCCTCACCACTTTCACTGCCTTGGCCTTCAGCCTCTGGATGTATTTCCCATGCATCAAATTTAACTCCCTTTGCTTCTGGTTCTTCACTTACTAATAATTCTACATTAGCTTTTTCTCCAGGTTGTAGATCCCCTACTGGTTCTGGTCCAAGTTCCACTACTGTTTTTGTTCCTGATTTTAAATTTAACTCAATTAAAATACCTTTAATAACTTGGTCGGTTACATTTTCAACGATTCCGTAAAATCTTCCTTTGGCTTGGTCATATTGCATATCCGTACGGATACCATTAACTACACCATCCCAACCTTCATCTAATTGTAAAATTGGACTTGATGGATCTCCACTCTCACCTTCGCCGCCTTCTTCTGAATGCCCTTCGCCTCCTTCAGTGTGAGTTGCTCCTGACTCGTTACCACCTTCTGCCTCACTGCCTTCACCATTCTCATTTTCTTGATGTGATTCTGCAATTTCATTGTTACCATTTTCAACATCAACATTAGGTGAGTCTGAACATCCTACCATTAATGCTATTGTCAGCATACTCACTACCCCTAAAATCAAGAATCTCTTCATATATATCTTTTTCATAATCTTTAACTCCTTTCCTTTAATCAAAATGTAATGATCATGAACATATTTATACTATAGCAGTTGCGTGTGAGGATAATGTGAGTCTAAGATGTTAGATAAAAGAAAAGAATCTCCTATATAAAGAGATTCTTTTCTTATGTTAAGATCCATATGTACTTTGAGTTATATCATCAATTCTGATTGAAAAACATTTACTGCTTCTCCGGAAATTTTCACTTCAACAGGCTCTTTATTTTCTATACTAACTTCAACTTCAATAATACCAGACCTACCAATAGCCTCTCCTTGCTTAGCTTTGAATTTGAAAAATGCCCCCTTGTGTTTTACCAGTTTATGATGAACAAGGTAAGCCCCTAGAGGTCCATTAGCATTTCCTGTGACTGGATCTTCATTTATACCGATTGCAGGAGCGAACATTCTACCTTTAACAAAGATGTTTTTACTTGGGGAATCCAGTGTAAAAACATAATATCCATTACTTCCTATGATTTCACTCAACTTAGAAAGAGCGTTGTAGTCTGGTCCTAGATGATTTAACTTTGTACTGCTTCTTATGCCTATCATAACTTTAGAGTGACCAGTTGATGCAATTTGAATAGGACAGTTTTCTAATAGATCTTCTTCACTAATACCTATAGCCAATAATAAAGCTTCCTTGTTCACACCCTCAATATAATTACCAAATTCAATTTTTCCCTGGGTCATTACAATTTTATAATCATCCTTTGTCTTGATGATATCAACTGGAAGAATCCCAACACCTGATTTTTGTTTGATTCTTGTAGTATTAAGATTATTTTCTACAGCACGTGCATAGTGTGCAGCTATAGTAGCATGCCCACATATTGGAACCTCATTTACAGGAGTAAAATAACGTATATAAACATCATGGTCAGTTGAATCTGAAGAAAAAATAAAAGCTGTTTCAGAGTTGTTTAACTCTCTTGCTATTTTCTGCATCTCACTTTCACTTAACCCATCAGCGTTTGTTACAACACCAGCCGGATTTCCAGTAAATTTTTCCTTTGTAAATGAATCGATTTGATATAAACGATATTTTTTACTCATGTTTTCCTCCTTCATATTAGGTCTTACTCAATATTTCCATATCATATATGATTTAGATTCGCATCTGTTTATACTTGTTTTCCCCTTACAAGTAGCTAGGTGAACTACTTAGTTTCAAAGTAAATTGCTATACTATGAAACAAATCTCATAGTATAGCAATAAACAATCCTAACTTCCAAGTCATGATCTTTTGGTCGTAATCAATCCCTATTTAAGATCTCCCCTTAGCTAGTATATCTTTGATCACTTCTATATTCTCAGTAAGATTACTTAAAACCATTACTGCCTGACCTAGCTTATCATCACCCTTGACTAACTTATTTTTTACAAATATCTTCTTAATCTCATCCCAGCGTTGTTGTTCTTCACCGGTTAGACGACCCACTATCTCTTTCCACTTAAGCATATTTGCCTCTGCCCCAGTTGTTAATGTCTGTGAATCATTTTCATAGCTTCCAAGAATGACTTGGAACAGCTCTTCTTCATTCATAACAGAAACAACTTTCTCAGCAATCTTGTTCATATTTCTATAAGAACCTTGAAGCTTAAAAGGTGGTTCACTCCTATACTCATCAGCTTGAGCAGCAGAATAGATATATGCCATATTCACTTTCAGAACAATATCTCTCACATGAGATAACTTTTCGATAACACCAACATATTCATTAAGTTCATCGATAGAGTAATTGCTCTCAAAGTTAACATTTTCTCTTTCGGCTCCACTAGCCATTTCAATAAGACCGTAAAGATCCTTTTGGCTTCTACTAGATAGCTTACTCAGTACGGTATTAGAAGTTAAGCTATTTTCAATATAACTAAGTTTAAATGCTTCTTCATTTTCTCTAAGCATATCTCCAAGATTATAGACATCAGCTCTATTAGAAAGCATATCTGGTATCTTGAATTTTTCACCACTTTCTGTGTAAGGGTTCCCAGCCATAACAACGGCTACCTTCTTACCTCTTAAATCATAGGTCTGCCCTACACCATTGTAAACCCCTTCTATCTTTCGTTGACCATCGCATAATGAAATGAACTTTTGTAAAAACTCTGGGTTACAGTGTTGAATATCATCAACATAGATCATAACATTGTTACCCATCTTTAAGGCTAGATTCAACTTTCTCAGTTCATCTCTTGCACTGGTATTATTAGCTTTAGCTGGGTCTAATGATGTCACTTCATGACCTAGGGAAGGACCATTAACTTTGACTAAAATAATGCCAAGTCTGCTTGCAATATACTCCATTAAAGTCGTTTTACCATAACCAGGCGGAGAAACTAATAGCAACATCCCCATAAGGTCTGTTCGCTTATTCTCTCCAACAACACCGATTTGTTTAGCAAGATTATCTCCTATTAAAGGCAAGTAAACTTCGTCTATTAACCTATTTCTAACAAATGAGGTGAGTACTTTAGGTTTAAAGTCATCTAAATGCAGTTCATCTTTAAAGCCTTGTATAAGTTCCTTCTTAATTTCCTGAAACTTCATATAATCTATAGCTATGACATCATCATAATGTACTAACTTATTCATAAACTGAGTATAAGCTAGTTTATATGAACCATTATCAATAACCCTATGTGTTCCAACTAATCCTGTTATATTTAATTTAGTGTCAACGCTAATAACTCTACCCAAATTAGAGTTATTTTCAATGAGCAAAACAATAACCTCATCAAGTACACCAAACAATTCTTCCTCATCAATATTTTCAAATATACTCACATTGATATCAGAAAGCTCTTCAGATTCAGTTTGATTATTTTGTACCAAGATATCTAATCGATAAGCATGAATCCACTCTTTGATAAGATAGAATAGTCCTTCTATATCTTTTGAACTATTTTTTATGGATGCTGTGAAATCATCCATTGCCTTCTTATCCCTTAAATACATCATGAATCCATCATATATTCTTTTAGCTTCTCTACTGACAACAAATTCTTCACCTTTCATGATCTCTTTACAAAGATATTCTGCCGCGCTAGGAACATCTTCTTTATCAAAGAAAGTCATCGAATCAAATGTCTTTTCAAGCTTTTCAATAATATATGGAATGTAGCTCTCTAAATTAGGTGTTGCTTTAAAATATAAATTAACCTTTGCTAATTCCCTTAATCTAAGAAAGAGCAAATCCTTTGTTTCAGCATCAGCTAAACAATTCCAGTACATTCTTCCTAACGCCCGAACCTCGCTCTTATAGACTAGCAAATCAATGTTTTGATGTAGTTCTAGTAATGCTTTTAGAATCTTTGCTCCATCGAAATCATGTACACCTTTTGTATAACCCTCTTTGTATCTTGGTTCCATGAACTTTTGAACCACTTCAACCAATTGAGACTCAGACATAGAATATAAATTATCTATGCTTTCTAATTCTTTATTACTTGCAGCTTTAAACACTAAATAGGCAAGGTATTCAGCTCTATAAACATCTTCATTCTCTGACACGATACTCTGTCCAAACACATGCCCATACTTGTCAATCTCCTCATGATTTACTTTATCCCAGAAATCAGTTCCTGTTATATGGTAATACAGGTCGGCATCCTTTTGAACAATAGACAAGTCGATGGCTTTTGTATTAACAGAGAAATGATGTTGACCCAATTTGATAACATTATCATTTCCGACATAAAGTTCTTGCTTATCTTTTAGTTGACGAATGGCATCCTCTTTTAAGGTCTTTAATTTTGAGCTGATCTCGTCAGCTTTAACGGTATCCCCTAGTTCTCTTAAAGTAGCTATGATGTCGCGAACCTTTTCTGCCATAATGTCAGTAGCTAGATAGCCATTAATATCTTCAACAGAATCAAAATTCTTTACCCTATTGGCAATTCCACTCATAATACGTTCAGATGAGTTAAATAGAGAGGTCATCCGCTTATTAAGCTTATCTAAAAGGGCTTGTTTCTTACTTTCAAAAGCGCTATAGAGTTCTTCTCTTTTTTCACTAAGTTGAATGACATACTCATCAAATTCAGCGAACTTGCCTTCTAATTCCTGTATTTGAACCATAACCTTATTAAGGTACTGATCACATTTATCTACCGTATCTGAGACATCCAGATAATTGACTACAGCCTGGCTAAGTAGTTTCATTTGAGAATTAAACTGGGTTGTCATTTCACTTTTAGTAAATTCTTCTACCCTTGTTTTTAATCTCGCTTTAGCATTATTAAGGAGTGAGAATAGGGATGAAATTTTCTCTATGATCTCTGTTGTCATTGTAGGATCTTCTATCTTAAAGTTACTTACAATATCGATAAGAAGCTCTAAATCAGCAGAAGTGTCATCCATCTTTTCTGCAAGCTCCTTACCTTCCTTCGATTTATGAACATCTTCGATTTCATCATGTAACTTTTGTACTTGATCAGCATAAGGTTTAAGCCCTTCTGGCTTAATTAAGAACTCAACACATTTTTTAGAGAACTCTTCATTCTTTTCTCTTACTCTCGTATCAAGGGATTCAACAATATCAAGGTCTGTATACCTTAAATCTCTTAGTGAAACAATTTTACCTCGTAGATTCCGTATGTCAGCTAATACCTTGACGTATTCGTTTACTGAATCAAAGGTACCGTACTGAAGTTTTTTAAGGAGTTCTTCAGATTCATTATTAACATCAGTAATTTGCTTTTTAGTTGAATTCTTTATTCGAACTACTTTTTCAAACTCACCAATGGCGAAAGTAGAGGTCTCTTTTATACTTAAAAGAACTTCTTTTAAATTATATACTTCTTGTTTATCTAACCAGAAATACCCATCAATGATTTGCTCAGCTTCTTTAACTATATCAATATAAATACTCTGGTAACTCTCACCTTTTGTAATGAGCTTGTAGACAATTTTGCAATCAGCCATGCAGTTAACTATATCTTTATTGCCGATATTAAAAAGAATGGAATCACTTTGACCTTCTCTTACATAATTTTTACCTACATAAGGCGTTTGCCAAATTTGTATCATGTGATTCTTTCTTGGCTCATTTTCATGTTTGAATACAATCATTTCACCGTTATTAAAATGAGAGTAGCCGCTACATACGATTGGTGTCTCTATTGTTTGCTCGATGATGTTATAGGAATAGACAATGTATATACCGCTATCCATGTTATAAAAAATATACTGATAATCTTCTCCATTTGATGAAGTGACCATCTGATCAAAAACTGAATTTTCATTGGGAACATCAAATATTTTATGTTCACCATTTTGTAAATAATAGCCTTTCGGAAAAATAAGTCCATGATTCCCAGGCAATAATAAACAAGTATCTTTTATTGAATCGATTCTAACAATATTCTTTAATTTGTTGTTAAAAACAAAATATCTGAAGTCTGTTTCATTAAATGGTCGGATTTTTAATATGATCAATTGGTCTAAGTCTGCATAGTAAATCTCTGCATCGTCAAGATTCTGATCTTTGTCCTCTACAGCTTCTGAATATATGCCCTTACCAGTCTCTGTATTATCCTCAACTTTAATTGTAAGATCACCATTGATTGTTTCAACAAAAACTTTATCTAGAATAGAAACATGAGGATAAAGTCCATTGCGTTGGTCATCCCGGGTGGCTTTGATATAGTTAAACTCATTTTTATTTGTAAACTTAACCTCATGGTCACTTCTACTATCAACGTATGTGAGCTTATTGCCTTCAATCAACCATTTAAATACTTTAATATCTGTGGCACTCTTTCCAGTCTGAAAAATCATATAGAAATAGGGTTCTGTTATAGTAAATTTGGCAAAAAATGTATTCTTATAATATTTGTACAGTTCATCGAAGTCTTTTACAAACTGCTGGTCATTAATGAGATTAAGATTTTGTTTCTGAAAGGTACGATCTTTAAAGTGATAAATAGAAAATACATCACTCAGCTCAACTTTAGTTTTAAGGCCAATATGGACATTGTAACCAAATATAAAGCAATCATCTACAGGTGCCATATCTCGTGGTATACAATTGTTCTCAGTTATGATTCGCTCACTACCAAGAAGCTTTGTCTCAATGGAGCCAAAGACTTCTTTTCTCACTGTGTTAAGCTTTTCCAAACGTTCCTTTAAGTCATCTCCATGTTTAATAAGACGATTTCTAATGACCTCATAAGTACCATTTTCCATACCATCATTGTTATTTCCTTTTTTCTTTATCTCTTTATCATCTCTAACGTCCAATATTATCTACCTCATCTATATACATTGAACTAAGATTTAATACAGCTCTCAATCTTAGTTCAATATATTTTCCTTGATTCAACTTATTTAAGTTTAGTGTCAATCATTTTTGCTGGTAAATTACCTACTCCTGCCTTATCAACAGTGTCCAACAATTTACCTAGCATTGTCTTATCTTCTCCATCAGCATTTTTCATCATTTTATTAACAGCACCAGCTATGGATAGGTTTTTCAAGTCTTCTGATGTTAAGTTAAATCGACTAACTAAATCCTGTAACTGTTTTTGGAAGTACTCTGGATCACCAGTAATAAATGTCTCTTTAATGTCTGAAAGTACTTCACTATTATTAACTAGACGATCATAGGATTTACCTTGAGCAATTGAACCAATGATCTTATCAAAGAACATGGTTTCTCCACCAACGATATCAATTTTAGCTGACTTAAGTGCCTCTCTAATAACTGAAGCTTGTGATTGAGCAATTTCTGTCTGAATATTGATATTAGCAAGCTCAATTTCTTTCTCTTTTTCAAGTTGAAGTTTGAACTCTTCATGACCTCTGCCCACTTCATCTAATGCCTTCATACTATTAGCTTTCTCTTTGATACCTTCTGCTTCTGCAAGGTATTTTTTCTTTAAGACATCTGCTTCAACGGTTCCTTCTTTTTCTTTTACCTCAATCTTCGCTGTATCGCCTTTCGCCTGCGCTAAAGCTTTTGCTTCAATAACTTTTGCTTCAGCAATACCACTGGTAGACTCTTCAAGAATATTAGCATCTACAATAACCTTAATTGCTTCTGCTTCTTTTTGTGATGCTTTTAATTTTGCATCTGCATCAATAACAGTTTTTTCTGCATTTCTTTCAGCTGCTTGTTTAGAAGCCTCTGCCGTTTGAACCTTGATAATAAGGTCTTGCTCTGCTTGCTCCTCTGCCTTTTTAATAGCCACAGTCTTATAACGATCTGCCTCAGCAATCGCACGAGTATCTTTGATCTTCTCTTCTTCTACAACTGTATCTTTCTCAACAGCTACTCTTTCTCTGATGACTGTCTGAATATTCTTCTTTTCAACTTCTACTTCTTTTTCTTTCGCAATAGTAGCAAGCTCCACTAATTTATCTTTCTCGGTTCTTTCAAGTAACCTTTTTCTATCAACTCTTTCAGTTTCAACAGCGTCTGTACTTTCTTTTGCTTTCTGAGCAATAATTACTTGTCTCTCTTTGTTTTGTTCAGCAACTTCAATTTCCTCATCAGCCTTAACTCTTGCCATCTCTGACTTAAATCGCTCTTCTTGAGCAACCTTTTCAGCTTCTGCAGTTTCTCTAGAATTGATAATAGAAACCTCACGTTTTTGCTTTGCCTCTGCCTCTGCATTTTGCTTCTCAAGTTCAAGTATAGCTTCTCTTGCTGTTACATCCTGTTGCTTAAGTGTCTTTTGCTCATCTCTTTCTATTTGGTTAGCTAAGATACGTTGCTCTGCAGTAAGCTCTGTGATTTTCTTAATACCTTCTGAATCTAAAATATTATTGCTATTTAATAGATTAACGTCTGTTTGTTCTAGATAATCGATAGCTGCATCATCCATGACATAACCATTTAAGTCTGTTCCAATGATCTGGAGAATTTCACTTTTAAAAGTCTCTCTTTCAGTATAAAGCTGAACAAAGTCAAACTTTTTACCTACTGTTTTTAAGGCTTCTGAGAACTTTGCATCAAAAAACTCCATTAAAGTAGTAGGATCGGATGCCTTTTGGCAACCTAATGATTGTGCTACTTTTAAAACATCCTCACTGGTTTGGTTTACTCTAACGAAAAAAGCAACTCTAATATCGGCTCTTAAATTATCCTTACAAATTAAGCCATCTTTACCTTCTCTGGCAATCTCTACTCTCTTTACTGAAATATCCATCACTTCATATCTGTGTATGATTGGTACGACAAACATGCCGCCAAAACTTACGATAGGACCACCAACACCATTTCTAACAATGACCTTACCTTGCTCAACTTTATGATAGAACCTTGAAAACAGCGCTAATAATCCTACAATGACAATAACCGCTACCCCAATACTGACTAAAGTAACTTGACTTAAAAAATCCATTCTTATCACTCCTCAAATTTCACGATGTAATATATATTCTTATCGGTGTCTTTTCTATTAACGAATGCAACTTCACCTTTTACAAATGAATCTCCATCATATTCTGACTTAACATTAAAGATTAAGGGAGCTCCATCTCTTTTTATTTCTGCCTGTCCTATTCTCCCACTATTGACATCACAAATAAGTACACATAGTTGTTTGATTACTTGATTACCTCTATTATCTTGCATATTGCTATACTTAAATATACCTTTTAACGGTTTTGACTCAAACTTAGTAATGATCATACTCACGATTAAAGCTGGTAGTAGCAATATCCCTTGTATCGCCCCTCCAGCAGTTATGGGTAAGTAATACATCATCATAGTTACTATCCAAAAGTTGAGCATCCATATACTAAAAACCAACATAAAAGGCAACTCAGCTACATTTAGAAAGGCTAATATAGCATAAAAAGGTCCTGATTGATCAGCAGCATCAAGGTCTATATCAAAATCAAGAAAATCAAAATCTAAAGTACCAACAATAACACTGATCCAATAAAACAATACTAACCCTAACAATACAGTAGGTATAATATTAACCCCTGTAACAGCATATTGTAATAACTCCGTCGTAACAACCCCCTAACTCTATATATTATGATTATATCAGCTCATTTCCTTATTATAACAAAAAACATCTTGGTAATAAATACCTGTAATCATAAAAACACCAAAATATATTATACTTGTAATTTTATTACCACCTCTAAAGATAGTCAAGGTAAATTGCTTATAGACATAATAATCTTGCTTATCTTATACATTTTAAATCATAAAATCGCAGATAACTATTATAATTCGACATATATACCATGCTAATAATACTCTTAGCTTTTTTCCACTATAAAAGAGGAGGTAACCCTCCTCATAAATTATAACTTCTATTATCATCACCAATATCAGTACAGAAATGCTTCTCAAACAATTCTTACTACGATTCTTTTGCTTTCATAATTACTGAACTTAGTTTTATCCTCTCTAAAGAAGTTATCTTGCATTTATCCGTCCTTGGAAACCACATCGTACTTGTCTGATTTTTTCATCATCAGTAACAAAGAAACTATGCTTAAGACACCTAAGAATAATGCTGGAAAACCACCTAGATATGAAAGCATTTTTATTCCATCAATACCAAGGGTTGCAATGAAAATTAAAGATACTGCACCGATGATAATTCCCCAAACTACCTTAATTAATAATGGTGCTTCTTGGCTTCCATCTTTAATGCCAGAAGTACATATACTTGCCATAGCATTGGTTGTTGAATCTGTAGCTGTGATAAAAGAAATCATTACCGCGATCAAATAAATACCTATAATTAAACCTGAAAGAGGTAATTCACTGAGAACAGCATACGCTGCAGCTGCAGATCCTTGCTCATTCATCTTAGCAATTACATCCACTTTTCCTGTCAATTGAAAATTAATAGTTGTACCTGAGAGTATTGTCATCCAAACAGTACTAAAAATACTAGGTACAATGAAATTCATCATAATAACTTCCTTAATTTTGTAACCATAAGCTATCCTTGCTAGAAATACAGCTGAAACAGGAGCCCATGCCATCCAGTTAGACCAGTAAAACATTGTCCAACCTGAAGCCCATGAATCTCCAGAAGATGCACCTGTAAACAAAGCTTTAGAAAAAAAGTTATCAATAAATCCTCCAAAAGCTTCAGTACCCAAACTCGAAAAATAAGTGAAAGGACCCAGAAATAGCAATGCTGCAATTATGACATAATAAAGATATACATTAACATCGGATAATACCCTAATTCCTTTCATTAAACCTGTACCAGAAGAAATGATAAAAGCTATTGTACCCATAATGGTGATCATTATCCAAAGGGTTTTATCATTATCCATACCAAAAAGGGCGTTTAATCCGCCCCCCATATTCATAACAGCAGTACCGAATGAAGAAGATATCCCCGCAGCTACTGTAAAGAGAACAATAGCATCTATGATTCCGTTTATTTTTCTTTGATTATTATGCGATATTAGAGGTGATATTTGAGATCCAACACTAAATGAACGCTTCATATTATAATAAGCAAAAGCAAATACGATAGTTGGTACTGCATAGATTCCATAAGGTATGAAAGTCCAATGAAGAAACATGGTCTCCATAGCAAATTTGGCTGCTTCTGGCGACATAGGAGCTATTCCTAATGATTCTGGTGGATAAGCTAAATGCCACATTGGTTCAGCTGTACCCCAAAAAAGTATGCCTGCTGCTATGGTTGTACACAATGTTATGGCAAACCATGATGATTTTTTTAGCATTGGTTTCGCGTTTTTTCCACCAAGTCTCACTTCCCCTAGTGGTGAAAAATACGCCAAGACAATGACGATGACACACATTACTCCAACAATACTAAACACCCACCCCATGTCAATGACCATGAAATCTTTAGCTAATGTTGTTATGCTTAAAAAAGCATCATAGTTCACAAAGTTCAATACAATTGTCATAATCAGCAAAATAAATGCTGGAAAAAAAACAAATGGTCTAATTTTTGCTAATAATGATTTTTCAGTATTACTATTTGTATTATTCAAGATAAAGCCCCCTATATAATCTTATTTTTTCTTGTGTATACTCTCAACCTCTCTATATACGATTCTCAAAAGTAATTTTTTTATATCATTAGTCATGTTATCAAAATAAGTCGATTTTAAGTATAATTAACTTGATATTAGTCATCAATGTTGTATAATAATTATATAACTTATGCTACTAAATTGATTAAAGAGGTGGTTACTATGAAAAACTTACTTTCCCTATTAGAAGATAATCCAATCATAGGTGGTGTTAAAGACAACAAAGGTTTAGATGAAGTCCTAAGATCCGATTGCAACGTTGTATTTGTTCTATATGGTAACATATTAACCATCAGCGATATCATAGATAAAGTTAAAAATTCAGGCAAACTTGCATTTGTTCATGTTGATTTACTGGAAGGTACATCTCACAAAGATGTAGTTATTGAATATATTAAGGAAAAGACAAAAGCAGATGGTATTATTAGTACGAAAGCACATATGATACAAGTGGCTAGAGAATATGGTCTTTTCACAGTACATCGTTTCTTTCTTGTGGACTCAATGTCTTTTTACAGTCTAGAAAAACAAATATCACATTCCAAGCCTGACTGCATTGAAATTATGCCAGGCTGTATGCCAAAAGTATTAGGTTGGGTTGTTGACTTGGTTGATGTTCCTATCATAGCAGGTGGCTTAGTATGTGCAAAAGATGATGTTGTTAACGCCCTTAAAGCTGGAGCTACTGCAATTTCTACAACAAATATGGGGGTTTGGAAGGTGTAGTTTCTTTCAAAGCTTCAAGAATGTACTGCTTTAATTTACCTATACCGTTTTCAGTAAAAATCGTCGCACCTTTTAAATAATTTTCAATAGATACCCTTTTGATGATTTCTTTTGCTTCCATATATTCATGATAATTCTGTGGTAGGAAATTTATATGTAAATGTGCATCTAGCATATGCCCAAATACTACATATCGAATATCTGTTTGTAGATTCACATAATGACATATATCTTTAATATTACTTATATCAGTTGATAATTTTGTTATTCTATTATCTGATTTTTTTGCTTGCTCGATGGACATATTGCAACATTCAGCTGCTGCATGTCTATAATTCGCCATTTTATCCAAGTCATCTTCCGTGGATACTGCTAAAGCTTGATCAATATCTGAGTGGTTATTAGCTGCTAAATCCATCAAAATCTCTGCTGATCTTTCAATATCTTCTTCATTATCCGAAAAAATTTCTGTATAAATCATATGGACATCTTTTTCAAATTCAGGAACTCCTTTTAGCTTATCCATGCCATACCGAAATTCTTGAATAAGAGCAATCGCACTAGCGCTCATATACTCAAAACTCATTATATTCTCGATTTTACTTTCTTCCACATCTTTGGCAAAACCAACAGCATCCTCTGTTCTATCAAAAAGAAAAACAATACCCCATATATGCTCCGCTTTTTTTAGTAATTTTAATCGAAGTTGGGTAACTACGCCTGCTTTTCCTTCCTTTTTATAGTAATTATATATTTTCTCATCTTCCGTGGAAATGATGTGCTTACGACCATCAAAGTCGATTACTTCTATCCCAGCAAAGTACTTGATGCTGTCACCTAAGCTATAATTTCTAGGACCTCTAGCCCCCGTTGAGAAAATCCCTCCAATACTTGCTGTTTTCTCTGTACAATCTACAGGAAAAAAGTATCCCTTTTTCTCACGATTAACAAATTCATTTATGGCAAATAGCGGTACACCAGGCATTACTGAAAGTATATCATCATCAATAGTGAATATCTTATCCATTTTACTCAAATTTATTAGTAGACCACCATGAGGTACACTTCCACCAACAATTCCAGTTCTACCACCTTGTACAGTTATAATGCTGTTTTCTTTATTATTGCTTTTTAGTAAGTCAATAACCTCTTCTTCGCATGTAGGGAACTCGATATAGTCACAGAATCCTTGCAATTTAGACTCATCACTTAAATAATCAACATACTTATCTTGATATTTATTCATATAACCCCTCCAAATAATTCACAATATCTTTATAATCACTTTGAATACAGTAATCTGAATATTTCATGATGGGTGCATCTTTATCTTCATTAATAGAAATAATCACTTTACTCTTTTCAATTCCCGGATAAAACGCTAAAGCTCCTGATACACCTAGTGTTATACATATCTTAGGACTATAAATCTTACCAGAAACGCCTACTAAATGTTCTAAAGATACATAACCACCCATGCATATTGGTCTTGATGCACCTAAATCTGCATCCATATGGGCTGTAAGGGTTTTAATTTTATTCAGATCATTGGTTACATCAACACCTCTTCCAATAACAATGAGCATATCTTTATCCTTTTCTTTTAGTATGGGATTAACTGATAGAACCTTTACAGTACTATCCATACTCACTTGATGTACTTTATTAATGGTTGATGGTTTTAATGATTCTTCTGACTTAGGTACTGTCTTTGACAGGGTAATACAAAAATCTATTGTTTCAAATTCTGCAACCAAATTAGCTGCATAGACATGCTTGGTAAAAATTACACTTTCATTATTACTCTTCATTGCTCTTACATCAATCAAACCAGGAATATTGAGTTTGTAAGATAATCTCCCTGCTAACTCTCTTGATAAAATACTGGAATCAAAAATTATTTTTCTTGATGGCTCTAAATGTTTTGCTATATAATTTGCAATAACTTCTGAATCATATGCTTCAAATTCTATGACATCAATCCTGTCTACTATAGAAGCGTATTGACTAGCTTTATCAGTAATCACAATTACTTTTACAGATGCTATACAATCTTTGATAAAACTCTTCAACTGTTTGAAATAGGTTTCATGTTCTCCTGCAAAATCAGAAATAATGACCGTTATATTCATTGACCACTGCCCCCAATAAGCTGAATCAGCTCTTCTTTCTTAATGACTTCATGATTTCTAGAATTATCAATAGGACTTAACTTAACAGGTTTCATTACATTTATAGAGGATACTTTACAGCTGTCCATATCTATCTCATAGACTTCCTTTTTACTTCCTTGCATTTTATCTTTCAAAGTAGGTATTCTCAAAGTAGTACCCGGCGCATTCTCTACTATAAGAACAATGGGTAAAGATACTTTTATTTTAACCATTCCTATGTCCCCTTGCTGGGTAATCATCAATTCCTGATCATTTATCTTTCTGACATCGATTACATTACTGACACATTTCATGTCTAATATCTCGGCTGCATAAAATGGTGTTAGAAAATTATTGCCATTTGGTGCATTGGATCCAAAGGTAATAATGTCTGCTTCGATATCAATAGCATAATCTGCGATGATGCGACTAATAATGTCTGGTCTAAATCGGAGGTCTTCCCCTTTACTGTTGCAAACTGCAACTTCATCATATTTTAGTCCATATAATTGTTTTATAAAACTTCTAACTTTTTTATCCGTGATGGTGATACCATAAACATTGGTCTCACCATCACTATCGTCTCTTAGGCGTAGAGCAAGTTCAATAGCACTTGCATCACTTTCATTAAGCATTGTTTTAATAAAAGATGTATCGACAAATAGACGACCAGCAATTTGCCAGTCATCTTTTGTCATTTTATCTAAGTCTTCAATTACTTTAAAACAGTTTAGAATCTTCATTCTTAACACCCAAATATTTCATATGATTTTTTTAGAAGCTCATCTGTAGATGAAGTAATATGTTTGTAGACTTCTTCATTCATTTTCCTATAGATACGTACATTGTCATCAATTGGAGCAAAGGTATCTCTACGTTTTACCATATGTTCTATAGCTTCTTGTCTGTTATTGTAAATTCCAAGAGCTAAGGCTGTACAAATCGCAGCACCCATACTGGCAGAACCATTTATGATATTTCTGTGAGCAGGAACACCAAAAACATCAGCAAAAATTTGCATAAACAGCTCACCATTAGACCCTCCTCCACTGACAATGATATTCGTTAGTTCTATACCTAACTCATCACACATTGCTTGAGCGTTATTCTTCATGGTTAAAGCAATACCTTCAAGAACTGATCTGAAGATATGAGGACCTTTATGAGTCCCATTAAAGCCGATAATGGTCCCCCGCTTATACTGTTTATCAGGAGGAGCTAACCAATCTAGAACAGTATAGAGCCCATCGCATCCAATAGGGACATCACTTGCTAATATATTCAAATATGCTTCGGGAGATATTTTTCTTTTTTCAGCTTCCATGATGACATCACTACCCATTAAGTCTTTAATCCATGTCACAGTCGTCATTCCTCGTCTGATGCCACTACTTTCATATAAGTACTCATCCTTAGTAGCACCAGGATTCGTCCAATAATTCACGGTGTTTTGATTATTTTTTTCACCGACCATCATGGATGTAATGTATGTACCTAGTGAAACAAGTACAGTACCATCATTCACTAATCCCGCTCCTAAGCCTTCAACAGCCTTATCATTTGATGTTGATACAACAGGAACACCTACTGGAATACCAGTGGCTTCACTAGCAAACTCCGTTATATAACCCATTACCGTTGATGGGTCAACTAGTTCAAAAAGCATTTCTCTAGGCGTTGTATAAGTATCAAATTTTGCTTTGTCATCATACCATTCCAACGTCACTGGATCAATGGGCCAGGGTCCAACATAATTACTCCTTGTATCTTTCGTCTCACCGGTTAATCGATATGTTAGGTAACCTGTAGTCGTTGTAACATATCTTACATCATCATCATCATGTTCATAGGGTTTTGATAATCGTATATCCATCCAACTTTGAACTGGAGATGCTAAGTTACCATCCTCTTTGACCAATGCTCTGCAACATCTAATTGATCCTAAGCCAACACCAATGATATCTTTTTTGTCACCTGGTAATTGCTTAAACATTTCTCTACACGCTTTTTTTAGACTCTCCCAAAGATCATCATCTGGATGCAAAGCTTTACCATTTTCATAGAGTTCAATTTCACGCAGTTTTACTGAGTGGGAACAAACTTCATTACCCAACACATCAAAAATTGCTACTTTCGTACTTTGTGTTCCTCCATCTATTGCTACAATATATTGATTGTTCATTTCTTCACTCCTATGCAACGTCATTTGGTGCTATTTCTTCTTTGTCATTATTATTCATAGTAATAGTATTATCCGATGCTTTCTTCAAGAAAATTAATGATACAAAGGCGATTCCTAACAGTATAAGTATGTATATAAACACCATCTTATAGCCGCCTATTCCTGGGTTATTATCAAGAATTCTACCCACAATCTTAAAATTAAACATATCTGAAGCAAAAGCAATTGTTGATATCAGACCCATTGCAGCTCCAAGTAATCGTTTAGGCGTTCCGACTTCACCAACTGGAGCAAAATATAGACCTCTTAATACAAATGTCATTAATCCAATAAGTGCAATAACAATACTTATAGCAAATACAAATGCTGTTGATACTGGAAGCACTAATGTAATACCGATAAGAACCGCTAAGAAAATGACACTAATTTTCATGGACGGTATGGATGATCCTGTTTTATTCGTTAGAGCAGTTCCAACAATACCTGAGATTGGTCTAAATAAGTGATTTTTAAAAGTTGCTACTAAGGCTGCTGTTGCCGCTGAAACCCCAAAAACTTCTGTCATGAATGGCGTAAAGTAACTTGATGTTGTATAAACGGTATAAATTGAAAATATGCAAATTGCAAGTAACCATGTAATAGGCATTTTTGCAACTTCAACCATATCTTTTATAACATTCATACCATTTTCTCTATCCTCTGAAGGAATTTTGTTATGGGGTACAAAGATAACGGCTGCTATACCAACTAGAATACAAACAACTGAATATAAATATAGTACAAAAATAAATTGTTCGGGATTACCACCAAGTCTAGCTATCATAGCCGTTGCCACAAGTGCCATAACTGAAGTAATAATACCTCTTCCGCCTTCAGTTAAAGCAAAAAGTTTACCTTGCTCGCTCTTGTCACCAAGCATACTTGTCGCTTTTAGCAAAGTAGACCAAAATGTAAATACAGATGTAACCCCCCAAAAGGCAAATAGTATTTTTGCTGAACCAAAATCTGGCCATGTTGATAGATAAAAACCCCCAAGTCCCGTTCCTATCAAAGAAAATCCTAATAAATATTTATGAGAGATTCTATCTGCCAACCATCCCCCAGGCAAATAGAAAATGAATGCTAATGTACCATAAAAACTCATAAGTTCCCCAAATTGCTCATGTGTTAATCCAAGTCCCTCTCTAAGCGGGTCGTAAAAGGTATACCGCATATAAGGTAACTCAAATATGATACCTGCAGCAGTTGCAAGAATCGCAACAATTATCCATTTTCTTGTGCTTTTTTTCATAATTCCATCTCCTTATGAATCTAATTTATTTTTTTCCAAGAATAGTTCCTGGATTCATAATGTTATTAGGATCAAAAGATTCGATTAAATTCTCAAGCATGTAATATGAAGATTGATACTCATCTTTTATCCAATAACTTCTATGCTTACCAACACCATGATGATGACACATACTTCCACCTCGTTTAAGTGTCTCCTCAACCAATATTTCTTTAATAGCTAAATGGTATTTCTTCAATTCTTCATCAACAGGACATTCCACATTATAAAAGTAGACAAAATACATATTGGTTCCATTTAAATAACTATGAGAAGAATGTCCACCCATTAGTGTTACATCAGGAAATTTCTCTTTGATTCTTTTCTTACCAGCTTCAAATATATCACATATAACATCCCAATTTCCTGAGACTTCAGTTGTGTGACAAATATTGTTGGTTTCAAGGGTTTCTTTTCTCTCTTCAATCAATGATTGAGGATCCCAATTAAGATGATTGAACCAATTTTCAATAAGCTTTGGATTAACTTCTTCTAATTCACTATATTTGACTAATATTTCTCTAATCCCATCAGCAGTTGCTTTCGCTAAATGTTTATTGCCCTCTGCAACAAAAATAAGAACACATCGTCCATCAGCAAAATGTGAAAAATGATATTCACCATCTTCTTCATCATAAAGTCTTGCAACAGAAGGCTTGTATCCTTCAACCATTACTTCTCTGAGAATACTGAATCCTAGTCGCATATCATCTAATAAGAATCCCATGAATTGGTTATTTTCTGGATGATATTTAAAAATCTTAACCGTCACTTCAGTGATGAAACATACAGCTCCTTCGTTACCTATAATAATATGACGAATATCTGGACCAGCAGCACGCCTTGGTACATTTTTAATCTTGCAGATATCACCACTAGGGAAAACTGCTTCAAGCCCAACAACCATATCCTCAATACCACCATACAGTGTTGAAAATTGGCCGATGCTTCTAGTTGCAACAAGACCTCCAAACTGTGCTAATGGTTTTGACTGTGGTGAATGTCCTGTTGTATAACCTTTTTCTCTTAATTTATTTTCAAGAACTTCCAATGGTACACCACAAGCTACTGTTGCTAACATGTTTTCTTCATTAATTTCTATAATTTCATTCATCTCACTACCATCCAGAACGATGGTGTTTTCTACAACCACTTCAAGACCACCTTCAGTTGCAGATTCTCCCGTTCTTGGTATGACAGGTATTAGATTTTCATTGGCGTATTTCAAGATTTCTGATACCTCTTCAGCTGAATGTACTTTACATACACAACTTGGCATAAAATCGCTTTGTCTGCCGTGGTACTTCTCATATCTTCTAAATCGATCCAAACTACTTTCTACTAAAACTTCCTGTTCTGTGATAACATTCCCTTTGCCCACTACAGCAGTAAGGAAATCTATGATTTGCTCTTTCGATGTCTTCATAATAGCCTCCTAAATAATTGAATATCTTAATCTATGATTATTATCTAACTAAATAACCACCATCAACATTGATCATGGCACCATTTACATAATCAGATGCTCTACTTGCTAAGAAAACACAAGTCCCCATTAAATCCTGCGTCTCCCCCCATCTGTTCGCTGGTATATGGTCGAGTACACGCTTGTTTGTTTCTGGATTTGATCTTGTTGCAGTTGTTAACTCTGTTGCGTAATACCCAGGAGCAATACCATTGACTTGTATGTTAAATTGAGCCAACTCATCACAGTATGCTCTCGTAAAACCCAATAAGCCTGTTTTTGAAGTTGCATAAGCTGGTGACCACTGACCTCCAAGATAAGAGAACATTGAACCAATATTTATGATTTTTCCTGAACGTTGTGGAATCATGTACTTAGCTGCTTCATGAGCTAATTCAAATGCAGCTGTTAAATTTACGGCCAACATTTTATCCCACTCTTTTCGAGTGAACATTGTTACATCTTCAATATTGATGCATAATCCAGCTGAATTCACAAGTATGTCAATAGAACCGAAAGTTTCGACACAGGCATCAATAATTCTCTTTGGTGCTCCTTCTTCTGTTATGTCAACTTCCATAAAACCCATTTTTTGTCCAGTTTCTTCGATTAATTTTTGAGTAGTTCCGTCATCTGACATAAGACTGGGTATAAATACATTAGCTCCTGCTTTTGCAAGTGCTAGAGCAAAGGTTTGACCTAAACCAGTATTTCCTCCAGTAACAATGGCATTTTTACCTTTTAATGAAAAGAAATCAAGTGAAAAATCTTGAATATTAGTACTCATAAAACTACCTCCCAATTTAAATTTGAATATTTGAATAATTAGTAATTTTTTGTATCAAAAAAGAGAGCATAAAAAAAACCAAATTTCACAAATAAAACACAACAAAAAGTGTCTTTTTGTTAAATTTGATTACTTTTCTCTGCTCTCTAGTAATCTAGGTATAAGTCTATCATAGCATATTGCTGTTGTCAAGCACTAATCGACTGTTTTTTTTATAGGATTTGAATAACCTCATACATATCCGCTAAAATAGGATAGTGTGCTACACTAAACATTCTACAATCTTTATCAGTATTAACAGCAATAATTGTATCAGCACTTCTAACTCCTGAAAGAAATTGTATGGAGCCGGATACACCAAATGTTATTAATACTTTTGGACTGATATAACTACCTGAAAGACCAATTTGCTTATCCCCTGGCATGATCCCTCTTTCAACAAGCGCTCTAGTACTACATAAAACTCCACCAATACTCTCGGTAAATGCTTCAAAGGGTTCAATATCCTTTTTATTCTTTATGGCATTACCAACAACCACCACAAAATCATACTCTGAAATTTTTCGACTGCTTTTTTTGACAGTCGTATTCATTATCTCATAAGAACTTCTGGGTAAAATAGAACCACTCATTAATATTGGTTTATATTCTATTTGCGGTCTATAGGGCTGAAAAGTATTAGGTCTAATAGTAGCCATTTGAGGTCTCGCAAATTCAGTAATAATCTCTGCGATTATGTTACCACCAAAGGCAGGTCTTATCTGAATAATCCTTCCCTTCTCATCCATTTGAAGGTCCGTACAATCAGCTGTCAAACCTGTTTCCAATATCCCACTAGCCAATGCAGCTGTGGATTTACCGATAGGGGTCCCACCAATTAGTACAGCACTTGGACTTAATAACCTAACAGCATCAACAAAGCAATCTGCATAGATCTTGGAGTCAAAAGAATCTAAACCTTCGAAATAGACAATCTTATCAAAGGGTAGAAAATTCAACTCTTTCTCTAATTTTTTAATACTTTTTGTAATACATACACCATAAATCTTATCCATCTTAAGTTCTAAGGATTTTTGAACTATTTCATAGACCACTTGACTAACTTTTTCATTATCGTTTTCAATTAAAATCAATACACTATTATTCATCATTGTTAATCCCCAATCCGTTGTATATTATATTTTTTACTTCTACAAGGGGAACACTTAAAACATTGTTTTTAGCCATCAGCTTCTTTGAATAGACTTTACTTACCTTTGTTGGTGAACCTTTAATACCTATAGATTTATGATCATAATGGGAACTCAAACTGAAGTGATTGATTTCCTTCTTCTTAGCTTGTATCTTCAATTTCAATGATGCTAGCCTTGATATATATATATCCTTTTCCACAGCAATCAAACAAGGCAACTGACATTTTATTGTCTGTATCTTTGTTCCTAAATCTTGTCTAACAATAATATAGGCTTCGTTAATCTCTACAATTTCACAGACATTTCCAATATACGGTACATCTAACCTCACTGAAATGGATGCGCCAACTTGACCCGTATCACCATCGGTTGTTTGTTTTCCGCAGATAATCAAATCATAATCATCAGCGATTTCAATGGATTTAGCGATAGTGTATGCTGTAGCAAGTACATCCGAGCCAGAAAATGCTTTATCACTAATAAGATAACCATCATCAGCGCCAAGAGCATAACACTCTTTGATAGTCTTTTCTGCTCGCTTAGGTCCCATGGAGAAAACATCAACATGGGAATCTGGTAATCTATCCTTAATTTGAAGTCCAGTTTCTACTGCTACAAGATCATAAGGGTTAGTCGTAACCCCTAGAGTCTTTCTGTCCAAGTTTCCAGTTTGAAAATCCATTCCCTTGTCTTGATTATTAGGCACCTGCTTAACACATATAGCCATTTTCAAACCCAATTGCAAACACTCCTCTCTCAATTATACTTTCAAGCTGATTATATTCTTGAAAAGTTTTTATGTCAATCACTAATTCTTGTATCTCTGGAATTATTCTCATCCATTACATGGCCTTTAAGTTCTTTATAAGCATTCACTTTTGCTTCATATGTTCATCATTTAGACAACAAGAAAAGTGACTACCATCACGTTCCAAGTATGTGCAGGAAAGTGCGATTTCTTATAACTTTAGTAATAGAGTACTCATATGACTTTTTTACAACCTACACTATCACATTTATCACCTATGACAGATTTTAATTAGTCTAAATATATGATAAATTAAGGCACAAGAAATGATAAGTGATATAGGAGCCAAATAAAGAAAACACATATTAGCAAAGAAATACTATACATAATGATTAAAGGAGAGATAGTATGTTATCTAAATATTTCATGTTAACTTGGCTAATTCTAAGTATACTTTTATCAGTAGGATGCAATAATGTAAGTGCAAATCAAGATTATGAGGAAAATTACCCTGAAACTTTGAAAGATAGTTCAGAATATTATTTCCCCCATGAAGGTGCAGAGCATGAAGGAACCTGGCTTCAATGGCCTCATGATTATACTTATAGCGGTGTGATTCAGGTCTATGAACCCATTTGGATTGAAATGACAAGAGGTTTAGTAAAGGGTGAAAATGTGCATCTCATTGTTTATGATGAAAACGAGAAGGAACGGGTTAAAGAAGTATTAGAAAATGAAAAGATTGATATGAATAAGATAGATTTCTATATCTTTCCCTCAGATGATGTCTGGATTAGAGATAATGGACCTATATTTGTATATGATCAAGAAGGCAATCTACTCATCCAAAATTGGCAGTTTAATGGGTGGGGAAACAAGGCACCTTATGAAAAAGATAATCTTATACCAACAAAAATAAGTGAAGCTATAGGCATTCCAAAGATAGATATTGACATGGTAATGGAGGGAGGGGCCCTTGAATTAGATGGTAATGGCACCTGTATATCCACATTAAGCTGTGTAAATAATGATAATAGAACACCTGATTTTACTATCGAAGAAATCGAAGAATACCTTACAAAATATTATGGAGTAACTAATTTTATTTGGCTCGATGGTGTAGCAGGTATGGATATTACTGATAACCATATCGATGGTATGATAAAAATGTTTAGTGATAAAATCATTATCGCAGATTCTGAATTCGATCTAGATCCTTCTGAATTGTCCGATGATGATGATGCAAAAAAATTATTAACCGCTAAAAACATCTACGGAGAGCCTTATGAATTCGTGTTTCTTCCATCAACTAAAGACACTGTTGTTGAGGTAGATGGTGAAAAGATGAAAGGTTCATATTTGAACTTCTATGTCGGTAACAAAGTAGTATTAGTGCCCAATTATGATGATGAAAATGATACCATTGCAAATCAAATTCTTCAGGAATTATATTCTGATCGAGAAGTCATAGGAATTGACGTAAGAGACTTATTTGCTGATGGTGGTATGATTCACTGCGTTACGCAACAACAACCCCTACCAAAGTTACAAGAAAAGTAACTTACTCAACACAGTACATACTACACTAAGATATTATTTAAAATTGATTGATTCACCCCTATATGATACAATATCTCTTGTGCAGAGGATTATTTATAGGGGTGAATTTTTTGGAGAATCTACTCTTTACATACAATATCATTTTAACAATTTTTTTTACTATTGCTCTAACAGGCTATTATATTGTCTATATGAAAAGTAAAAGAAGAGGATTTTTATTTTTGTCATTACTTTTTTTCCTTATGATCATTGATAATTCCATTATATATATCTCAGAGTTTTCATCGAGTTTTGGTTCGTTGTATGAAACTAGCGACATTCTCTATATCGTTATTGACTTAATATATTTCGGGATAATAGTAACTATAAGGTTAATCATCTCACACTTATTTCAAGATCCATTTACGACTAGGGAAAAACAACTCTGTATAGTGGTACCGATTATCTTATTAATATTGAGTATAGTGGCTCCTTTTCAAGTAAGTGAACTTCTGATTTATTTATCTTTTTATGCAACACTTTCTTATTTGGCATTGAGACTCTACAGACATATGAACTGTAACACTGAAGAATTTAGCGAAAGACGATCAAAGGCATATAGCGTTTTTTTGTTTGTAAGTATTCTATTAAGCTTCCTAGGCATTGTTGAATCAGGCTTTTATTTTATGTCTTATTTAAGTGATCCATACCTAAGCTCTTCTCCATTGTCATTAGAGTATAGGAGTGTAGCCTTTGATATCATAAAACTATTGATTTTCGTTATTGGAATCAAAAATCTATATAACTGCTTCGAGAATCTCTTTGATCAGAAAGATGTCAGTGATAAGAGTACAGATGAGAAACTGAATGAATTTTGTATAAAATATTCTTTGACCAGTAGGCAAAGAGAAATAATTGAATTAATCATTGAAGGATATTCGAACAAAGAAATTAGCACCAGTCTACATATTACAGAAGGAACTGTAAAAACACACATATATAATATTTTTAAGAAAACTGATATATCGAGTCGAAATCAAATAATGAAAAAAATAATGCAGGATTAATAAAACTCATCAGTATAATTAAACCTTTTTCTTAGTAATTTCAAGCCCAGATTAGTTCTAAAAAAATTAGAATTTAATCTAGGCTTTTTTTATACAATTGAACTTCATCCTACAACTATTATCTCAGATTAGCTATTATCAGTGGTTTAAGCCCCTATCACTTTAGTTATAGCATATCCTTTATAACTTTTTTAAACTATCTTTATCAAAAAATCATACTTTCAACAGATTTTAATGATCGTGAATTTTTGCTATATTTGACTTAGCTAGATAACATATAATTCATTGGATTAAAAAATCAAAATACTAATTCTAAAGGAGATGAGAGGATGACAAAGACTAGTTATTTTATAGATGTTATTACAAATGACTACGGTCAATATATAAAAAAACAGTCAAAAGAACGCATTCAAACATTTGATTTTATTAGAGGATTAGCAGTCTTCTTTATGGTTATTGTTCATGTATTAATGACTTATGGAACGGATGATGTCAATAGTTCTTTTTTTGGTGGTGTTATAGACTTTTTTGGTGGACCGCCAGCAGCTCCTGTTTTTATGTTTTCAATGGGTGTATTTTTTATACTTTCCACTCGCTCAAGTAATCTCAAAGCTAGCGTCAAAAGAGGTATTACGCTACTTCTACTAGGCTATTTACTGAGTTTTTTAAGAACTGACTTACTTTTGTTGATAGAAAACTATCTAACTCAAAAACATTTGACTAGCGTTCAACTCTTTACTCTTTGGGAAGTAGATATCCTTATATTTGCAGGCTGGGCATATATCCTGATGAGTATCATTAGATTTTACTTTAAAAAACCAATTTGGTGGTTATTTATAGCCATAATGGTGTTGATTGCTAGTCCATTCTTATGGGGTATATCGTCAGATATTAAGATTGTAGATTGGATTTTTAATTTTCTTTGGGGTAATAGAGAAGAGGTCTACTTTCCTATATTTGGATGGCTGTTTTATCCATTAATTGGTATGACTTTGGGAGTATTAATGAAAGCTTCTTCTGATATAGAGACTCTATTTAAATCCCTCTTAAAAGTAGGTTTATCTCTTCTATTTGTTGGTAGTATCATAACTGCTACCAATTTTGATTTTCACATTGGCGATTATTATAGAAGCGGACCAGGTTCAATGATTTGGATTATGGGATTTGTTTTCATTTGGTTATGGTTATGCCACAAAACGATTAACAAAATTAGAGACATTAGACTCTTTAATATCATATATTATTGGGGCAAAAATACTCCTTTAGTATATTTCATTCACTGGTTATTAATTTCATGGGGAACCATCCTATTGGGATATGAAGCATATGGCTATTTAGGTACTGCTCTGTTAATGGGATTGTTTTTAATAGCGACACACTTATCAACCAAGGTCATTAAAGCAATTACATAACTTTCAGTATTCGTAGATGAATTCACTCTATGCCTACTCACATAGTCTATTAACCCAACCTATTTCAGTCAAAGTCTTATGAAATAGGTTGGTCACTTACCTGCAGTATTTTAATTTTATACTACATTTTTTAGTCTAGTCAATTGATATGTATTTTCTTTAATTAAGTTAAATAAAATATCAATGGCTTGATCAATTTGCTCTGGTCTATGCATACTTGTTAAGCAAAAGCGAAGCCTTGCTTCCCCCATTGGCACAGCAGGATATATGGCAGGAGGGACAAACACTCCTTTTTGAAGCATTTGATTGGATAATTCACATGCTAACCCCTCATCACCAATTATAATTGGAACAATGGCCGACTCCTTAGCTAAACCAGTATCAAAACCTTTATGATGAGCAACCTTTAGAAAGTACTTAATTGACTCATGTAGTTGTTTAACCAACGTATTATCCTTTCGTATATGTTTGATGGCTTCTAGGGAAGATGCAGCAAGTATAGGGCTAATTCCTGCTGCAAATACAAAGCCTGGAATACAATACTTTAAGTAATCAATCAGACTATAACTTCCTGCTATGTATCCCCCACAAGTTCCTACTCCTTTAGACAATGTACCCATTTTAATATCTATATCATTTGGCATTAAGCCAAAATATTCATCTACACCATTTCCCCTTTCACCAATAACACAGGAAGAGTGTGCTTCATCTACCATTAAGAAACATTGGTGTTTCTTTTTTATATAAACAAAATCTTTCACTGGTGCTATATCTCCATCCATTGAATAGACACCTTCAATGACAATCAATACCTTTTCGTAGTACTTTCTATTTTTTTCTAACAGTAAATCAAGTGTTTTAAAATCATTGTGCGGGAAAGATCTTGCTGTAGCATCTGATAATTTGCATCCTTGAATGATAGAGTTATGAGAAAGTGAATCATACATAATCAAGTCATTGTCATTACATAAATTCCCAATAACTGTTGTATTTGTTGCATTACCAGACACTAAAACAATTGCATCATCTGCATGCTTCCAATTTGCAATTTCCCGCTCCAATTCTATGTATAAACTCTTCTCACCTGCAAGAATTCTACTACCACTTGAGGATGTCCCATACTTCTCAGCTGCATCTTTAGCAGCCTTAACTGTTATCGGATGTCCAGACAAGCCAAGATAATTATATGAACCAAAATTAAGTACTTCTTTACCATTTATAATAGAAGTATCTCTTACAACAGAATCATGAGGTATGAAATAAGGAAGTTCTACATCACCTAGAGCTTTCTTTTTCGCAGTTAATTCCATATATTCTCTAGAATTCTCAAATAAGGATACAGGGATTATATCTTTTCCTTTATGATGCTCACTATGTAATTCCCTACCATATTTCTTGTAATAGATTTGCTTAGCGATATCTTCTACAGAATATTTATTTGTATACTCAATATTATCTAACATTAAATCTAATTCACTCTCAAGTGCCATAACAATTTCTAAACTAGTGAGACTATCGCACAAAAGGTCATTACTAAAACTTGAACTGGCTGCAATCTCATCCATACCAATACCTAATTTATCCGAGCATATCTTTCTAACTTTCTGTAAGATCTCATCGTAATATAGATTGAATTCCTCTTTACAATCTTTTATTAAGTTTTGTCTGTTCGCTTTATTTACCATAACCACTTAGCTCCTCCCTAAATTATTACGTATAATACTCCCTAATCTTACTGTTTGTAGCATTACATAAACAAGATTTATTTTCATTATTTACCATTTTACACTTATATTGTATGTTTTGCAACTTCTTTTTTTGCTATTAATTATGAACCACTAACATCCTTCTTGCCCATCCTTCACATATAACCTAAAGTAATAACCTTATATTTTGTCACATAGACTATTTATGTTTTCAATGGGTGTATTTTATATACTCTCTTCAAAGTAAAAGAGTCTAAAAGCTGGTTTGGGAGTATTAATGAAAGCTTCTTCTGATATGGACACTCTATTTAACTCCCTCTCAAAAGCAGGTTTATCTCTTCTATTCGTTGGTAGTATCATAACTGTTACCAGATTGGATTATGGGATTTGTTTTCATTTGGTTATGGTTAAGCCACATGACGATTAAAAAAGTAAGAGAGAATAGACTCTTTAATTTCATATATTACTAAGGCAAAGAAACGCCAATTTATTTTTCATACACTGACTTTAATTTCATGGGGAACCATCCTATTGGGATCTGAAGTTTATGGATCCTCCCATTATCATGGTATCCAATGCTTCGTGGCACACATCTATTTGGTTACTCAATGGCTTGAACCATGCTCTAAAAGAACTATAACATAATAGTTATAGTTCTTTATTAGTGCGTCTTACTTAGCTATGGATGCTGTTCATTACTTATAATTAAGGTGATGTTTATCGTAGTTACAGGTTAAAGAAAGATTGGGTTGGTCCATGCGGTTTTTCCATAGATATCTTTACATTCTATACGGACATATAGCTCACTACCATCTAATTGATGTGTTGCCTTTGTCAAAGTATTTCCTGCTGCTATCTCCATTTGGGATCTTTTTTTATACGTAATAAAGTTTATGCTTTGAACAGGTGAACACTCAATATATACTTTACCTTCTATAACGCCATAATCGTATATTTCAGGTCCACATGAAGAATAAAATCTTCCTTCTAAAAGAGCATCTGCGATTGCATCTTGTGTAAGTTCAGGAGCTTTAACACACACCCAACCCCCAAATGAATCACTTCTTGGGTCTGATTCATCAAACTTATTGTGGTTATCATCTGTAGCAATACCCCATATCTTTCTTCCCTCTCTCAGTAACATATCCCAAAAAACTGTTCCTCTACCATCATCATCTCCTACTCTTTCACAATTGTAATTATAAATTTCCATGGCAAAAAAACCATCTAACTCCGAAATATCATCAAAATCTAATTGAGACCATATAGGATGATTTAGTATTACAAGATTCCCCTTATCTCTCATTTCATCAAAGAAAGCACTTTTAGCCTCATTGGAGTCTTCTATATCTAATTTTCTAATTCGAGTATTATGTTGCAAAGGGTCCTTTTTTGAATTTTTCTGAAAGGAATCTGACCCCTGTATGGCTTGATAATGATGTTTTTTCCCTTTATTAAGCATGCTAACACCAACTTCAACTGCAGGCATAACTATAAAATCTTCTGTATCAAATTCCTTAGTACAACTAAATAATCCATGATCACTCAGTCCAAGAAAAGAATATCCTCTCTTCTTATACATTTCAACTATCTTAACCGGATCATGCCTACCATCTGATCTTGTTGAATGTGAATGTAAATTTCCCTTATACCAAGTACCTTCTACTTCAAATGGACATAAATTTGATAGCATACGATCATTCCTCTCCCAGTGCGCAATGCACGAACTTTATTAGATATTTATCCATTGTTTGAAGAAAAAGAACGATCCTTCGACCGTACTTTTCTTCTGGTTTATTAAAATATATTATTTTCCCAACCAAGCAACTTTGCTATAGCTTCAATATAAAAGTAGTCTCCATAAATAAGCGAAACATTTACATTTTTATTTTTGACTCTATTTCCTACACCCTCACGAAGTAAGCCTTCATACTCTGGTTGGTCCCATGTTGCATAATGATTAGTAAGTGAATGAATGATCCTTTTTGCAGCTTTTTTATACATCCTTCCTTCTTGCTCTGGAAGATGATTGGCAATTTCAATTAAGCCTGATGCAGCACATGCTGCAGCAGATGTATCTCTAGGTTCTCCGTCAAAATTAGGAACTCTAAAATCCCAATATGGTACATAATCATCAGGTAATGCAGCTAAAAAGAAATGTGCAACTTTTTGAGCTGCTCTTAGGTAACGTACTTCTCCTGTATATTTATATGTATTTGCCATACCATAAATTGCCCAAGCTTGACCACGGCTCCAAGCAGAATGAGGATCATAGCCTTGTCCACCCAATGATTCAATAAATTCTCCACTCTCTGCATCAAAACTAGCAATGTGGCATACTGAACCATCTTCTCTAATAAAGTTCTTTAATACCGTATCAGCATGAGCTTTTGCAATATGCTTAAAACGAGGGTCACCTATCTCCTCGGCTGCCCAAAATAGTAACGATATATTCATAGAAGAATCGATAATGGCCCAACCATTTTGATCATTCCATGCGCGCAAATAATTCCCCGCAATATTAAATCGTCCAGATAAGAAATTTGCAGCTTGGAGACCTCTACGTCTTGCATCTTGATCTCCTGTTATTTTATGTTTGATAACAGCTGTTGGTAGAAATTGAAAACCAACATCATGATGTAATCTGGACTCTTCAATAAAGCATTGCTCTATACGTACATCCCATTCCCAAGCAGCATTATGGTATTCTTTTTTCTTCGTCATATCATACATAATCCATAATATTCCTGGCCAAAAACCGGAAGTCCACCAGTCAACAGGGATATTATCATAAACACCCTCAGCTGAAACATGGGCAGATTTATTTTCTTTCACCATACGATCTATTTTTACTTGTAAAGCACCCCATAATTCCTGTAGATAACTATCAAATTTTTCAAAGTTATTAAATTCATTCATCATCATTTTCTCCTCTTAATAAAATTTATTTTATTCAAAATTAACCCAATCACCATGGCTTGCTCCCCATTGCTTACATTTATCATGTAAAGCAATAACTAACTTCTCATAATCCTTTTCTTCTGCTATATTAAACATTTCATGTGGATCCATCAATAAATCATATAATTCTTGCTCATTACTGCCATCATAAATGTATTTATAACGCGATGTAATAATAGCTCGCCGAACATAGCCTAGTGAAGGATTACCGGAATATTGACAAAAAACTTGTCTATCTTCCTCCTTATTTTCATAATCAATAAGATGTTTTACTGAAGCTCCATCCAAACACTCATCATGGTTAATTTCTAATAGATCAAGCAAAGTAGGCATGACATCCAAATGAGATACAACAGTATTAATCTGTTTATGTTGGACATTAGGTATCTTTATAATTAATGGTACTTTAATGGCCTCCTCATACATCTCCATCTTTTGGTACATACTATGCTGTCCTAAATGATCACCATGATCAGCTGTAAAAACGATAATAGTATTATTAAGTTCACCTATAGTCTCAAGTGTATCGATCAAGTGCCCTATCTGCTCATCCACAAAGTGAACTAACCCTAAATGAGCTGCCCAAGCTTTACGCCATTCATCCATGCTTACACTTTCTGCTAGTTGAGCTGCTATACCATCCCTTCTGCTAATAGGTTCTTTTGATGAGATTTTACCTACATTATCAGGCAATGTGATTCGCTTAGGATCAAACTTGTATGCATGAGGTTCTGGAACGATAAGTGGTGGATGGGGGGCCCAAAAATAAGTGAAAAGTGCAAAAGGTTTCTTATGATTTTGCTTTAGAAAATCTATACTTTCTTCGCAGAAATAACAATCACGAAAATCCTTAACATCGTGTGGCCATACTGATGTCCTGGAATTAGAATACTTCTTTCTATAGCGCTCTCCTGTATCCTTTTGTTCCCACACTTCTTTCTTATGATCAAGGCTTTGGCTTGAATTAATGCCTTTTGATTTCAGACCTGACATATGATCTTTTTGAGTAACCCATTTCTTAAAGGATACTCTATCCTTTAGTGATGGTTGGGTACGTATATGATCGACTCCCACATGAGCCATTTCATATCCTGCTTCATACAAATATTCATGTATTGGCTTATGATTACCAGCTTTTACGCCCTCCCAATCATTATAGACAATACTATTATTAGTGGGGTACCTGCTTGTAGCCAATGCCGTCCTAGCTGGCACACAAAGAGGACAGGCATTATATGCTCGATTAAACACAACCCCTTTAGCTGCAAGCTTATTTAAGTTAGGTGTAACTTCCATTCCATCCTGAATCATACCTATACTATCAGCTCTCTGATGATCCGTCATAATAAACACAACATTAGGTTTTTTCAATAATACTTCACTCCTCACAAAACTCGTTATTACCAATTAAGCTACATACAAAAAACTATATAATTTATATTCATTTATTTTTGAAGGATAGGGACTAGATTATTTGTCCAGGCTAATTTCCCTTCTGCATCTTCAATTTCAATAAATAAATATTGTGTTTTTCCAATAAACCCTTTACCTTCAACTAAAAAGTCTATCGGAGCTAAATCAATACTTGAGGAAGTTAGATTGTCGCCCCTTTCTATTTTTAAGAGATCTTTATTTGCATAAAAACGTATGTAACTCACAGATGAACACTCCATATATATTTCGCCATTAATAATCTCTAAATGTCTTATTTCTGGGCCCATTGAAGCGTAATACCTACCATTTTGAATACTAGAAAATATTTTATTCTTTGTTGAATCGTCTGCCTGAACTGAAATAAATCCACCTATATGTCTGTCGACTAGCTCAATTGATGGCTTTATATACTTTACTTTTTCCTTAGCATGAAAATCATCAGCGGATATAGCTAACAAATTGCATCCTTTTGCAAGTGCATAAGTATAATGGCTCAAAGCTACTCCATTATTTGCCCTTATACAGGAACCATGGTTATACACTTCTATACTGGTTAAAGCTGTGAGTTTAAGTATGTCGTCATAATTTATGTAGGATGTGCGTGGATGATTAAGTGTGATAATTGCTTCTTCTATAGGCTCCAGAAATTCATTAAGTTCTTCATATGAATGAACATGATATTTAAAACCAGCTTCCCCCATAAAGTATCTATACCTTGTCTTTTCATCTTTAAAAATGACATTAATGTGTATAGGAAGTTTCCTTTCAGATAAATAAAAAGTTAATTCACAACCACACAGCACAATTAGTTCCATAATTAATGCGTCAAAATTACTGATAAACCTATTATGGTCTGAGATGGCTAAAAAATCGTACCCTCTGTCTTTATATATTTTAAGAACTTCTTTAGGAGTATATCTACCATCAGAGAACGTTGTGTGGGTATGTGTTGACCCTTTAAAGAAGGGTTGATTTTTATCCAATATAACCAATCTATTCGCCCCTATAATCTAAACTTTGCATTGCACTCTACCGCTCAATGCTTAACACTATCCCCTTTATATATCTAAATTATTGTGAAAGGTTATTCTATTACTGATTGCAAATCGAGTCAGCCCTTGCTTATATTCTTCGAAATATTTTTTATTTTTTAATTTTGGATATAGAATGGGATGACTTGATTGAGATGTATTAATAACTATTCTCTCTGATGATACAACATTGAAATATCTAAATTCTCGACATGGTTCAAAAATAATTGCTTGAATGTCCTCATAAGTCAAATTTAATGTCTTAACTTCTTTCTTTCCTGCAACAATTAAAACCAGCTCTGTTTTATCAAGCAGAATACGTCTTCCCTTCATGCCTTCCACCTCATTTATATATACATAGATTCATAACCTCTATTCAATTTCTAAGTTTCATTATCTTCATTACCTCATTCTAAGCTTTTTATTACGGTCTATAATTTACTCTGCCTTGATCTTATGGATTTGAAGATTTTCATATTCAGCAATTAGGGGTGCCATCTGTCTAAATCCAATCTTCCCATCTTTAAGAATATTACCATATGATTCCCCATCATCCTTCCACGAGAATAATTTAAGATTATTTTCATCGTTAGCTATGTAAAATTCCACGATAGAACCATACTTAACGATTTTAATCCTATAAGGACCTTGGGCTAAGTTGACTGATGGAATTGGATCTGCGCCCTGTGCTACTAAGTTAAAACCATGGCTCTTTCTAAGATTGCACACATTGTATGATCTTTGTGCTCTTCGTCTGAAATAGGATACATGGAGAGCATTTATATCACTGCTATGATACTGTGGGTACATGCCTTCTCTTTTGCTTAAAGAGGGACTAAAAATACTTTCACCATTTCTCCCTTTAGCGGCAAAAAACATTATGGCTAACCCAACATCACTTAAAGGATAAAAATCCCAAGAAATCTCAATGTTATCCGGAAAATCCTTATCGCACCAGAACACAATATTTGATCGTTGTAATTCTGAGGGATCAAGGACACTTTCAAGTCTCATCCTTTTCATAGGAAAAGTTACAGCACCGAAACCCTCCATCTTAAAATCTTTAACATCTTCTTGACAGGATAACTTGTTCGAATAAATTAACTCCGTTCTACTATATCTCATATTTTTACACCTCAGATAATAGATTTGTCAACATCTTGTGAAACCATGATTCATGATAACTCTGAAATATCAGCATATACCACTTCAACTTTATGATCATTGACTGGATGAACAAAATAAACTCTTTTACCATCTCTTGAAAACACAGGATTTGCGTGTGCACGCCCCTCCCAAACAGGAGTAGTATAATCACTACTATCAAGTACTGCTATAGGCTTTATCTCATGACATCTATATAAGTTGACCTCTACTGGTGCTTCATGATAAAAGTTATCACTTACATACCATTTTTTATCTGGAGATAGGTCAATATGATTACCCTTTCCTGCCAATAACCTAATTTGATTTCCAGTTAAATCGTATTGATAGATCTTTCTATCACTCTTATCGTTTTTATTAACAGCAATAATCGTATTGTCATCAAACCATAATTGATGTAAAGGTTTGTTTGGAATAATAAAGTGTTCATTCTTGGATAAATCTTTAGTAACAATAACCTTGCATTCCTCTAAAACTAATCTGATCATGACTTTATCCGCTGATGGATTTAATTGAACATGAGACACACTACTATCATCTATTGGTGTATAGCCTTTCTGTCGGATAAAATCAAAAATTTCACCTATTGGTACAAGTTTCTCTATTTTCATAGTCTTCATATCCAGTTGGTAGATACCGGGTTCATCAATATTTGAATGGTCACTATTATGTTTAATATGTTGCTCCTTTACAGCAAAGGGTATTTTGCTTTTTTCAGCTTGATGGCCTAAAGAAGCTGCAACAGGTCCATACATAACTTCTTTTGAATGAACATTCATTACTGAAAACTGACTTATGCCCTCATTGCTGATTTCCTGAAAAATTATGTGGTCATTATCAACCCATGATGTATCTGCTCCATTGTGTTGATTGATTAATACATCTGTGACTTTCATATGATTTTCGAGATCAACGTCGCATATCCATATTTCTAAATTTACTGGTTTATTATCTTTTGACAAATCTTTAATTTTTGCATAACATAATCGTTTTCCATCTGGACTCTCTGGACAAGTGCCATTATAGCCCATTACTGTAGATTCTTGCCCCTTGTAAATAGGTACTAATGTGAGATTTTTCATTATTTATCATCATTCCTTTCATTTTTCTAATACCTTCTTGCTAATAACCTTAAGAAATAGGCTGCCATATCCTTTTTGTCATCTGGTAAAACTTCCACAGCAAATTTTTCCACATGTTCAACGGTTATTTTCTTATGTTTATTGACGAACTGCTTCTGAAACTCTTCTCTTATTTCATCTCGTTCTTCTCTACTACTCATGTTCATGAGAGCAACAAATTCTTCTCTGGCATAATCATCCCACTGTATATCTATACCAAAATCAACTTGAAAAGCTTTCTCATACTCTTGTTTTTGTAACATTAAGTCTTCTCTTGTTATATGACCTTTTTCCGAAATTCCTAAGCTATTAAATCCCTCTGGTTGTACATCATTTTCCTTCATCAATGTTACCATCTCTTTAATCATAACCATTTCTTTATGGATATCATCTATAGGCTTCAATTGCCCTGGATCCTCTTTTACGTTGTACAAAACAGAAGGAAAACGATAATAACTGTTTATTCCATCTACTTTTATCTTTAAACACTGAATACCCTTGGTAAAACTTAATGCATCCGTAAGGCTCATATCTTGTAGTTCGCTAATTCTAAAACGACTTCTAAGATGGGTTGGCATTAAGGTGTATTCATAGAGATATTCTTCTTCAAGCTGACTTGGGGAACGCATATAAACATATCGCCCGTCGGTTATATTAACCTGTTTTCCATGATAGCCATAGAGTACATAATCATGTATCTTCTCGTTATTTTGAATGGTCTTTGCTAAAGATTTTCCTAGCATATCCTTTGGAATTTCCATATCAAAAAAGTCCAGTATGGTAGGGGCAATATCGATGGTTTGAGCCAAGGCATCCCTTCTATCGCCAGCACATTTTTGTTTAGGGTTCCATATGAAAAAGGGGATGTGCGCTATTTCATTATAGACAGGCATAATGTTTTTAGACCACCAATCATGCTCTCCTAGTAAAAAGCCATGGTCTGTGCAAACAATCAACATGGTGTCTTCCCACATATTATAGGCATCCATTTTATCTAAGACTTTACCTAGATAATGATCACACATGGATACCAGCGCTGCATATTCACATCGTATGTGATCTCTAGCTTCCTCTCCTTCAGTCAACATGTAATGGTCCGGCCAATCAAAAGGGTTTCCTTTATAATCATGATGATACAGCTCTCTAAATCTTTCTGGTGTATAATAAGGTTCGTGAGGATCAAATTCTTCTATTTGCAAAAACCATTGGTCCTCATCTTTATTTTCTTCTATGAACTCCAGAGCATCTTTAAAAACACGGGCTTGGCTAAATTTTTCTTCTGTATCCATATACTTTCTATTCGTATATTCCTGTGCCCACATATAACTTGCATCCCCTTCACTTGAAGATTGAAAGAGTCTTTGGGGAGCAATAGCCTTTTCAGGTATTGGGGGCTTTTTTAATGAACTCTTCCACGGCTCACCTTCTTGTCCCCTTTCAAATTCCCATGTATTATACCTTCCATGATAGGTTGCTCCTCCGTCAGCCCAATAGAAGGGATGATCGGAAATTAAATGCGTGTATATACCATTTTTCTTTAATATTTCTGGCATGGAATCATCATATGGTTCAAGAGGTCCCCAGCTCCTATGAAGGAAATTATATCTTCCTGTATGTAACTCTCTTCTTGCTGGCATACAAGGAAGACTCCCCGCGTAAAACTGATCAAAGGTCACTGTTTTTTCCCCTAGCCTTTTAAAGTTTGGAGCAACAGTAAAATCACACCCATAGTTGGGTAAATAATGTCTATTTAAACTATCAAACATCAACATTATAGCTCGCATTGCATCATCGCCTTTATACTAAAACTTTTATTTCGCATGAACCCAGATAGGACTGGACCATGCCATTTGATTGTCTATTTGAACTACCTTTATATAGAACCAGCTATCGGTTTGGACATCCAGTTGACCATCCAGTTCAAGATATCTCTTGTTATCCTTGTATTCCCATATTCTCCGTGTACCTAAAGAGGAAACCAATTCAACATATGAAATGGGTGCTGTACCGCCTACTTTTATAGTATATGTACAGGTTTGACTTACATCTTTGTCGTATTCACTTCCCATTAGTTGCCCATCGATTCTAAAGTCAAGGAATATACGTGCACCAGAGGTTGCGTAGCAACGACGATGATACATCCCATCATAGATGGCTTCTCTTGTTAATTCAGGTGCTAAAACTGCTGCAAGTCCGCCGCTATACACTAAGTTCGTAAAGCGTGAAGGGGTTGCCGATAAACCTGGTGCACCGTTATGATTATCACTTGATGAGATGAACCCTACTTTATATCCCTTATTAAGAATATCAATGGCTGACAGTCCAGTTTCAGCTTTCCTTGGTGAAGTCAGATAATTATTAAAGGCTGAATCATAATCTTCACTTGTACAATGCATGGAGTACATTTCGATGACCCTTGAGTATTTATCATTATCAAGATGTGGCTGTGTACCCCATATAATATGATGATGTGGAATCACAAGGGCTTCATGACCTTCTAAGTAGTCATACAATTCAGCTAATGTTTCTCCTCTAAACAGTCCAGGTGCAATACCTCTAAAATAGATATTTCTATGTCCCACATAATCCCTAAGAATATTCTGTTCAAAGGCTTGGATGGTAACAAAATTACCTGGCTTATTGTAGGCTTCACATGCTGCTTGTATCTGTTCATAAGCTTCATCGCTCATTTGTTTGGTAAAGGGTCCTTCTATGTAACTTGCTTCAACACAGTTGTGGTCAGCAATAGCTGCAAAATCCAGTAATGCTACCTCCTTTGCATGTTTAAAATAATCCATAGGGCTGTTAAGACCATCACTTAGGTTGGTTTTTGCATGGGTATCCCCAAAGTACACATTCATTTCTTTTTCGTGGTCAAGGACTATTTCATTGGTAACACCTTTTAAATTAAGTTGCCTGTTAAAAAGTACAAACTCACAACTGTTTCCTTCTTTTGGAGCTTTCACTGTTACTTCCCCATAGCCCATGGCATCTTTTTTTATGTTGGCTTTCCCTATTGGAACCGCAGGGTCCTTGGTAGAAAATGCAAACACCTCATGTTCTTTATATGGGAATGAGCGATTATTACAAAAATCCAGAGCTGAAAACTTTATTTTTATATCTTCCCCAGGCTTAACAGTGGCAGGTCCAGTAGTATTAAGCCATGCAGCAGGTGCTGCATTGATGATGGGTTTTTGTGTAGCTTTTGAATGAACAACTTTATAATCACCATCTGACTTGTAATCAATGATAACACGCATGGAACTTCTCCAATTTGTATATTCCCGTTGTGGAAAACGCTGAATGGTAACATCTTTATAATGAACCTTAATGACATCATTATCACTACTTGTATTTTTAACATTGATCCACCATTGAAGATTCCTGTTATGGGTCATATAACTTTCTAATTCATGCCCCTCTTTATCAAGTACTTTTACGAATCCAGGAGAGTTTTCATCTTCTGTCTGTGGTTGTGTCCATGTCCTTGGAATACTGAATTTAACTGTACTGTTGTCTTCTAATAACTGATCCGTATCATAATAGGTTAAAGCTATATCATAGGTATGACCGACTATTAATGGTTGGTTCGGTACAAACCTTGTGTACCCTGTTGTGAACTTTAATCCTCTTCCTTCAGGAAGCTTTGCAATAAAGTTTGAATAAGCTTCTTCTTCTTCAAGTTTCTTTTCACCATATATTGGATCAAAATAGAATTTATCTCCCACTAAAATCATCCTTTCAGCACCTTAAAACCATATTTTGATTGTCTTTATCTCGTAGGGTTTTATCTCTATTGGTATAGTATTAACTTTTACATCAACACTACTTAATTCTTCTTCCATCATGGTACATTCATAGGCTTTCTTAATATTAAAGCATGTGGTTAGTAGAACTTCACTTCTTCTATTAAATGCCTCATATAGTCTTATAATCAATGCATCATCATCTTCAGCCTTCTTTACGGTTTCAATAATGACATTATCTTGATCAACAGACATAAAGGAGAAATGATTTTCAATCTGACCTTCTTGTACCGTTAATGTCTTCGTCATCAACTCAAAGTTCAAATCATAACCCATCTTATGGGTATTGGCTGATCTCCAGCCTTCTTTATGAGGATAAAGAGCGTATGTAAACTGATGAACTTCCCTATCTGCCTTATCATATGGAAACATACCTGACTTTAATAAGGTAAGTCGCATGGTGTTATCGTGTATATCGCAGCCATACTTTGAATCATTTAAAAGACTAACCCCATAGCCATCCTCAGAAAGATCCATCCACTTATGGCTACATACTTCAAAACGTGCTTCATCCCATGACGTATTTTTATGTGTAGGTCGTTTAATATTACCAAACTGGATATCATAGGTTGCTTCGTCTGCATGTATATCCACTGGAAATACAGCTTTCAGCATGATTTCATCTTCTTTCCAGTCAACCTCCGTCTTAAAATCAATTCTATCGATAGCATTGTAAATGCAGATATCTTGCGTGATGAGGGAATGATTAAACTGTCTTTTCACTCTTAATACTCCGCGTACAGGACCTTCTTCGATGATGGATACCTCTTTGACTGCATCTACAATCCAACTTTTTTCTTCAAAGAAGTAATCAATATTCCAATTATCATGAATAGGCGGTTTGTCTTGATAGGCAATAATCTTGTTTCCAGTCTCATTTGGCTGAATGATTTCTCTTTCATTGATTTTGTCATATAAGGATTTAATCTGTATCAAATCATCCAGTTCAATTCTAAAAAATTTATTTTCTAATACTTTTTCAGATACAGTCATGTTATTCTGTAATCCATTACTACGATAACAATCAGTACTTCCCTCTTTTGTGTCATACACTTTGAATCCTTTTGAAGGAACGTTTCGTGCACAGAACAAACCTTTTTTTGTACCATTGTGCTCTACCATCTGACAAGGATACTCCTTACCTTCACTGTCATACAACTGTGGCGTATTAACTCCTTCTGGTAGATCAAACAAAGCCATGTCATTTCTCTCATAGGACATTGGATTAAAGACGACTACACCTTGGTTCTTGATATTTATTTGACTGGATAATGCATAAATAGTATCTTCATGTATCCTTTCAACGGATTGTTTGACTTCCTCATACTGCTCTTTTGAATCATCATAAACCTCTTTTATAGATGATCCAGGGAGTATATCATGAAATTGATTAAGAAGGACTAACTCCCAGTTTTTATTGATTTTTTCTAGTGGATAAGACTTTCCTAAAAGCAGGTTGATACTACTAAAAAGCTCTGCATTCATGAGATGATTTTCGCACTGTCGATTATATTTTTTGTTTCTTGCCATGGACGTATAGGTGCCTCTGTGGTACTCAAGGTACAACTCTCCTGTCCATTTAGGGAGTAACTTATTTCCTTTAACCTTCTTTTCTAGCCTTCTGAAATATCGTCCCACTGTATCCATCTTGACCACCGGTGTACCAGGGATACCTTTTTCAAATCTTTTTGCCGTTTCAAGCATCTCTCTTGTAGGCCCACCACCACCATCGCCATATCCAAATGCCATCAGTACATCATCATTTATTACCTTATTTTGATAGCGTTTCCATGTGCCTAATACATGAGAAGCAGTAAAAAACCCATTATAGGTTGTTTCGAATTCTTCATCTTGACAATCGTGATTTTGTGTTGTAATAAAGTGTGTTAGGATCTTAGTGCCGTCAATACCTTCCCACATAAATGTGTCATATGGTATTTTATTAAACTGATTCCAACTTATCTTTGTTGTCATAAAATAGTTTATACCACTTTTTATAAGTATCTGAGGAAGTGCACTACTGTAACCAAACACATCAGGAAGCCACAGAACCTCATTTTCAATATTAAACTCATTCCTAAAAAATCGGGTTCCAAATAATATTTGCCTAATCAGTGACTCACCTGAAGAAACATTTGTATCAGGTTCAACCCACATAGCTCCTTCAGCTTCCCATCTACCACTCTTAACTGCTTCTTTGATCTTCTCATATTTCTTTGGGTTTCTTTCCTTATAGTAGTTATAAAGAACAGGCTGACTAGACATAAACTTATACTCTGGATATTCTTCCATCAGTTTTAAAACCGTTGAAAAACTTCTCGTTACCTTTTCTCGTGTTTGAGCAAGAGTCCACTTCCAAGCCACATCAATATGTGTCGAACCAATACATGTAACCGTCGGTTGATCAACTGTACTGCATAACCCCTCATAAAAGTTTGTCTTTAAATAATTAGAAGCCACTTCTATTGATGTGTTAAAGCTTTCAGAGTATGGTACTCTAAAATCCACATCATTAACAGCTTCATTTAATACAGATAAAATACGTTGTCGATTATAATCATTTTCATCCATGCACATAGCAGCTTCTAATGGTACTTCTAAGTCATATCTTAAATCTCTTATCTGTTGGTCGATGGCTGTTAGTGCTAAATACAGCTGACTTTTTTCTTCTATTCTTCCACCATATGCATGAATACCTATTTTGTACGTCATGCCAGCCTTTGCATGTTTATCAAGCAATATTTCTGTATGATTTTGGTCAATTCCTTGTACTAACTGGTCATTGATATATAGAATAAACTGAGGATTAAGAAGTGAATCCCCTGTTTCTTTCATACCTGCCAAAAGGGCTATCTTCTCACCTTCAAAATGACTAGGAACAGCAACATCTGCTTTAAAGAAACCATGGTACTCAAAACCTCCCCAATAATCATCTTTCTCATATTGAAGCCATACTTTTGATGACTTTTCTGCTTCTTCTAATGTTTTATAATTGCCTTCTTTTAAAAAGACAGGTGATATTTCTAGATTATCCTTTTGTTCAAGTTGTTTTAGATCCCTACAGATTTTTAGTATTCTTTGATCGATAAATTTCATATTCTTCCTCTCACAATAATTATTCACTTAAGACTAATCTACCTACTATTTAGCAAAGCTTAATAGATATTCGCCTATCTCAACCGAATGTCTTAGAACAGTATCCCTAAGTTCAACTGGTATTCTATCAGTAAAGTTATGAATCTCAAATGTAAAATCATATTGATAATTAATTTCTTTAAGGGTTTTCATTAGTGGTATCCAATCAATTTTCCCATAAAATGGTGCTAAGTGGTCATCTCTAAAACCGAAGTTATCTGCAACATGGGTTGCAACCAGACGCCTACCTATCTTCATCAGTGCCTTATTTTGGTCTACTCCCATTAAATTTCCATGTCCAAAGTCCCAACAAACTCCAACAGATTGATCATTAAAGCTATCAACAATATCTATTAATTCTTCGACTGTTCCACAATATTTTCTACCATTTCTTTCTGGGTTATCAAAAAGATTTTCCAACGCAATTCCAGTTCCCAACTTCTTTGCAAGATCAAGATGTGGTGCAAAATACTCCAAATTACTCTGTTTAGATTTTTCTGCAGAAAAACCGTTATTATAAACGGTCCCAGCGTGAAGTACAACCCATCTAACACCTAGCCTTGCAGACCCTATGATCGCTCTACGAACAAGTTCTTCACGCCAAGGACGATTCTCGATACCCTTATCTGATACATTATAAAAAGTTGAATGGGACTGTGAAAACTCAATACCTAGAGTTGCAGCAAGCTCACCAATACTATCAACCCACTCTTCCCAATTATCTAATGTCAGAGGCATTCCCTCAGTAGACATGTCACAAAGGTTAATATCAAGAACCTTGTATCCTGCCTTCGCACAGCTTTTAATACAATCCTCTATCTTTACATTATTTTGAACAGTACAGTATCTGTCCATAATATTTGTTGATGTTGATAATCTCATATTCTAACTCCTAACTTTATTTATTTTTCATTTAGGCGCATAACTAATCAACTTCAATGGTATGAATATTCAAAATATTTACATATTTTTTTTACTATAAACTCATTCGTCTATCATCAGTTATAAATATAATTGATTAAATCAACACATTAGTCTCTTATGCTATTAAGCAAGTTACTACATGTAACTTGCTTAATATTATAAAGAGATCTGAAACATCTGATGCTTAGAATAAGATAGCTTAATTCATTTCACTGAATATCTGGTTCATTTCTTCTAACATCTTATCTGCACCTAATCTATCAATTTCTTCGATAACTTCATCATAGGCATCTACAGGTTTTTCTCCCATTATAATCTTTGTTATTACCTCTAATGCATACTTTTCTATGTCTACGCCTACCTGTTGGAATTCATCACTTTTTGACATAACAACATTTATACCTTTTCTTATTGCAAAATCATTCGCTTTATTAAAATTCTTTTCAACCATTGGATTAAGCACAGGTGGTACCAAATCATGTACAGATGCAAGTAAAGTACCAGCATTGAAACCTTGTTCCTTTTCTTCATCTATAAATTTAAAGTTACCATTATCCTCATAAACATATTGTTCACCTTCAACTCCAACTGATCTAAGCCATATACCTTCAGGACCAGACCAATATGCCAGAACCTTTTTACCTCTTTCAATGTCTGAACAATTTTTAGTTAGGTAATAGCCAGAAGCAGAACTATCTGTAGAATCATGGTTTGTTCCATATTTAGTTTCAATTGGTGCTATTGTATTAAGATTAAGATCAGGAAATACTGGTTCCATCTTTTTAATTCTATTTTCTAACCATAGAGGTGCTTTTATCCACATACCTGTTTTCCCTGTTACGAATTTATTCTCTGCATCACTGGCTTTATCAAGTATATATTCTGGGTCAAGTCCTCCCTCTGCATATGCTTTTCTGAACCAACTTAATGCTGTTTTCATATCTTTTTTCAAGTATAATGCGCTCTTAATTGTATCATCATCTTGATCCCAATATATTGCACAATCTTGAGGTCCAGCAGGCACGAACATTTTCCACACTGGTGATTGTGAACCATAATCCCCGGCTAGTGAAATTCCATATGTATCATCTTTTCCATTTTCATCTGGATCATTTTTAGCAAAAGCAATTAACATATCTAAAACTTCATCTGGATTTGTAGGCTCTTTTATATTAAGTTTTTCTGCCCAATCTTCTCGATAAATCATAGCATCAGGAAAGTTTTTCTTCTCTATCAAAGTATAGTAGTCACCATTATAGTACCCAGCAGCCAAAAGTTGTTTATCGATTTGACTCCAATTTGGATCATTTTCAACGATATCTGTTACAGGTACAAATACACCTGCATCAATAGCTTGACCTATTTTAGCTAAGTCTCTCATGAAAATCATATCTGGAACATCTCCTGAAGCAAACATAACATTCACTTTTTCTTCATAAGCACTATTACCAATAACTTGATATTCCATATCAACATTATAGAGCTCTTTCATCCTATCACGAAAAGCAATTTGTGTTGCACTTAATTCCGTTACTGGTGTCCCTCTTGATACAAAATGAAATGGCAAGGGCTCATCATATGTCGTTGTCTCTTCTGTGTTTGTCTCTTCTTGAGTTGTGGATGCGTTATCTTGTGCCACGTCATTTTGCTCAGTATTAACATCCTCTTTTTTCTCACATCCTGTAAGACTCATAGATATTAGTAGTACTAAAACCATCGTAAAACACAATACTCTTTTTAACATGTTAAAACCTCCTCTTTTTTATATCAACCTTGGTAAGGCTAATAACAACATTAACCCTTTACAGCCCCTAATAGAATACCCTTTGTGAAATGTTTCTGTAAGAAAGGATATACACATAGAATCGGAACAATTGCAACAATAACAGTTGCCATCTTAATATTGGTTCCTAGCTCAATTAAACCTTCTGCTTCAGCGGAAGCATCATCTCCTTGGGTTTCAAAAAGTATTTCTCTAAGAACAACTTGAAGTGTTTTTTTACTATTATCATTTATATAAATAACAGCATCCAAGTAAGTGTTCCAATGAGTAACAGCATAGAACAATATGATCGTTGCAATAATTGGCATTGATAATGGTAACACAATCTTAAAAAATACGCCAACTTCTGTACACCCATCCAACATTGCAGACTCTGATAGACTTTTAGGGATACTCATAAAGAATGCCCTCATTAATATAACATTACCAGGTGTTATCAGAGATGGTATGATAAGAGCCCATAAGCTATCAATTAATCCTAAATTTTTTATTAATAAATAAGATGGTATAAGCCCTCCACTAAACATCATGGCAAATAATACCAAGAAGGAGAATACTTTAATATAAGGAGTATCTTCATTCGAAAACCCATATCCTAACATAGCTGTTAAAATAACACCTAGCCCTGATGCCACAGCAGATACAAATGCTGTATTGAAAAAAGCTGATTTTATCATATCATTCTCCCAAATTGCAGCATAGGCTTTGAAGGTGATTGCCTTTGGTATTAAGTGAATTGTTCCTACCTCGCTAGCAATATACTCTGGTTCCAAAGAAAGACATAATACATTAAGTAAAGGAAACAACATAATAAATGCTAGAAATACGAAAAATACATTATTTACGACATTAAATATTTTATATGAAGTACTTGTCTTCACAATTTCTCAAACCTCCTTCCTCAAACGTAATCCATTATATAATGGAAAATCCTTGTGCCTTCTTAGCTATTTTATTTGTACCCAATATTAATATCAAGGAAACAATATTCTTAAATAACCCAGCTGCTATGGCATAAGAGAGATCTCCTTTTTGCATACCAACTTGATAGACATAAGTCCCAATTGTTTCTGACACTTCTGATACAGCAGGATTATACATAACAAATACCTGTTGGAATACATTTAGTACCTTACCTAATCGTAGAATAAAAACAACTGTGATCGGAATGACAATACTAGGAATCGTTATACGAATGGCTTGCTGAAATTTATTCGCTCCATCAATCATTGCTGCTTCGTACATCTCAGAGTCAATACCACTTATAGCGGCTAGATAAACAATTGTACCCCAGCCAGCCCCTTTCCAAATGTCAGAAAATAGTAATACCCATCGAAACCAGCTTTTATCTGCCATAAAAAATATTGGATCCATACCAAATAGAGCTAGAAATTCATTAACTATCCCTCCCGTTGGTGACAAAATAACAGCCCACATACCCCCAACAATAACCCAGGATAGAAAATGAGGAAGGTATAATAAAGTTTGTACAGTCTTTTTAAAGCGCTGTCTTCTAAGCTCATTCAATAATATAGCAAGAATAATCGGCACAGGAAATCCAAATAATAATTTCATACCACTTATAATGAGCGTGTTACTTAATGCCTGAAGGAAATACCTGGAGGTAAATAATTTAACAAAATTATCAAGACCTACCCAATTACTTTCGCTTAATGATACAAATACATTGTAATCTCTAAATGCCACCTGTAAGAAATACATAGGAATATATTTAAAAATAACAAACCATAAAATACCAGGCAATATTAACAAATATAAAAATCTGTGTCTCTTAATATTTTGAAGTTTACTAACTGATTGAAATGAATTTTTTTTAGCTACTTTTTGTAGTTGCATTCTCTCGCACCTCCTCATGTTTTTTGTTTTGTGCATTTTATTCAAAGCACAATCATATTATCTGATTTTTATTATGTTATTTCAATAGACGTTTTAAAAACTATGTTGTATATTTCAAAACAAACGGGCTTTTAATAGTGTAATTTAGCTATTATTAATACACATGGACATATTCTTAACTCTATTCGCATTTTCGAAACAAGGACCTATTGAAAACAATTTCTTCTTTATCCTTTGAGTGAAATGCTTAAGAAAATATGGATAATGGAAAAACTTGATTGAAAGAGATACATTTTTAAGAAAGTATAGCTTGATTTATATCTAAGATATAATAAATTTAAAACTTAAAAGCATGACTCCAATTAAATATTGAAATCATGCTTAATGATACTCGTAATGCTACTTATTGGGGTTCACTGCACAACTGGGTACTTTTCAGACCTCTTTTAATACAATATTCTTATATTCCCCTGCTGTAACACCTTCATATTTTTTAAACATTCTAGTAAAATGCCGGATGTTATTATATCCCACCTGCTTAGCAATCTGCTGAATCGTTAGATCACTCTCTCTTAATAGTTCTTTAGCCTTCTCCATTTTGTATTCTGTTAAAAATTCTTTAAAACTTTTACCAAACTCTGCTTTAAGAAGTCTTGATACATATGTAGTAGATACAGATAACTTATCAGCTATATAGGATAAACTCACATCATTTTGATATTCCTCCCTAATAATATGCACTGTATCTTCAACAATTTTGTTAAATTTCGGTTTTTGTGTATCTTCAAGTTGTTTATATACTCTTTCAATAAAACTACCAATCCAAGCTATTGTGTCATCTATGTATTCAAAATAGGTTTCAAGATTAATAATAACTTTATTAAGTTCTCTAATATCTTCCCATTGACTATAATTAATTTCAATAAGATATTCATTAATACAACCAATGATCTCCTTGGTATAGTAGATATAACTCATATTACAAAATAAATTATTAGCTAGGTCTTCTTGAAACTTTATCAATAGAGCCCTTAAATCGTATACACTTTTAGCTCTAAGTGCATTTTTAATACATTTTTTATAATAATGTTGTGGATGACTGCGTTTAGCTTCATTTGGTATTTCATTTCTAAGGATGATTGCATGACTACCCAATATAAATTTTAAATGAACTCCTTCTAATGCTTCTTTATAGGAGTTTGTTATACTCTCTAATTCCTTATAAATATTCCCTACAGAAATTACTGCTTTCAAGTTATAATTATCCAACATTGCATTTTGAAATACTCTACTGATAACTTTGACTGAATCTAAATTGGCTTCAACACTCTTACTTTCATCCACACAAATAATACTAATTAATCTTGTCCTACCCACAAAAAAGCTTTGTAAAGGTGCCGTTACACTGGATATAGCCTCTTCAAACATATTGATAATACTCATCTTCATCATTTGTCTTTTAGGTTGATCAAGTGCATTAAAAATATCTTCAATATTTCTTTGAAATTCTATCAGCACAACCTGATAAGTTGCATCCAAATCAATACTCATGGCATTTGCTTGATATACTATTTCTTGTTTATTCGTTATATCACCATAAACCAATCGTTGAAGAAAATATTTCTTTAGCTTTAAAGTATTATCATCAAGTTGACGCTTAAGAGTCTTGTTCTCCTTAGCAATGCTATCATTCAGTTTTCTCTCACAGCTCAACTGTGTAATGATGTGACTAACTTGTTGATTAATCTGTCCTAGTTCGTCCTGTCGTAATGACATTTTCTCTAACTGACATTGTTCTGGATTTTTTCCCTCCAACAAATTATATATCGCTAAAATAGGATTATACAAACCTCGTGCTGTAATAAATGCTAATACTACAGACAGTATGACAAAAATACCACACACAATAAGTATCATGTTTTGTATAACATAAACAGGGTTGTCAATTTCATCCGCAGGTAATACTGCTAAATATCTCCACTTGTTGAAAGTTGATGTAGTATATGATACCAATAATTCCTTATCATTTACCTCTATCTTATTGTATCCTTCATAAGCCTCCAGCAAGTTTAAACTAGATTGCAAACTTTTCTCGTCAATTAAGCTTTTGTTTTCACCCATTATAATTCTACTATCATCATCAATAATAAATATGTAGCCAGATTGCCGAATATATATTTCATTTATTAATTTGACGAATTCATCATTCCTCAATTCAATAAGAACAAAGCCTGAAATATTCTCTGTATCCCCATTATTAAAACCATCATATATAAATTTTAATAATTGTATGGAATCGCTATTAAGCTCAGCTGGCATTTCATAACCCGAATCTACCCACACAATGTCATCTGCTTTTGGTACCAGTTGTTTAATGGTTTGCATATATTGACTATCAATAATTTGATGATTCTCGCCATTACAAGAAACTAGCATATTGTTTTTATAACTGTAAATGCTGATGTTTTCAATATATTGTGCTCCTGCTATAATTGAATCAGTTACATTAATGGTTTCTTTTATTATCTCAATATCTTCTGTTTTATGTATACTTAATTCTTCATACCAAAATTCATGTACTTTTTGATTAGTTGTCAATTGTAAAGCTACCCGTTCAGTTAACTGGAGTATATTATCTACTGAAACTTTTGTTTGCCTTAAGATATCAAGGTTGGATTCGCTTACTTCCTTTTGCAGATTTTGTTTAGAGATAGAGTAATTAACTAAAGAAATCACTATAGTGGGAAGTATCGCAAGTGTAATGAGTGATATTATTAACTTCGTTAAATAACGCATTTTTTTTACTTTTTGCATTTTATAAAAATTAATCATACGTTCACTTCCTTTAACTGAAGACTACCTATAAATTAATTATACCGAAAAATTAAGCTTTTATCAAATACCTTCCACTTAAACTTATGGTATATCCCACCAAATCCCTACAAGCACAACTTTTTTTCCTTATAATTCCAACTTCTTCTGTATTCAAATGCAATTTAGTAGGAAGCTTTACAGCACAAAAAAGATACCTAACCATTTGGCTAGATATCCTTATACATCAAAAATTTACTGTACCTCTCTATTGATTAACAAAAGCATTAAGTCATCCGCTAATCTCTGTATACTATTAGTAGAATTAGCTACTACAAAAATACCTGCTTCTTTATTCTCATAAAATCCGATATAACTGTTAAAACCACCTGTTTGCCCATTATGCCAAATGATTGATTCGTCTATTTCCTCTATGTCATCGATAATCCAGTTCATTCCTATCTGACGATACTCATCAACTTGAAATAAGGGCTCTTTTGATGCAGTTATAGAAGGTAATGATTCATTTATGAGGGCTTCAAGAAATAACAACATATCCTCTCCTGTAGAACGAATTCCTCCTGCTGCTACAATGCCTTCCTCCAGTATCCAAGGTGCATTTTTCATCCCAATTGCAATATTACCAAGTCGTTTGTAGCTTCTAAAACCATCTGCATAAGAAGTGATCTTATCTTGATGGAACGAGACAGAAGTGTTTGTCATCCCCAAAGGTTTGGCTATAGTTTTTTGCAATAACTCATCATACGTTCTCTGATGAATTTCAGTTAAGCACATTCCCAAAACACCAACGCCATAATTAGAATATACCCAGTTTTCACCTGTAGGATTGACTAAAATTGCTTCTTCCATATACTCATACATCTTTTCTTTTGTTACTATCTTATATGGATTACCTCCAGTCATTCCTGAAAGCCATGCATTAAACATAAAACCAAAAGACTGCGGTAATCTAGGTAGCCCTGATGTATGGGTTGTTAAGTGTTTCATTGTAATATTTTTAAAAACAGGATTGTTTCCCATTTTTGTTGTATCTAAATACATATCCACTGTATCATCAATAGATACTATTCCATTCTCTACTGCATCAGCAAGTAAAATACCAGTGAAGGTTTTGGTTATGGATCCTACTTCAAAAAGAGTCTTTTCGTTAACAACCTCATAATTACTATAATCTCCATATCCATATGTAAATAAGTATCTATCACTACCATCAACAATACCAACAACAAGCCCAGGTAATTGATTTTCATCAAGAAAAGTTCTGATAGTATCTTCATATGCTTGAACAGACACATCTGGTCCTTTTTGCAATACCAAATCAGGTATATCTCTAACACCGATATCCAATCTCAATGATATGAAGATAAATACACCAACAAATAAAAGTATTAAACTATTAATTCCCGCTTTTAATTTGAGTCTATCAAAAGATATCTCTTTAAGATCTTTTTTCTTTTCTCGCTTCTGTTTCATTTGATTTGCAAGCTTTTCAACATTCAATAAGTTATATAATCCTTTAATCACTAACACTATTGCTATTGCCAAATAAAGGAAGGTTATCATAAAATTCATTAACTTTAGTCCTTTCTTTTTTACTTTACATCAATACAACTGTGACTATTTTATTATTGCATATAATTCTAAAACTGTCTATTCTTGCACAAAAGGTATTTATCTCTCCAACATAAGCTACAGTAGTAGCTTCATATGATGTCTTATAATATTGTATAACAAGTTTTCCCAATTCTATTGACATCCATTTTAGACAATTGTATAATATCTTTAAAGTATTTAAGAAGGAGAAACAGCCTTGATTAATAGAAAAAAGTTACCAGACGCAGAATTTGAAGTGATGAACGAAATATGGAACAATGCATCACCTATAACAACCAATGTTCTTATGAAGAAGCTAGGAAAACAAAAGGAATGGAAGGTCCAGACGCTGATTTCTATGCTAAACAGACTGATTAAAAAAGGATTTCTACATTCAGAAAAAAATGGGAAAGAGCGAACTTATGTGCCTTTAGTTAAGAAAGAAGACTATTTAAAATATGAAACCGAGAACTTCATTAAAAGATACCATGAAAACTCAATCGTAAATCTTGTTAATACGTTATACAGTAATAAAAAACTTAAGGAACAAGACATCGATGAACTCTCAACTTTGCTCAAAGAATGGAGGGATTGATGTGGCGTCTTTTATAACAACTTTACTAACAACTTCTCTTTCTATGAGTGTTGTAGCATTATTATACATCGCATTGCATCCTGTATTGATAAAACAATATACTGCTAAATCAATTTACTATGGCTGGTTAATTATACTTTTGGGACTAATTATACCCTTTAGACCACATTTTAGTAAAGCCCTTATTCAGATAGATCCTGCATTTGTGGATTTTATTAGTACTCCTAATGTCAATGCCCAAATGGATTATACCACAAATAGTGTTATGAATCATACAAGTATCATAAACCATTCGTTTGAAATTCAGTGGCCTCAAATTATTTTTTTTGTTTGTCTAGCTGGTTTTGTACTAATGATGGTCTATCATATTTGGAAGCATACTCTATTCATGAAGTCAATCAATCGATGGAGTGAAGATATTCTCTCCACTCAAATAGGATGCTTAACCGAGTCTTTGAAAGAAGAAATGAAAATATCTAGAAAAATACATATAAAAAATTGCCCATGCATCTCCACCCCTATGCTCGTCGGTTTTTTTAAACCTACAGTATTATTACCCTCAGTTGATTGGAGTTCTATAGAGACATCACTCATATTAAGGCATGAGCTGATTCACTATAAACACAAGGACCTCTTGTATAAGGTGTTTATGTTGATAGTTATCGGGGTTCATTGGTTCAATCCAATAGTCTATATCATTGCCAATTACGCCAGTAGGATTTGTGAAATATCTTGTGATGAAAAGGTAGCGCATTATTTAAATAGAGACAGTCGAAAACTATATGCTGAAATAATTATTAACGCCTGTAGGCAACCAAAAAAATTTCAAACAGTATTGTCAACAAACTTTATTGGAGGTAAAAAAACCATGAAAAACAGAATCCTTTCTATAATGAATACAAAGGAAAAGAGATTTGGCTTGCTTATACTTTGCTTAATTTTTGTAGCTACGATAACAACTGGGGAAGTATTTGCAACTGATAAAACCGACCTCAAATCAGATTCTAAGGCAATCGAATCTAGAATGACTGAACAAGCGAATGTAAGCATGGAGCAAAAAGACAATGATACAGTCAAACATAAAATTGCTATCTATGAAAACTACGGTTTGACATATGATGAAGAACAGGATATGTTCTTCTATAATGGAAAAACAGTGAAGTATTTTTATGATCAACTCAACGCTTCAAATAGTTATTACTTTATCATGCGTCCCAAAGGTGAAATAAGCCTAAAAGCTCTTCGTAATGAAGTCAATGAATTAACAGGTATAACTGTTATTAGCAATCACGAAGAAGACAATCTATCACAACAATTCTTTAGCGAAAGCAATAGTAGTCAAACCGCTATACATGAAGAAAAATCTGTGTCGCATAATACTGAAAAAGCTCCTTTTGAATCCAGAACCGATAAAATAGCAAAGGATTGTTATCCCTATAAAGCATATGGGTTAGCTTATGACCCATCATCCGATATGCTTTATTATCAAGGTGAAGCTGTTTATAGTTTTTTTGATGAAATTGACACGAATCGTTATTTTTTTATTACCCGTCCAACAGGGAGCATATTTATTAAAGCTCTTCGTAATGAAGATGGTCAATTAGTAGGTATTGACTATGCTAGTGCAGAAGAATATGAACAATTGTTTGGTCCAGTAAACCAATAAACGTATTTTATTTCTAACTTAAGGGATGTATCAATGATGAAACTTATTTCTGATACATCCCTTATTTCCCTTCCATATTGCTTTCTAAACTCATCGATTGTCATACTTGTACAATTTCTCTTTGATAAGCATCGGCATAGGAGTAGCCTATTGCTAGATGCTTTTGTATTCTTTTTACTCTCCCGGACCTTTATATTGTCTATATTTGCTTTTAGTCTTAGTGCTAAACATTCGGATAGCATCATTAGGACAATTATTGATGCATCTGAGACATACACTACAGTTATTATTTGTTTTTACTGGCTGTCCTTTTTCAGCTATATGCAAATTATTTGCAGGACATAATCTAACGCAGATACCACAACTCGTACATATACTTTCATTTATATGAATACCATATTTGTCCATTGCTCCTCGCCATCCACCTCTGTGCATTTTACCAGTTACAACATTAAATAAATCTCCACCATCATAGTGTTTTTCATTTTTTTCTATTCTTTGTACAATTTTTTCAATTTTTATTAGAGCTCTTTTTTTCATCTTTGCGATTTTATCGTTATTTGGTATTTTAAATAGCGGAACTGGAGTGTCAAAATTACATGGCATAATTATTACATTTCCCCACACTAATTCAGCTCCAATTCTTTCACAAAGTGGCTTTGTTATGATTGCCCCATCTGCAATATACATAGCTGCTGTCATTATGCTAAATGCTCTTGTATTTATTTTAAGGTTTATACCTTCAAGTTTGCTTAAATACTCATCATATACTTTAGGCATGTCACAACCATAGCCTGGATATAAAAAACCTATGATATCCGATTTTTTAAACTCATCTATTAATTCTGCAGCTTCAATTTCTTCAATTGAAAACATATTAACATCATGATCTTTTGCAATTAAACTGCTCTTTAGTTTTTCCGCTACCCAAGCTGTATTTCCTGTTCCACTGAAATATAGTCCCGTTATTTTCATATCAACTCTTCCTTTTTATCTCCATAATCTCTTTAAAGATGTTTGCACATATATTTACATTAAATAACGTATTATTTTTCTATTTAGATAATTATACTAAATCTAACAACCTTTTTTAACTTTCTATGTTGTCAGACCCAATGGCAGCTGGATTAAATCCTTTAACCATCAACCATATTGCTAGAAAAACTTCATTCAACATTATTTGAGAGTAGCCTATACCTAATATTAACATTGGAATAATGTTATTTGTCAATTCCATTAAGTTCACTATTAGTAATAGTATCACTGCAATGACACCCCAAACTGATATCCACCTGGGAATGATTTTTGATTTATACAATAAATAATAAAACATGTAAGCACTTATGATAAAGATGTAAGTATGACTTGTATAAACTGAATCTCGCATGCCAAATAATACATCATTGGAAGCCAAAAATAAAATCCCAGCAATAATCATAAGTGATCCTTCAATGATTTTTAGCAAGAGGTAGCTTACAGTTACTCTATTGTTGTATGGTTTAAAGATTGGAAACATTAGAACAGAAATACCGATAACTGCAATACCACTAATCACCTCAAAAAGCATCACCAATATTTTTGATTCTATTAAAGTACTAGCTAAAACACAATATGCAATTAGTATAAGTACACCTACTATTATTGATGTTTTTCTCTTCTTTTTCATTTTGCTTGTAATATTATTCATATTTTATACCTCCCAACGACATTTTCACAACATGGTCAAGTATGATAAATAGATAGCACAAAATAATTCTATGCTTATATTTAATATTAATAATACTTAATTTAATTGCAGCTATCAGTATCCATGAGAATATCAGCAACTTTTTTAATGCCATTAACTCTCTTTTGATGACTTGAAAGTCTTTGCATATTCTCTTTATAGGATTCATTATTCAATATCTGTTGAATTTTATCTCTAATCTCATCTGGGGTTACACTATTTTTACTTTGCATTATCCCAGCACCATTTCGCTCAACAATTACTACATTCAGTCCTTGTTCCATATGCAATGGGATGCCAATTATCGGTGTACCAGATTCAATTGCCGTTTGCACACTTCCTTGTCCTCCATGAATAATTGCTATATCAACCATTGGCATTATTTTGTGAGAAGGTAAGTGCTCCACCACTAGAATATTGGAATTTGACTGATTAGCAAATTTATGGACCGTACTGCAGATGATAGCTTTTGCATCTAAGCTACTTACAGCATCATAAACTTTACCAAGGACATCTGATCTTCCCGATGTCAATGCTACATATATCTTGGGTAAATTCGTGTCAAGGAACTCATGTATTTCACCTGAAACATCACCGAATAACTTTGCAAAAATAGCACCTCCATATTTCAATTTATAATCATATGAATAGTACTTTTTGTCTTTATGTGACGGAGCCCAGTTTTCCAGCTCAGCTTTAGGAATTCCCAAGATCTCTGGTACATCTGTTACTATATTGATATCTCCCATCATCATTTCGGTTATGCTATTAAAGGGCTTAAGATTATATTTTTTTGATACCTTATTAAAGGATTTTGTACCAAGCTTTGATCTATAAGCTATCTTATTGACGTACGAAACAAGCCATGTTTTTGGAATAAGGTCAAATAGTTTTGAATCAGGCAATAGTGTAGGTACTAACATATTACGTTCAAATACCGGTGGAACAAATGAAGCTAAATGAGTAACTGCCAGTGGGATACTAAGTACTCTTGCAGAAATACTACAGGATAATGTGAAACCAGTTAATAACGTGCTAATATTCTTTTCTTTAAAGAATGAAATTTCATTTTCAACATGAGTTGTCAATTCTTCAGTAGAGTAGAACTCAGTTAAACCTTTTTCACCTGTGTTTGTCTTAACAAATTCACGTGCTCTTTCATTTGTAACATAGGGCTTTACAATATGATATGCAATCCCTTCTTCTTTGAAAATCCACTCGTAGGGTCCACCATGAGTAGCCATAATAACATCTATATCTCTTGACTTTAGCTCCTTGTAAATGGCGATCATACGAGAAGTCTCTGATAGATAGGCGCAATTTGGAAATGTACAGATTTTCAATAACATACCTCCATTCCATAATCAAGATTCTCTAAAGCTATACCAACAATCACTATCACTTTAATATTTCGAACTAATAAAGTTTTCTATTACAAATCGCAATTCAATATCATTCTAGCGGAATTTCTTATTCTTATCATGCTTTCAAGATCTTCACAATGTTTGATTTATTTTAATAGACCATTGGTCTGTTTATACTTTTATTATAGACCACCAGTCTGTTATTGTCAAGATGATTAATCTTTCTAATATTCATATCCTCTGAATAAACTTATCACTTAATAAAATAATCATCCCATATTTTTATATAAAACAAGGGTGTATATCAGAAATATAACTCAGTTTCTAATACACACCCTTATTCTATATTTTATTCAACTTCGTAGTTCTTTCTATACTGGCCAGTAGTCATACCTGTCCAGTTCCTAAAAGCTCTTTGAAAAGCATTGGCTTCAGAGTAGCCTATAAGAAATGCGATATCATCATTGGAGATACTCTTGTCTTTCAAGTAATTTCTGGCAAGCAGTTCTCTTGTATGATTAAGTTCCTTAATGAATGTGGTGTTCTCACTTGATAGTTTTCGTTGAAGAGACCTAATACTTAGGGCGAGTTCTTTTGCAACTGACTCCACATTAGCTTCTCCAGCAGGAATTAGTTCAAACAGAACACTTCTAACTTTTGCAGAAAAAGAATCATCAATTTCTATTTCTTTTATACGTTTAGTGAGTTCTGGTTCCAAGTAACTCCACATAATATTGTTTTCAGTAAGGAATGGTTCTAGGATATCTTCCAAACGGAACTCTAAAACATTTATACTTGATTGGGTAGGTTTGATACCAAAGAATTTTTCAAAAGCACCCTTACCATAATCATGAACTGAGGCAACCTTTATAGGTTTAATATCCAACCCTGTTGCTTTTCTAATGATATTGACCATAAGGACTTGCTCACTTAATACTGTAATTCTTGGTAATTCTACGCTACCATCATCAAACTCATAGGTTAAGCTTAACTTTTCATCATCCGTCTCTACCCTCAGTATAAAAGGTCCAATTAATTTCTTATACTTTGATATTCGTTCAAAGCAGTGCTTACCATCTTTTGAACACATGGCTGCAAATAATGGTGGTACAAACATCATTATCCGGTCGATGTTACTGTGTTCTATAATCTGATGGTCATCCACCATCCTATCAATGTTATTCATCAATAGGATATATTGCTCTTTTGATATTGTATAACCATCCTTATCCACTGCATTTACTGGAATGCCTGACTTCTTAAAAATTAACTCCATATTCAAGCCAAGAGATTCCAAATGTGCCTTATATGATTCATCAACCAAATAAAAATTACTCAATCCATTCACCTCTATATACTTCTTGCAATACGATCAAACATTCTGTCTGATAAAATTCTTCTTAAGAAAACTGAAGGTTTTGCGCCAAAACCTAGAAGATATCTTGTCTTTGGTTTTCTGGCTGTAGCAGCTTTAACAATTGCATTCGCAATGATTTTTGGGTCTGAGAGACTATTACCGCTATACATTTTTTTCATGGAATCAGCTGACTTGGATGCACTCTTCTGGTATGCTCCACCTTTTGAAGCTTTTTTAAGGTTATCAGCTGCTATAATACCCCAATCTGTCTTAATTCCACCTGGCTCTACTAAAACTACATCTATTCCAAACTCTTCAACTTCCAAACGCATACAATCACTAAGAGCTTCTACTGCGAACTTTGTTGCATGATACCATCCCCCAAAGGATGTGTATATCTTTCCGCCCATGGAAGATATGTTAATTATTCTTCCAAATTTATTCTTTCTCATATAAGGTAACACTAATTGACTCATTCTCGCAAGTCCAAAGACATTAACTTCAATCTGCCTTCTTGCTTCTTCCATTGGAACATCTTCGATGGCACCGTATGAGCCATATCCAGCATTGTTTACCAATATATCGATTCTACCTTCTTCTTTAACGATGGCATCTACACAGTTTATCATGGACTCTTCAATAGTTACATCAAGTTGAATAGTTTTAACGCCTTTACTAGCTAATTCTTTCAACTTTTCTACTCTTCTAGCAGCTCCATAGACGGTAAATCCTTTATTCTTAAGCTCAATAGCTGCATCAAATCCAATACCACTACTTGCACCTGTTACTAACGCTACTCTTTTACTCATTTCTTTTCCTCCCTGATTTTTTTATCGTTAACTTATAATGCTATTATAACCGGAATAGAAAAAGAATTTAATTACAATGAGCGCCAATAAAAATACAATTTACGCCAATAGTTAGTGATATTCTATTCAGTAATGAAAAAGAACACCTACTATATTACAGAGATGCTCTTTACCAGATATGTTCATAATCGTACTATATTTTAAATCTAAATGACGCTTAAACCTGCTTTTTTACAATGGTATAGTCATCTCCCATACGAAAATAAGGACAACTGTCATGCTTACTGTATCTAATCCTCCCTATATCATCTTGATCCAAATTTATAGAACAATAGTATTCATCTGTTTCTCTATCATATGTTAAGTATAGACAATAATCACATTGACCTTTATTCATTAAATAACATCCTTTCAGCCGCTTTTCTCATCGCATCACCATCATTCTACTTTCTAATAAAGATGGTGTCAAGTAAAGTAGATATTTATTTGGGGTACAAAAAAAAGTGCCTCATAATAAACGATTAATCATTTACTATGAGACAACTTAAATATACTCTCTTAACTATTAAGACTTAACCACTCTTCCATAACTTCATCTAGCTCATTTCTTAATCTCTCTTTCTTAGAATGGAGTTGACTAAGCTCATCATAATGTAAACTTGAGTCAGTCATAGCTAAATCAATTTCACTTATCGCATCTTCAAGATTTTCCACCATTACTTCAGTTTTAGCTATTTTTGATTCTCTTTTTTTACTTTCATCAATGTTTCTTTGTTTCTTTACCTTCTTTTTCTTTACTACTGGCTCATTAATAACAGTAACATTTAAATCTTCTTTTGCATTTTTGTAATAATCATAATTACCAGAATAACTATTGAAAGCATTACCTTCAATAGCAATGACTCTTTCACCTATTTTATTGATAAAATATCTGTCGTGAGAGATGAAAAATATAGTTCCTTTAAAATCTTCAAGTGCTTCCTCAAAGGTTTCTATTGAGTTTATATCAAGATGATTAGTGGGTTCATCCAGTATCAATAGATTAATATCTTCAAATAATAGTTTACCAAGTTTTAATCTTATTTTCTCTCCTCCAGATAAATGTTTTACTTTCTTAAAGACACTACTTCCATAAAACATAAATTTGGATAGGTATTCACGCGCTTTTCCCTCTAGTATAGAAATATCTTCACGAAAACACTCAAGTACAGTGAGTTCCTCATTCTTAAAGCTTATTTTTTGTGGTAAATAGGCAACTTTTGTATTTGCCCCTAATCCTACTATACCCGTATCTGGCTGCTCTTCTCCCAAGAGCATTTTTAAAAATGTTGTTTTGCCACTACCATTTGGACCAATAAGGGCAGCTCTTTCACCATAATTTATGAGTACATCTGCATTGTTAAACAGTTCCTTATCTTTAAAGCTTTTAGTGAGTCCAATTGATTTGATGGTTTCATTACCTGAACGCTGTGTAGCATTAAAAGATAATTTCATATTCTGTCTCTTAAAAACTGGTTTCTCTACTCTCTCCATTTTATCAAGTTTTATTTGCACACTTGCAGCTCTTTTAAAGAATTTATTGTTATCAGCTCTCATTGCCCAGTCTCTTAATTCCTTTACAGTCTTTTCCATGGAGTTGATCTTCTTTTGTTGTTCTCTAAAATGCTCATATTGAATACGCATATTTTCTTCTTTTTGATCAACAAATGCAGAATAGTTTCCCTTGTATGTTATAGCTTCCATATCCTCGATTTCTACTATCTTTGTCACAATATTATCAAGAAAATATCGATCATGGGATACAATTATAACAATTCCTTTATAGCTCTTAAGATACTCTTCAAGCCATTCAATTGAATCCATATCTAAATGATTTGTAGGCTCATCCAGCAATAATATATCCGGATTATTGATTAGAAGCTTGCCAAGTACCACTCTCGTTTTTTCACCACCGCTTAATACGCTAAACTGCTTATTTAAGAGGCTATCACTAAATTTCAAGCCAGTGCAAATTTTACTTAATTTTTCATCTGTATTGTATCCACCTTTAACTTCATATGATTCAACGTATTCACTGTACTGTCTTAAGGCTTTTTCTAAAGATTTTCCCTCTAAAGATTTCATTTTTTCTTCTAAATCACGCATTTGATTTTCTATGGTATAAACTTCCTCAAATGCTGATTTCAAAACATCCATTACCTTTAAATGATGATCATATTGTGGTATTTGTTCTAGGTAAGCACATTTGTATTCTTTACGAAAAGTGATAAATCCTTCATCATATCCAGGACTTGTAGCTCCAGGATAACCGACACAGTAATGCATAGGCTCTTTGCCTGCTATTAGTTTAAGAACAGTACTCTTCCCACATCCATTTGCTCCTACTATACCAACTTTTTCTCCTGTTTGAACTTGGAAAGTTATATTTTTCAAAACAAGAGTTGCATCCATATATTTCTTTACGCCATCTAGCGATAATTCTATCATAAAAATCCCTTCTTTCTCATAATCTAAGTTATGCATTCTACAGAAGGACTTAAAAGGTCTTATCTACTCGTTTTTATATTCTACACCATAAAAAAGACCATAAGAAGATTCTATCTTCTTACAGCCTGAAAAATTTCAATAAACATTATAATATCTTGATTTAGGTCTTTAAGCTTCACATCGATAAACTAAAACTATACATCATCATTTAACAGTTCGGTTCCACACATAGGAACTTTTTTAATCTATCAGTTGTGAAAGTTTACACGTTTAAATCATCATATGATCTCATTAACTTACACCAGAATTTCACTGGTTTAATAGCCCACAATGATGACAAATGAATCCTACCAATTATAATATTGAATTCAGTAAAGTAAGTTACCTTCTAATTGCCTTATTCCATAAAGAGCATAACAATTAAACCTAAATACAATTAGTTTAACTCATTATAAAATACATATTAATTTTAAATCTTAATTAATATTAGCAATTTGCTGGTGTCATAACTTACTTTCCCCTTTCAATAGTCAAAATTTACTTTATTATATCACCTTTAATACTTTCTGTAAACAAAGAATTGCACGATCCTTTTCCTTTTCTAGTCTAATCAGATTATTATACCGTTACGTTTGAGGGAACCAAAACACTATTAAAATTGCATATGAGGTACTCAATCCAATGAGTTTTTTACCGCCCACCCTAGAGGGTAGTTATGGTTAGTACTATTTTTTCCAGCTATGCTTCTTCTCTCTTCTTCCTTCCCCCCATAAATCGCATGGCTATTCTCACAAAAAACCTCATCAACCTACTATCAAGATCCTGATGAGCATTTTTTAATTCTTTTCTTATCTGAATATTCTGAGGGCAGTGTTTCTCACACTTTCCACATTCTGTGCAAAGATCTGCACCAGACTTATTCCCACCAATCATACCGACTGCCCGACCAATGTATTGAGCTTGCGCCATTCTACCACCAAAGAAATACTTACTATTATATTCACTAAATGTAGAAGGTATATCCACACCAAATGGACAAGGCATACAGTAGTTACACCCCGTACAAGGCACTTTCATGAGGCTTTTATATATTTCCTTAACTTCATCAACAATCCTAATCTCTTCTATAGACATACAATCTGGAGTTGTCAAATTTGCAACCTTGATGTTCTCTTCTATATGTTCATCAACATTCATCCCACTAAGAACCACACCAACCTCTTTATGGTTCCATATCCATCTAAGTGCCCAATATGCAGGTGATCTATTTTCCTTGTATTCTGCGAATTTTTCTTTTACCTTGTCTGGGGCCTTTGCGGCTAAGTTTCCTCCACGTAATGGCTCCATGATAACAACACCAATTCCTTTTTCATAAGCTTTCTTCAGTCCCGCAAGTCCAGCTTGATTATACTCGTCTAAGTAATTGAACTGTATTTGACAAAACTCCCAGTCATAATCTTCAAGGATTTTTATGAATTCTTCAGGTCGACCATGAAAAGAAAAACCAATATGCCTTATCTGACCACTTTTTTTCTTTTCTTTAATAAAATCAAGTATCCCAAATCTCTTAAGTCTTTCCCACGATTGTAAGCTGTCTAGCATATGCATAAGATAGTAGTCGATGTAATCCGTATTAAGTCTTTCAAGTTGAGTATCAAAATACTTCTGAATCTGTTCAGGTTTGTTAACTAAGAATGAAGGAAGCTTATCAGCAATATAAATCTTATCCCTAAGATTATGCCTATTGATGAACTTACCTAACATGACTTCACTTTTGCCACCATGATAGGGATAGGCTGTATCATAGTAGTTAACTCCATTTTGAAAAGCATATAACATTTGCATCTCAGCTTTTTCCTCATCAATCCTTCCGTTTCTAGTAGGAAAACGCATACAACCATATCCTAGAACTGATAACTCTTCACTGCCATCTACCAATTTCCTATATTGCATCTCATAACCTCCTATTTGAAATATCAATACGTTTTTCAATATCATCTCCATAACGCATTATTTTCCCAAAGCTACCACTTAGCGCACTTTAGGCCAATATGTACTACATGCTTCTTTTACTAAAAAACTCTCTATTTAGTTGACACAGTGTCATTAATTGCATTATACGCTCTAATCGACACCGTGTCAACTATTTGTTGAAAATTATTAATAGCTATGATACTATATTCACTAGAGGTGAGATCATGAAATTTGAACGCGCAAGAACTAATGAGCAAATTCAAGAAAGAAAAAAAGAGATCCTGAAAGCATGCTCAAAGCTTTATGATGAGTCAGGTATTGATGGCGTGCATTTCAAAGCAGTAAGTGAGATAACAACTTTTGTGAGATCCACAATATATACTTATTACAAAACAAAAGAGGAATTACTTCTAGACCTTCTTCTTGAAGATGTTAAAACTTGGTCCTCGGATGTAAGTTCAATTTTAGCAAAATACGAAATATTATCAAAGGAAGCTTATTGTCGTGAATTAACAAATACTTATGTTAATAATACACGCATGCTTGAACTACTATCTTTACTTTATTCAACAGTAGAGAAAAATTGTAGTTTAGAAAAACTGACAGCATTCAAGAGTGAGTTAATGGCCCTGATGGAACCATTAATTACTAGTATATATAAATACTTTCCTGATGCAGATGATGAATCCATACAAACATTTTTATATAATTCATCATGCTTTGTTTCCGGCTTATATCCTTCAACGAATATGTCTGAAAAACAAAAAGAAGCCATTAAAAAATCTGGTATCCCATATCCATCTGTTAAATTTAGTGATATGTGTTACAAAGGATTGTTAGCATTAACCTCTACTCTCTAGCTAACATGTAAACAAATAAACGTAATTACCTTTTAACAAAAATTTATTATGAATAAAGAGTCCATAACTTTTAAGTGATATACATCTCTTTTATAGGGAGTACTTCAAAGTTTGGGCTCTTTTGTTTAGATTCATGATCTATGTTTATCTAGCTATTTGCTTGTATTATTTCCTTTAAAGAAATATCAAAATTCCGATATCTGGTTTTACTTTTCTCTCCTTTAAATCGTATTGCATTACTTGGACAGTTTTGTGTACAAGCATAACATCTAATACATTTTCCTTCAAAATTTACTTTTCCATCTACTTTAATATTATCAACAGGACAAACTCTTTCACAGACTTTACATAGAGTACAGTGACTTTCTACCTCAAAGAGGCTATCACAATCACCAATTTCCTTTCGATAAGCTTGGTAACCTAATTTTGAAATTTGATGAATGACAACATTGCCACAACCACGATTGCAAGCTTTTCTTTCAACATCACTCTTTATTACATCAATTTGTTTATTAACCTGTTTTTTTACTAACCCTTTAATCTGTTTCTCCATGTCATAATGCTTCAATGAATTATCCACCATTTTTACTTGGTTAGCATAGTCAATCTTTATCCCATTTTGTTTTGCAATGTCAATGAATTGTTTTGTTCCACCTAATGCAACATTACCATATGTCATGATAGCAAAAGTATAGCTTGCGTTCAATTGAATGGAGCTTAAGAATTCCTCAACAACTGTTGGGATGCTTGCCCTATAACAAGGAAAAACAAAACCTATTACATCATCTTCAATAGATGTATTTCCACTTTTCATCACTTTTGGGATAGAATAAACTTCACCACCAAAAGATTTAGCTACCATTAGTGAATTTCCAGTAGCAGTAAAATAAAACACCTTCATCTCCTTCACCCTTTCGCGACCATAGTTACACACTTGTAACACTTTGTTTTTGTATTATAATCCTAATATATACAGAGAGTCAATGGTTTCAAATGAAGTTACTCACTTGAAGGAGATGTGTGTAATAATGCAACAAGGACAAATCCACCCAGCTGCATCTAGCATTACCTGAATCGAAATTGACTTTAGATCAACCTTCTTTCTAAAAATGAATTATATTTTTTAAAACATAATTCAAATAAATTTATCTAATACTAAGGATACATTAATAAAATTAAGAGGTGGATTATGCGAATAGGTTTAGTTTTGTCAGGTGGCGGTGGAAAGGGAGCTTATCAAATAGGTGCATGGAAAGCTTTCGAGGAGTTTAAAATTAACTTTAATGCTATATCAGGAACATCCATTGGTGCAGTTAATGGACTGCTTATGTCATCAGTTGATGTTAACAAAGCAACAAATATCTGGTTGAATTTTGAGGAGAAAATAGGTATTGATTCAGCAACATTGATATCGGATCTTACTTTAAATGACTATAATTCTATCTATACAACCTTTATGGACCCAAGTTTCTGTGAACAGCTGGTCAAATATAAAGGTAAGGTTAATGAAACACTAATAGACGAAGGTATCAATAAACTTTTGAACACAGCAAACAAATGTGAAAATTTATACGTCTGTTCAACTCAAGTTAAAAAAAGTCCAAGTGGAGAATTTTTTAATATCATGAAATTGGATAAGGAAAATGCTAAGAAAGCTATATTATCATCAACATCAATACCAATTATATTTAGTGCTGTAAACATAGGTAATCATAATTATTATGACGGAGGAATAACTAACAATGTACCTTTCCAACCTATCATACAAAGCGATTGTGACCTGATAATTGCTATTTTATTAGATTTAAAAGACATTAACATGTTTAAACTTAATACACCAGTACCGATTATTCCGATTGTACCATCACAACAATTAGGTGACTTTAAAACTGGTGTATTAAATCTAAGAAGAGAAGCTGTAGAGTTGAAAATGGAATTAGGGTATACTGACACATATAAACTTTTGAATAGCATGAAAGGTTTAATGTGTTAAGATAATAAAGCTTAAGAGAGTGTTAGAATTCTTGGGATACAAGATTTTAGCACTCTCTTCAATTATTGTTCTAGTTTCTTAACAAAAATGAATTTTTCTTCATATTATAAACTACCTATATTATTCTAGGAGGAAATTTTTTGAGTGAAGAAATTTCAATCCCACAAAACCTTTTAGCTAAAGCTAAAAGACTTAATCCATATGCCTCGTTACCCAAAAAAGCAGGAGAAGGTACTATAAAATCAAGCTATTTTATTGGTGACATATCCCAAGGTGACGTATTTTACGTCGCTACTGCTAAATCTCACGATGGAAGATTATATTTGATATACCATAAGGTTGATCAACCGCTTGTTGATTCAGTACCCAACATTCTATTAAATTCTCCCTACTTATTTATGACATGGAATGAAAAGGGCAGAATTATGGAATGGGCTGCGGGTCAATCAAAATAATCCGTCACAAGAAAAATGACTAACGTCACGTTCCAAGTATGTGTAGGAAAGTATGGTTCCATGGAAGCAAAAAGCAGTACTTACCTATATTAGTATAGAAGTGGCTATCACCACGTTAAATTGGAATAGGAAAGGTCGCCTTTGCGACCTTGTAGTTTTCTTCCTATCAGCACTCATCTGCTCCTTCATAAAAAGCAATTTTTTTATCGATCTTGGATATATTATCTTGGAGTTCTTCCAGTTGTCTCATCATTTTTCTTTTATGATCCATAAGAATCTTTTTTCTGTCATCTATCGTTTGATCCCCAATAATGCTTAATCTAACAATCTCTTTGATTTCTTTCATTGGCATATTCGTTTTCTTTAAACAAGTTACAATATCAAGCCATGCAATATTCTCTTCACTATATATTCTTCTTCCACCACTATCACGTTCAATCGGTGGTAATATCCCTTCTTTTTCATAGTACCTTAATGTATGAGCTGTAATTCCTGCTATAGTAGCAGCTTCATTGATTTTATACATAGGACCAAACCTTTCATATTATCTATTAACCTCTAACCACTATTATAGTATATTACCCAATACAAAATAAAGGCTTAACTAGATTCAACGTCTAATCAAGCCCTCATTTTCTAAATTAAAAAGTTCCTTTAATTTCTCCCTACGCATCTTGCATTGTATCTGTAATTATTATTTGTCTTAGTGAAACTGCTTGAGGTAATTCATATGCAAATTTAATTGTTGTTGCTACATCGTCAGCTGTAATATTGACAGCACCTACCGATTCTTTCCAGTCATTGTAGGCATCAATGATATTTGGATCCGTCGTATGACCAAGTAACTCTGTAGCAACGGCCCCAGGGTTTACGGATAGGACTCTTACATTGTGAGCTGACATTTCTCCCCTTGCGACAGCAGTTAAACCAGTTACACCATATTTACTTGCGCAATAAGCGGCATGGTTTCCAAATGGTTGCACCCCTGCAATTGAAGATACGTTTATGATTGTACCGGATTTTCTTTCCTTCATATCATTCATAACAATTTTCATACCGTTCATCACACCAAGTACATTAACGTCGAGCATCTTTTTCCACTCCATAGGATCTTGCTCCTCAATACTTCCAAGTAACATAACACCAGCATTGTTCACTAACAAATCAGTCTTTCCATAAACTGCTTCTGCTTCACTAACAGCTAACTCAAAAGCTTTTGCATCAGTTACATCTACTTTTCTACACATGGTATTGGGTAGGTTCATCTCTTCCATCTTTTCAACTCTTCTAGCTAATAAGAGTAGTGGATATCCATCAGCTGCAAACTGTTTAGCCATTGCCATACCAAATCCAGAACTTGCTCCAGTAATAACTACTAATTTTTTCATTATGTTTCCTCCATTTTCTACAGATTATTTGATTATTTACGTTCTTTTTCTTGTTTGAATTCATTGTACAACTTTGAGTTAACTCTAAGTCAAGAGGTAAATTCTTTTTTTAGTTAGACCTATTGAAAAGTTCTCAAATCCTACTTGCGTAGCTACATCTGTATTATTTTTACAATGAAATGATGTTTTAGCCTTTTTAGAGCAAAGGGAGCTTTCCATTAACGATATACCCCTCCTTTGACAATTAGATAGTCTGAATGATTATTTTAAGATAAATCATATTTATCCTAAAAAGAGCCAACTGAATATTCAGATGGCTCTTAATTGCTCTACTTATTAATCTGGAGTTGCAATAATTTTTTCATGTTCCTCTATAGGTACTTTATTCATAAAATCCTTTCATCTCTTATAAACATAACAAAATCCACTCTACCTGATTCACTACCAATGCTCTCTAAATTATCACTTTTATACGCTTTTAGAGGCAAATTGTTTTACAATATATTGTATGTTTATTCATAAAGCTTGTTAGATTAGTATTGTAAACTGTGACATTCCTTACTAGTCAGTATATGGCGGCAGCTCATATCTGCATGGCTGCTCTACAACTCTTGGATCTTCTTCCCTAACTAAAATGTCAATAAGTTGTTTTGACAATTTTTCTTTTATGTTTTGATAAGATGTGTCATTAGCCACATTCTCAGTATAGAAAGGATCATTTTTCAAATCATAAAGTTCCTCTTTTGGTCGCTTATCAAAACAAAGATCATATTGTGTTTTGTAAGTTTCATTTTCTCTATTACAGACCATCCATGCTTTCGTAGGACCAGCGTCCATATCAGCATGAGTAACGAATGTATCTTCTTCTATCTGTTTATAAGTAAGTAGGTTTTCTTTGGTATCAATTCCTTTTGGAGTACCCATAGGCCATCTATCTGGCTCAAAATTTAAGATGTATAGATACTCTTTAGTATGAATAGCCCTTTGTGGATAAGGCAGTTTTCCTTCCCTAGCGCATGCTACATGCCTTTCTCTACCAGTAACCACAAATGTTCTATCTTGTTCTATTTGACCGCTTACTCTTGATTTAAGAAGTGGCATTAAACTTCTTCCGCTCATTCCTTCTGGTTTTACTACGTCTGCTGCCTCTAAAAAAGTTGGTGCTAAATCCATGATATTAACAAAATCATTAATAATTCTATTCTCACTTATATGTTTGGGCCACCTGACAGCAAGCGCAACTTCACAACCTATGTTGTATAGATTACATTTAGAACGGGGCATTCCTGGAACCCCATGATCGCCACTGACAATAAACAGTGTTTGATCTAACTCACCAATATCCTCTAATTTTTTAATGATAGCGCCCACTGCACCATCAAATGCCATAGCTTCACCTAAGTAATCAGCGAAATCCTCCCTGACATCTTCTACATCTGGAAAAAAAGAAGGCATCTTTCCTTTAAGTTTCTCTGGATCCAACCCCCATAGAGCTTTTCCTGAACCTCGTTCCCACGTTCTATGAGTATTTGTCGGTCCACACCAATAGCAGAATGGTGCCCCCTCCGGTCTATTGTCAAGGAAATCTGTAAAGTTCCCTTTAACTTCATCAAACATTACCTGCATAGCTTTTTCTTTACCTATTTTTTTAGATAATTTTGATACTTCTTGAGAAAATTGCCCAAATCTTGTACCTCTACTGTTGTAGGCTGTTCTTTTGGCACCATAAGGAGCATTTTCTTCTTCGCCAGGCGCCCAAACCTTATAAGAATGACCAATATGCCATCCATTTTTCTCTAATTCCAAGGGGTAAGACGGTATGTTTTCATCCCATTTTGCCCCTTGTAAAATAGCCCCCATTCCCGTCTGCCAAAAATATCTTCCTGACAAGACTGAGCTTCTACAAGGCGTGCATGTAGGTGCTGGAACAAATGCATTATTAAATAAAGCACCTTCTCTTGCAATCCTATCGATGTTCGGTGTATTTATTAAACTGTTTATTGAGTCTTTACCTTCCATATTTTTATAGATGCTGGCATATTTACCCCAGTCATCTGCAAATACAAAGACAATATTCATCTTCTATACCTCCTATGTTTATTTGATGTTTTAACCATCTTCACATTGTCATAAGATTCAACTCTCCAATTAGTGGAGAGATTATGTTTAAAACTTCATTAGTAAGCAATTAATAACTCATCTCTGATAGCTATCATAGTAATTGTTTTCATTTATACAAAGAAAAACTTTTATGGCTATTATTGACCATAAAAGTTTCTATATATCATTAATTATTAAGTGCTTACTTGTTTGCTAAGAACTCATCTACCTGTCTTTGTAATTCTTCAGTAATTACATTAGTTCCAGCTTCTTTTGATTCAGTTATAAATTCTTCTACAAAACTATCTGCATCTGGTCCTAAGCCCACTTCAATAACTTTGTTATATTCATCCCAAACTCTGCTTCTTCCAGCAATCTCTTTATCAATGTTCTCTGTATTAGGGAAAAATCCATTTAATGGTGAAGAAACATTTTGCTCAAGTGCTGCAAACTCAGCCTCTCTTACCCAGAATCCTTCTGAATATGATGGGTTAGCTCTGAAGAACTGTGGCTTCCATAGACCCCATTGTCCGCCCCACTCCATGTAGTTTGTAGATGATCTTGTCATATCCCCAGGATAAACAGCTCTACCATTATCTAATTCATATGTAAGGCCTTCTATTCCGTATTGAACCATATCATATAGTTTTTGATCCGTTTCTAATAATTCTAGGAACATTAATGTTCTTTCTGGATTTGCTGAATTAGCATTGATTGCAACAACATTTGCAAGTGGTGTTCTATCTGCGTATTTATTTTCTGGGTATAATAGAGAAACCTCTATTTCTGCACCCTCTTCTTCAATTGGATCATCAGCATAAGCCCATTCATGCCAAGTTGTTTTGGTAATCATCATTCCTTGACGAATTAATGTATTAGCATCCAAATCATCTATAAGAACGTCTTTTCTTATAATTCCACCATCTTGCCATCTTTTAGCGTATTCAGCCATTTCCTTATAAGCTTCAGTTTGTTCTACAGGAATAACCTTGCATTCTGGATCATTAAGATCAAATACATAATTTTGGAATCCAACTTCTGCTAATTCATATTTAGCAAGAAAAGTTTTAATAAATGCTCTTTCCTTTATGTATTTTTCAGGATATGCTTCTTTTAGTTCAAACAAGGCTTCATCCATTTCTTCTACTGTAGAAACCTCATCTACTGGAATATCTAAGCCTGCAGCATCTTCCAAGTCGCTTCTCCAATAGAAATATGGACGTTGGTTCATACTCATTGTCCAAGGTAATGCAACGATTTGACCATTTGATGTTGCTGCTCCCAAAGTACCTTGTTCCATATAAGTATCATAAAGGGTAGGTGCATACACTGGCAATAAGTCTGTTAAATCCATATATGCGCCGTTGTTTACCATCTGTGAATAACCCAGCCAGTCGCCATCAAAATTCATATCCCAGTCATCACCTGATGCTGCTAAAGTATTCATCTTTTGAACATAGTCTGATCCAGCAATAAATGTGGTTTCAATGTCACAATTAAGCTCTTCTTTATATTCTTTAGCAATAGCATCCCAAACTGTATCTGTTTCAGATCTCTTGTCCCCAAAAAATATAAATCTTAATGTTGCATGTTCTAATTCACTATCCGCTTCATTACTTTCAGCCTTTTCACTCGGTGTTGCATCACTCTTAGATGAAGTATCCTCATTATCAGAATTCTCACTACAACCTGCTAGTACAAAAATCATCATAAGGACTACTATTAACTGTATCACTACCTTAGATTTTTTTAACATATAACCGCTCCCAATTTTAAGTTTTTTTGTTGCATATCTCCCATTAATCTCTTAAGGGGATCGTACCACATATCATTAGAATATATCATTTATTTAATTGATATATCATATCCATAGATTATCATAAGGCTTCATATTTGTCAATTACTTTTTTGGTTATTTTAGCTCTTTTTATTTTGTATTGTGTATATTTTTTTATCAAATATTACGACATTCCATCTATCCAATAATAAAATTGGTCTAATTAGATATATTCAATTCCCAATTTTAACCCTTGACTGCTCCTACCATAATACCTTTTACAAAATATTTTTGTAGGAATGGGTAAACCAATATGATAGGACCTATAGTTATTATAACCATCGCCATTCTTATTCCCTCTGACGGTAAGCTGCCAACCAGCGATTGCATCTCTGGGGAAGGATTCATAGTTTTTAGAAACTGTACGTTTGATATAATATTTCGAAGTAACAGTTGAAGTGGTTGTAATTCTGCTTTATCTACCAACATCATACCATGCCACCAATCATTCCAATACGCTAAAGAAGTGAATAACCCTACTGTAGCCAAAACTGGTTTGCTCAGTGGTAAATATATCGTACGGAATATCTTAAAGGCTCTAGCACCGTCAATTCTCGCTGCCTCATACATTTCATATGGTATAGCGGAAAAAAAGTTTCTCATAAGAAATATATTCCACCCATTAGCAACCATGGGTAAAATTAATGCCCATAAAGTGTCTTTAAGATGCAAATAATTTACGCAAACAATGTACCAAGGAACCATCCCACCATTAAACATGATTGTAATTAAGGTAAATACATTCAAAAACCTTGAATATTTAATCTGTTTACTTGAAAGTACATATGCCATCATCGCATTTACACCTAACGCCAAAAGTGTTCCTGAAATGGTAACTATCACAGTTATTGTATACCCATTAAGGATTGATTTATAATTCATTAAAAGAGCCTTATAGGAACCAAGAGTAACTTCACTTGGAAAAATTCTATATCCATGTTCATATATCTCTTTTTGAGTACTTAATGACCCCCCTATTACCATTAAAAATGGATAGAGGCATATAAGAGAAAACACTCCAATAATTAAGTATATAGCCACATCCATTGTTTTTATTCTTCTTTTCATTGCATATCCTCCCCTAAAATAATCATGATCCTTCTTCAAAGTGGTTAGCTAGTTTATTACATACTATTACAAAAACGAATGAGATTATTGATTGAAAAAAGCCAGCAGCTGATGACATACCAATATCCCCTGTCTGCCTTAACCCTCTATAGATAAAGGTATCTATAACATCTGTAGTTGGGTATAACATGGGTACATCTGATGTTACATAATAGAACATACCAAAGTCTGCATTCATGATTCGACCAAAGGCTAATAAAACTAAAATGATAACTGTAGGTTTTAACATTTGTAAAGTTATAAAACGAATCTCTTGCCATCTTGTAGCCCCATCAATTCTAGCAGCCTCGTAGAAAGACTTATCAATGCCTGTTATAGCTGCCAAATAAACTACAGCACCATACCCAACACCTTTCCAAATATTTACCAACATTAGAATAAACGTCCAATATTGTGGTTCCATATAAAACATTATTTTTTCTCTTCCAAGTGATTCCAACAACTTATTTATAATTCCATTGTCATAGCTCAATATATTGGAAACGAATAATCCAACAACAATCCACGACATAAAGAAAGGAAGAAAAGTAATAGATTGTGCAAGTTTTTTAAATGTTTTTCCTGAAACCTCGTTTAACATAATTGCCAATGCAAGAGATGCCAAAGTACTTGTAATGATAAATAGAAAGTTAAGAGAAACAGTATTTATAATAGCCTGCCATGCACTTTCAGAATTTACCAATATTGCAAAGTTCTCAAAAAGAGGATCCATCCACTTACTACCTAAAATTCCATCTCTAAAGTTGTAATCTTTAAAAGCAATTATTATTCCAAACATCGGAAAATACTTAAACAAAATCAATAATACCATTGCTGGAATTGCCATCAAGTACAATGACCAATTTTTAACCAGTTCCTTCCCAAAACCAGCAATACCATTTAATATATTATTTCCGGTGCTCTTACCTCTTGTTTTTTTTGCCGCTACTTCACTAACCATTTTTCCTCCTTCACGATATAACTTTAATGCATTTGTCTTATTATTAATATCGACATACGGTATATCGCTTATATTTATTATTTGGATTTTTACCAATTTAGATATGTCTATTAATACTATCTACAAAGCTAGGCTTCTCAATCTCAAGTTCCTTGACCTTATCCCCCAATAGACCATTTATAGCATCTCTTTTTAAAATAACAACTCGATTACTAAACTGATTAGCAATAGCCATGTAGTTACCAGAGCCAATTAGAGCAATATGTCTGGGCCAATGTCCACAGCAATGAATATAGCCATTACACTCTAATATGCCCCAATTGTCAATAGCAAAAATAGCAATTGAATCATGTCCTCTATTAGCTGCATAAATAAATCGCCCATCATCACTCATGCAAATTGATGAACCAGAGCTTTCCTGGGTATAGGTATCTGGTAAGGTGCTGATTATTTGACAAATACTCAAGTTAACTTCATCAAACCTAATACCAATGATTTTATTTGAATATTCTGTATTTACATACAACATTTCACGGTTATCGTCAACAACTAAATGTCTCGGCCCACTTCCTGCAGGAAGCTTTAACACATCAACCTCTACTAACTTTTTAGAAACCAAATGATACTTATATATCACATCCGTTGCAATATTGGTAGCAAAAAGATATTCCTCACCTTGACTAGTAATAGCACAATGGATACGACTCTCACCTTCTAAGTTTCCATCTGTAATAATATAATCTTTTACATCACCAAACTTCTCCCCATTTACTTCAACAGAAAATAGAACACCCTCTTCATAACTAGAGCCTATTAGTAGCTTATTTTTAGGAAGATACTGCACATGACATAACTGTCCACATTCTAACCCAATAAGATCTAAAAATTCATAGCCATTTACACTTTCTTTATACATATAGACACAGCAGCAACCTTCTCTTTCTGTAATTCCAAAAAGTAACCCAGCACTCTCACTCAAAAAGGAGGATGCTCTAATATAACTATTCCACGTTACATCCCAAGAGCGTAACTTATCATCAAATTTAGTCAACGAAATAGATGGGGTATCTCCCCCTCCATAGCCAGAAACCAATAAATCAATTTCCATACTTTTACTCAACTTCTTTCATTCCAGGCAGAATTAATCCTCCATCAATTCTAATTGTTTCACCCGTTATATATTCGGCTACATCTGATACAAGATACTTCACCAAATGTCCGACCTCTTCTGGTGTACCTAATCGCTTCATGGGGATTTTTTTAGCCCACCCCTTAGATAATTGCTCCATAGAATAATCACCACGAATCGCAGTAGCTCCTGGGGCTACAACATTAATATTAATTCCATATTCAGATAATTCTAGTGCTACAGATTGAACCGAGCGAATTAATCCTGCTTTAAACGAGCCATAGATATTATCTTCCGGATGAGCTGATATCCCTCTTGTAGATGATATAAATATAATTGATCCTTCTACTTGTTCTTTCACCATGTGATTTGCCGCAACTTTTGCACACATCATATAACTTCTAAAATTAAGCTTATAAAGAAAATCAATATGATCCTCTGTAAGCTTTAGTATGCTATCATGCCTTGTAACCCCCGCATTACACACAAGAACATCTATGCCACCTAAGTCCTTAACCGCTGTTTCTGTGATGGTTTCTGGGACGCCATCCTTTTCCATACTGGCTTGATAATAGTAAGCCTTTCCTCCAAGATTTTCAATAATATGGCTTAAACTTTCAGCTTCGTCTAATCGACTATTATATGTAAAAGCTATATCATAGCCTTCTTTGGCAAGGACAATGGCTATTCCACGCCCAATTCCTCTACTCCCCCCTGTTACAAATGCCTTTTTTCTCATCAGATAACTCCTTACTAATTACTTTTTTATGGTGTATTTAATGTACCATCAGGTAACCTAGTTTGAGTCCACTTAGTTATCCTTGTTGTCACTGGATATTTCTTTGCCAACTCCTCATTAACATCAATACCTAGACCTGGCTTTTGATTTGGATAGACATAACCATTTTTAAGCTCAGGGACCCCAGGAAAGACCTCTTCTGATACTTCACTTATACCACTCCATTCTTGGATACCAAAATTTCTTGCAGTCATGTCTAAATGAATATTTGCAGAGTGTCCAACTGGTGATACATCTCCCGGACCATGCCATGCAGTTCTTACACCAAATTGCTCGCAGAATATAGCCAATTTTCTAGCTGGTGTAATCCCACCTATTTGACTTATATGTACACGTATAAAATCAATGAGGCGATTGGTTATTAAATAATCCCACTCTTTTGGATTATTAAATAACTCCCCAATAGCAATAGGTGTACACGTCTGACTTCGCAGCTGTTTGAGCCACTCTCCTTGCTCAGGAGAAAGGACATCTTCAAGAAAAAATAGCTTATATGGTTCTAGCTCTTTGGCTAATCTAACAGCATCTATCCCCGAAAGGCGTTCGTGAGTGTCATGGAGTAATTCAATATTAAATCCTATTTTACTTCTAACATAATCAAACATTCTTAATGCATTATGCCTATATTGGTCAGGACAATAATACCTCCCCTCCAGAACCCCTTCAGGTTTATTAAGACTCTTCGCTTCCCCACCATAACCACCCCATTGAATCCTAATATGCCTAACTTTCTTATCCATAAAACGGTGGATACTTTCTAGAATTTCATCTAAGCCCTTTCCACTGGCATGGCGATACACAGCTACTCCTGTCCTAGATTTCCCTCCTAATAAGTCATATACCGGCATACCAGCCATCTTACCTTTAATATCCCATAATGCAATATCCACACCTGAGATTGCATTGTTGCTAATACCGTCGTTCCTCCAATATGCATTTTGATGCATCAGCTGCCAAAGCTCTTCAATATCAGCTACATCTCGACCTACAAGTAATGGTTTAAGATAATCCTCAACAACACTTAGTACCGACTTTTCCCTATAGGCGAATGTCGCACACCCTAAGCCGTATAGTTCTGGTTCAGTAGTTTCTACCTTAACCACAATAAGGTTTATGCCTTCTGGTGCAGTTAAGATTACTCTCACATCTCTAATCTTAATCCCTGACATTATATTATCCCTTCTTAATTTAATATAATTTCATAACCCTGAACATTATTCTTTACCTATAAACCTCTCTTATTATAGAAGGGAACTCTACATAGTGTATTAAAGAATCAATGCTAGTTTATTATCAAATTACTTAAGCACATATTCATAGGTTTTAATTTCTTTCCCTTTAATTTCATTTACCATTGATTTACCTTTTATATCCATCTTCACTAATCTTCCCTCATTTAAATTAACTTCATATACCTCATTAACCAAGTCTGTTAAGGAGGTGGAAAAAGATATCATATCATTTGAGATGTTATATAAACGAGCAACAATACTTTCTCGTTCCTCGCACTTTTTAATTGCAGTAACCACAATATTATCATCACTAAAAGCGAAAGGAAATGTTTCATTATAGTTAGTTGAATCAATCTCTTGTTTAGCGATTAAAGGTAAGTTGAGTTCATAAGCTTCTCTATAAGCCTTACTTTCACACCAATCTCCACCATGAGGAATGATTGAGTATTCCACTGTCTGCTCTCCAATACATTGAGCACCAGGTGTTGGAAACTCTCCCCAATCTCCTAATTCCCCTACAGACCTTAATAGAGTAAGAGCAATTGTATCATTATTTAATATTTCATATTCAGCTAAGCCTTTATTAGCTATCATCAGACCTGTCGCACCATCATTCATATCAACAAAATAGCGTTGTTTTTGACAATATGAAGGATTTTTCCACCCTTCCCATGGTACGTTGGTTCTTTTAATGACATCAAACTGTCCATGGGCATAGTGATACGTTGATTCTAACCCTGTTGGGAATAAAGCCCTGAAACGATGGTCTTCCCATCTATTATCTATGGTTGTCTTTATATCAATGCGTTTTACATTTGACACCAAGGTAACCTTTGTGATAATTGTTGACTTAATCATTTCTTCAACTCTTTTAGATGTTTTCTTATCACATTTTATAGGCAGGCTTATCTCTTGGGTAATTTTATATACTGTTTTAAGCGAATTCTTGACTACCTCCTCAATTAGCGCATGTGAGTCCTTCGTCGTTACTATGCAATCTTTTTCCGGAGACTTAAAGATATACTCATTACCAACATCACCAACATCTTCATAGACATTCATGTCTTGATAGACTTTACCAGTTTCTTTATCAGTAATAACTAAGGAACCATTCTTATTAATATTTATGATAAAGAAATCATTTTCAAGTGATGGTAAATCTGCTTCTGCTTTATCCCCATCAGTTCCTATAAACGATAATTCACTATCATCAGATTTTAACCAAAAGCGTTCCATTCCAAGTTGTGGTATATCACTCACTAGGACATGTAGTTGATACCTATGTACATAATCTACTTTCCTAAATTTATCTTTTGGTAGTCTGTAATTAAAAGCAACACCTTTATCAACAATAGATGCTGGAACCACATTTCCATCTTTATCAATGACAATTGGATTTTTTAGCTCCTGATCATTAGGTACATCTATTTTTACTTCCACTACTCCACTTCTAGACCAGTTAGAAGGATTTAAGACACTAAAACTAATCTTTTCTACATCAATTGATTCAATGATTCTTTCTCCAAATAGGTATTCTAGACTTTCATCTAATAATGCGTGCGATAACTGCATAGTTTTATTGAATCTCGTTACCATCTCATCATGAACCTCATCTACACTACACCCACATATGCTGTCGTGAGGATGATTCTGTAATAGCTTTTTCCATGAATGGGTAATCATTTCCTTTTCATAGGACTTCCCATTAATATAGGCTAATACTTCTACCGGCTCTGTATAGTTCTCCAATAAACTTTGGCTCTCATGATTCATTTGCTTTAGATAGACCCTAGCAGAAGCTGTATTACATAAGGTCCACCAACCATCTGTAAATTGACCATTCATTTCTCCTTCATATGTTTTTAATGTACCTACATCTTTCTTAAGGTCTTCAATATAGTTCTCAAGTCCACTCTGCATCAAATGTACATCTCCTATAAGAGGTTGTACTTGTTTGATAATTTCAGGAAGCCCTACCTGAGGAGGTTGGTGATCACAACCATTCATTAAAAGCAAACGATCTGTAGTTGCCAATTTAGTAGAATTTTTTATCGCATTCTTTAAAAACTCAATAGCCTCTTCTTTGTTTTCTGGAATTTCCATCGCATTGTTATACCAATTAGCCATAAACACACCAAGAACCAAGGAACCATCCGGAGACTGCCATAAAAGTTCTGTAGGGTATTCTTCAACAGTTGTTTTACTAACCACTGTATTGTTGAATCCAACGGAATTAATCCCTCTTCCAAACACGGCATTATCAATACCAAACCCCTTTAATATTTGAGGCCCTTGAGAAATATTACCAAAAGCATCTGGAAAATAACCAACCTTGCAAACCTTTCCATACTTAGCACTTTCCCTATATCCAATAAGCATATTACGTATATTAGCTTCTCCACTTATTAAGTATTCATCTTGTAAAATGTACCATGGTCCAACAGATAACCTACCTTCACCAATATACTTAATAATCTTCTCTTTCATATGAGGCTTAATTTCTAAATAGTCATCTATTACGATTGTTTGCCCATCAAGATGAAAGTGCTTATATTCTTCATTCACTTCTAGGGTATCCAATAGTTCATCCATCAACCAAACTAATCGAAGTCTATGATGTTCAAATGGTAGATACCATTCCCTATCCCAATGGGAATGGGGCACAATATATACTTCCTTCATACTCTATCTCCTTCTAACAATTATGATATATCTTTTACTCATAATTATCGCGTTTTTGTTTAATTATACATATAATTTCACCTAAAGTCAATATTGGATATATCTAATTTAGGTATTTTTATGTTGTTTTTATATTGAACATATCTTTTATGTAGTAGCAATGTTAATCCATCATAAATAAAAACACTATGACATTTTTCATCTTGCCATAGTGTTTTCACACTTAATCACTTTTATTTACTTATTATCATTTAGCTCTTTAATTCTTAATGCAATGACTACATGAATTTCGTACGACCATTTTTGTTGGCAGAACAATTTCATTATACTTATGTTTTTGCTCAAAATCCTCTAATAGTAAGGTAGCCGCTTTCCTACCCATTTCATAAAAATCTTGAGAAACAGTCGTTAAGGGAACTTGAAGATGGGTTGCAATTTCAATATCATCAAAACCAACAATAGATATATCCTTAGGCACCTCAAACCCCAGCCCAGTAACAGAATGCATCACTGCTGATGCTACGTAATCATTTACACAAACAAAAGCCGTTACGCCATTAGTTATAAGTTTATTAACTATAGTATTATACTTTTGCTTATCATACTCTACTACCTGCTGCCTACAAGGGGCAAAACCAGTATTAATATACCTTTCATCTATACTTATTTCATTTTCTTTCAATGCTTGACAGTATCCAAAGTAACGCCTTCGTATAGAAGTTGCACTTTCAATGGTTTCATCAGATATAAACCCTATTTTTTGGTGTCCCAAATCAATCAAGTATTTAGTTGAATTATAAGCCCCTTTAGCATTGTCACTTACCACATAGCTTATAGGAATACTTTCAAAATACTTATCAATGGTTACAATAGGAAATTGATCAATGTAAAATTTACTAATTACCTCTAGATTCTCTCTATCCGAGATAGGGTAGAGAATAACCCCTCCAACTTTCTGATCAAATAAGTTGCTCAAAATGTCCCTTTCTTTTTCGAAATCCCTTTGACAACTATGTATACTTAGGAAATATCCATATTGACTAAGAACTTCCGATGCACCTTTAATAGTCTCCATCATCCCACCATTGGAAGCATCAAATGGTAACACGATAGATATAATATTCGTAATATTCGTAGGTTTTACTGTTGTATTAGTATTATAGACAGCATTTGAAGTCACTTTTTGTGGTGCTACAAAGCTCCCACTACCTCTTATCCTATAGATTAATCCCTGTATCCTTAATTCTTCTAAAGCTCTCTTAGATGTGATTCTGCTAACTCCAAAATGTTCAGCCAAATCTAATTCAGTAGGTAGTTTATCGTCCTCTACTAATTCTTTTGATTCTATTTTATCTTTCAAGTATCCTACAATTTGTTCATATAATAGTTTATTATCTTTTTCCATATTAACCTCTTACTCACATATTTCATTTATTATATCTTTTAAATTGATATATCTATATTGCCATAAAGTAAACTACTTTGTCAACATGATAAATAAATATACTTTTTTATTGCTCTAAATACTCCTAGCTCAAGTATAGTTATCTCATTTTTTCTCTAAAGTACTGTTCACTTGTTCCCCTACGCTCTACATCGTAACCTAGAGCATTATCTTGTTTTATTATATCAGCATACTCATCAAGACTAGTTGGTATAACTACTTCAAAGAGTGCCCAATGCCTAAGTTTCTCTTTAAACTTCTTGATTGCATCTTGATATGCTTCATCATAATACCTGTTCTCCAATTCAAGAGGATCATTTTCTAGGTCAAAAAACAGTGATTTATTTTCATCCTTAGATAATAACAATTTATATCTACTATCACGTATCATGTATTCAGTTTGATGTCCAGATTCGGATACAACAAATTCTCTTTTATCCTCTAAAATATTATAGTCCTCCATCTGTTCTGGTTTTTCTACTCCTGCTAAATGAACAATTGTGGAAGCCAAATCAATATTACTAACAAGTTGTTCACTTACACCCCCACCTTGATTACTGTTTACATACTTAATTATCAATGGCACTTTAATGACTGGATCGTACATATAATTACCTTTTAGCATAAGGTGATGAAAACCCATATAATCACCATGATCGCTGGTGTATATAATAATCGTATTATCATATAACCCCTTTTCCTTTAATAGTGCAATCATCTTACCTACTTCATGATCAATATGAGATATATTTGCATAATAGTAGGCCATCACCTTCTTTACTTTGGCTTCATCATTATCATCATGAGGAAAGTAACCTTTGCTAAATGCTAAATCCCTTTCTAGACACGCCTCTGTCCATCCAGGAAGTATACTTAATTCATTTGGATCGTATAAATCACTCCATGATTCAGAAGGGTCAAAAGGGTGGTGAGGCTTAACAAACCCAACCATTAGCAAATTGCCATCTTCTTTCCATTCGGTTATCTCTTCTAGTGCTTTTCTCCCAATCCAACTTGTACTGTGGTACTCATCTTGCAGATTAGATACCATTGACCCTAATGAATCCCAATATTCCTCTGGGGCATTTTCCCTATATTCAGCTCTCTGGTCCTCTAAATCATTTCTATCCCAAAGCCCTTTATCCATTAATTCCCTATGATAATCATCATCAAATCTCCCTGGACCATCCTGTTCACATAACACCATTTTATCAAATCCTACATCAAGGTAAGTTGGTGTAAAATGCATTTTACCTACTGAAGCTGTTTGATAGCCCTGACTCCTTAAAACCTTAGGAAAGGTATTAATATATGATGGTAAGGTACAGTGATTTGTCCATCCACTGTGTTGTCTCACTTGTAATCCTGATAACAACGAGTAGCGAGAGGGTGTACACACCGGAAATGAACAGAAGCTATTATTGTACACAACACCATCTCTTGCAAGTGAATCAATATTTGGTGTCTTAATATCTTTATTTCCATATGCTCCTAGACAATCAAATCTATGTTGATCTGCATGAATTAATAAAATATTAGGAGCTTTCTTTTTATTGACTTGTTCCATTTTTATTTTCTCCTTCACTTATTTATTAACTGCTTCAGTATTTAATTCTTTCCTCACAATATGCTAATGTTTCATAAAATTACTTTAGGTATTTGTTCATAAATGATATTTCTCTTGTTCCTACTCTTGATGAGATAAGAAAACGGGGCTTGCCCAGGCCATTTGATCATTCATTTGCCTTACACCAACATAGTAATAATGATGACCCTCACCTATATTCTCACTTGAATCTCTCCAATTAATTTCCATATCTTTTCCAGTACCCTCGTATCTCTTGATTTCTTTTCCATCTTTTACGATATAGATATAATCAATTAAATCTGTCCCGAATATCTTCGCAGTCAACTCTACATTTCCTGACATACTACCTAAGTCACTTCCCATAAGGTAACCATTAACTCGAAACTCTAGACGGATTCTATCACCTGTTGTTCCAAATGTATGACGGCCTTTCAGTGCATTGTATATACCTTCACGTGTCAAATCATCTGCATATACCCCTGTTACACCAACCCCTTCATGTTCACCACCGGAAGTGAATCCAAATTTATAACCTAAATTCAATCCATATCTTACAGAAGCATTCTTTTTGTATTCCCTCCCATAGTTATTTGGGTTCATCTCACAGTCATCATATTCATAAGATCCTCTCACCTGAAATATTTCAACCAAAGTCTCTTTCTCTTCGTTAAAGTACTCCCAATTTAATAGATGGGAACTGTCACTTGGATGGTGAGGTATAGTCAAGCACTCTGTATCTTTTAATATATCCCATACCATATCAATACGGTCTGCATTCTCTCCGGTCGTTTTTAACAAGGGTCCTGTTCCTTTATACAAAATATTATAGTGCCCAAAATTAATCTTATCAGTATGATGGGTACATGTCCATTCAAAGCCTTGGAAGGCAACAAATTGACCGGGAATATTTGCAGCATCTGCTCTATGCTTAGTTCGAATCCACTCTTGTGGGTCCATAGAATCATGGTCAGTAATCATAGCAAAGTCAAGCTGCCCTACATCCTTGCAGAAACAATATTTATCTTCTATTTCAACACAATGAAATGAACCTCCAAGTGAACAGCAAGATAAATTAGTATGCATGTGTAAATCTCCCCAGTAAAGATTTTTATGACCTTCTATACCATGAGTCTCAAATCTTTTAACTTGAAGTAATTCTATCTCCTTAAGAATCTTTGGCTCTTCATCAATCCACTCATAGCCTACAATATCTGTTATAATTGGCATTGGAATTTCGTAGATGGCACTTATCATAGTCTGATTATTTTGCGTCCATTCTCTTTGTTCACTTAACTCTCCATCATAGTTGATGCCTACAAAACGGAAACAATTATCTTGGTCATTTCTATATATCTTGGTAGCCACTCTTTGTAACTGACTAATACTGTTATTTTCAAAGGTAACCCAACATTTCCCATTGAAATATTTAACTCTAACTTCCCATCTTTTTCCATAATTATCAATAATCATTTCAACAAAACTTACAAATATAACTCCTTGTTCATCTATATACACGTATGGGCAGCCTGCTGATTTCGTCTCATCAGATAGTATTGTAGGTGTTTTGCATTTTTTATCATTTAAACGCTTAACATCAAAATGACCATTAACATATTTAACATTAGCCATCCCCATAGTTGTCTCTACCTTCCATCCATGTCCGAAGCCTGGCATTAAAACTGTATCATGCCACTTATAACCTTTATACAAAGGCCATGAGTTCTCAAAAACAACTATTACTCGTCCTTGTCTAATAGCCATTCTATGTTTTTGATCGTTATTATTCTTAGACCCTATATCTATGGCATCTGTAATAGTTCCCTTGTCTACAACACGTAAAAGTATATGATACCTGTTGTAAAAGAAGCTTTCATAAGCTATGTACAAATAATTACCATCAGAAATCATTGCTGGTTTGTAGCCATTTTCCCATTGTTTTGTAACAGAAATCTCTTTTGCTGTTTCTAGACTCTCAATAGGCAACTCTACTCCAATGTTTTTCATTAGTATTTTTGTTCTACCCTCACAACATCTTTCCCAGCAGATGTAAACTTTGTCATTATGTACAGATAATTCAATATTATCATTCTTCCCCTTACCAACTACACAAGCCTCATCTTCTTTTACTAATCCATTACACTTAATAAGATAGCCGCTTTTTTCACCTTGACTATAACTAGTAAAGGCTATATATATTATATCTCTATAACAATAGCTTGTTGGAGAGCTAAAATCCTCGCCTTCCATCAAAGCTACCTTCTCTCCACTATTTATGTTTTGTATATATACAATACTGTTACTGGCTAAGCCATCATTTGAACAATTGCTTTCTGTATAGGTCACATATTCATCATTAATCATTTCCACCGGGTATACAACATTCGAATTTTTAGTTAATATCAATTTTTCCTTCATTACTTTCAACTCTCTTTCTGAAAAACTAAATAAAATTATTTACATAAAAATTTCTTTCAGTTGTAATCATCTAAGATGGTTACTGTTCTCAAATTAAATGATAAACCAAGTCCAATATAGGTGATCCATGAACAAATGGACACTTCCCCCTATGTTTAGGCGCTAAAGTAATCTCCATTATTATTAGTAGTTTATTTAATGTACGATTATTACTTTAAATAATAAGAAACTAATAGGTACTAAGACACCGATTACAGTGAATAAAACCGTATTAGTCTCTTATGATAGGTATTGTAATAATATTTTATTAATTAATTAGTTAAATTTAACAGTTAAAATTTCCTTTGATTTTAATACTATAGGATCCATCTTGCCATTTGTATAAGAAAGCTCTTTTATTTTTTCTTCATTAAGATTGACTTGTTCAAGACTAGAAATTTCATTACAGTAGGTAAAACTAAATGTATTTGGTTTATCTTCACCATTTAATACTCTCAGTATTATACCGCTTCCATCTTCAGCTTTCTTAAATGCAGATATAACTACGTTATCATTTTCAACTTTAATAAATCCTTTTTCTAGCTTATAATCTACATACTTATACTTATCTTCTCTATAGAATATCTCAGATACCCAAGTCCCTTGAACTGCCGGCCTTCCTCCAACATATTTTGTAAGGTCTGCTGACTGTACATAAGGTAAAACCGGGCATTGATATGCTTTAGTACACTTAAGCAATTCCCCTGAACTATCCTCTCCATATGGGTAGATTGCCATACCTATATTAATTTTCCTCAGGACATTCCCACCAGGTGTAATCATTTTAGGGCTAATCTCTTCTAATCTATCGTACCATCTAGCAATATAACCTACACTCCTCAGCAATGTAAGGGCAATGCTTCCTTCACCCTCTATGTAGTGTTCATATTCGTATATCCCTTCATTTAGAATAGCAATTCCTTGGTTATTCTCAGATACACTTATGAATCCTGAATTTGGCTGATCTCCATTATTAATGCCATTTAGAATCTCTTTTCTATCTCTTGAAACAATATCAAATGGTATTAATGAATTGGATATGTCATTCTTCATTCCCGTATTAATAATGGCTCTTACTCGATGATCAATGGATTTATTGTCTATATCAAACTTAATATCTAACCATTCCATGCCCTTTTTAAGACTTAAGGTAATATCTAATTTATTTAAAACTAATTCCTGACTTCTTATATCCCTTTCAAAGTCATAGTCCTTTGGCAACATAAAGTCATAAGACAATTTATAAGATTTTTCAAGTTCATTATCTGTAACCAGCTTAATTTGTGGCTTCAAATCTTTGACAGCGAACAACTTATCTCCTCTTGGCTTTCTTTGTCTATAAAGATCTCCAACATCAGCTTCATCGATTATTGTAAGGATATTCTTATAAGTTATTCCATCAGTTTTATTAAACAGGTTAATTTCCCCATCATCTGTTATGGTTACTTTAAGATGACTATTTTCTAGCTCTCCTTCAGAAACAAACATCTCTTTTGTCACATTTAATTTCTGTGAACCTTTATACTTTTTAACCGTATAAACTTTATATCCTATACCTGGAATATCACTGGCTTCGAATTGTAAGAATAATCTATCTACTGTTCTTACACCAGGTAAATTTATTGAGCTATAAATATCTTTATTTATACGTTCTTTCTTTGTAACAATAAAAGGTATCTCATTACCACTTGGATCATAAAGCCTAATACCTTCAATATTCTCTTCTTCAGCAAAATCAACTTCTACATTTACAACTTCACTACGAACATCTTGTAGGGGATTAAAAACACATATTATATTATCATCCTTATTAAGATTATCTCTATTAATATGTGCCCCTAAAAAGTCCATACCTCTCTTCAGCAGTTCTTCCCCAAAAACAGTAATTCTATTAAATCGATCTTCCATATTGTTATGAACATAGTCATGACTACAACCACAAATACTATCATGAGGATGATTCTTAATCAATTCCTTCCACATAAAACGTAAATGTTCTTGGGGATATTTATCCTTAGCACCACTGGCATCAATTAGGGTGTATAAAGGCTCTAAATAATTTTCTAACAGATTTTGTATTCTAGCATTTTCTTTCTTAAGATAAATTCGTGATGATAGCGTATTTTGTAATATATTTGTATTTTTACCTGCTCTAAGCTCTCCATTATGAATATTCAATTTAGCTCTTTCCTCAGGGTGTGCCTCATAGAAATCCTTAACCTTATTAATGTACTCATGCATAGACGTTTGAATAATTTGTTTATCATCTGGTAAAGCGTTATTCATATTTTTAATAATTGGTAATAGATTTTCTTGGGCTTGAAGATGGTCAACTCCATTCATCATTAATAACTCATTTGAAGGAACCATCCCCTCAAAGGAATTTTCATTCTGTGCAAGTAAAGCCATGGAGCTATCTATATTCTCTGAGAATCTTTGGGCATTATTATACCAACATCTTAAATATATTCCCTGTAACTGACTGCCATCAGGTCCTTGCCAAACAAACTCAGTATTATACTTTGCTAAAACTTCTTCACCATCTACATTATCATAAAATTGATATCCTCTACCAAATATAAAGTTATCTATTGAAAATCCCTGCAAAATTTGAGGTAGTTGAGATATGTTGCCAAACTGGTCAGGTGCATATCCCACATCATCACATTTTCCAAAATCTCCAGCAATTTCTTTACCAATTAATAAGTTTCTAACTGTTGCTTCACCACTTGTAAGATAGAAATCATTTTGTACATACCATGGTCCAACAATTAATCTACCCTCTTTTATGTACTTTTCTAATTGAGCTCTCTTATTTGTTCTAATCTCAAGATAATCTTCTAAGACGATTGCTTGTGCATCTAGGTGAAAAATATATTCTGGTTCTTCCTCTAGAATATTGAATACATTATCTATGGTATCAACCAACTTAAGCCTGAATTGTTCAAAAGGAAAATACCATTCCCTGTCCCAATGTGTATGGGATATGACATTAAATGTTTTCATTACATTACCTCTCTTTCATTTTGCATTGCCTGTATGTAGGTTCTAAAATCATTACTAAATTTATCATTGTGAGCTTTCAACCACTCATAAAGTCGATGTCTCATTTCTGTAATTAATTTAGCAAATTCAACCTCTCTACTAAGGTTCTTTAGCTCATAAGGATCACGTTTAAGATGATAGAGTTCTTCCTTATCACCAGCATTGAATACATACTTATAGTCACCTATCCGTATCATTCGTTGAGAACACGCAGAATATCCAAGACCAGTAAACTCTGTTACAACACAATCTGTCCAATCCTTTACCTCTTCACCTTTCATGAGAGGTAATAGGGATCGTCCATCCCTTTCATGTAAATCTGTTGATACACCAGCCATATCTAAAATCGTTGAATAAATATCTGTAGTATTTACTAGTTCATCTACCTGACTTTTACATTCCACACATTTTGGAAGTTTAATAATTAACGGTATATGGGTGGTCTCTTCATACATATGGAAACCTTTATCAGACAAAACGTCATGACACCCTAATGAATCTCCATGATCACAGCTCATAATAATATATGAATTGTCATAAATCCCATCATCTTTCAATTTCTCAATTAATCTACCTATTTCATCATCAATAAATTCGCTGTAGGCAAAGGTATACTTAATTTTCTGTTCATAACTCTCCCACTCCCCTACGCTTCTTTTCATATTATGAATCATAGGTTTGTCCTCTTGATCCTCATAAAATGATGGCCAAGGTTCAAGGTTCATATTTCGATAACGCTCATAATACTTACTAGGAACATATGCTGGTCCATGAGGTCCCCAGAAATGTAGACCAAAAAAGAAAGGTCTTTCTCGTCGATTAAAACGGTCAATAAAATGGATAGCTGGTTCAGTTAAAAAATAGTCAATAGTTGATTCCTTAGGAGAAATAACCTCTGTGGTGCTACTGTTAGGATCTTTTAATATGTGGGATAAATCATTTGCTTGAAGGTAATCTTGGTACTGCTTATAGGAATGTCCACCACCACCATGTCCTGGGAAATTATCTCCTTCATACCCAAGATCTGTAGGCAAAGAGCTACCCACTCTATAGAAATTAGGGTAATCCACTACATTTAATGAACCCTCCACATCATGACTCTCATCCTCATACCAAGGATCATTATGGGCAGCACTTCCAAAACCTAAGTGCCATTTCCCAGTATGACCAGCAGAGTATCCGTTTGCCACTAATTGACGACTTAATAGTCTAGGGGAATCTGTCAATTCATGAACCACACAACCAGGTTGATATATATTGTTTTGCATACCATGTCTACAAGGATATACCCCAGTTTGTAGAGATGCTCTTGCAGGGGTACATACAGGATACACAGTATATACATTTTTAAATACTGTACCTTCACTAGCAAGTTGATCGATGTTTGGCGTTTTAACTACTTTACTTCCATAAAACCAATAGCATCTCTACGATGCTGATCAGTAAAGATTAAAATAATATTAGGTTTCTGCTCCATTTGCTCTCTCCTTTTATAACTTTACTAGTAAATAAAAAAAATATGATATATCATTTAATCAATAATTCAGCTTATAATTCTAGCTAATAATAGATCATTTTAGATTTATTGTATAACCAAAAGCAATAAAAGTCAATATTAGGTATGTCTATTATTCATTTTTGTTTATTTTGATATATTCTCTTATGTGATAAATTATTATAAACCTTTCAATGAAAAAACGTAATTTACTAAGATTAGAAAATAACATTTCCTAATATTTACCTATTCTTTGTTAAGACAATTATAAAATAAGGTTTGTTATATTGGTTTATAGGTTGAACTACGGTATAATGTACACTAGATTAAGACTAAGGAGATATGTAAATGAATAAGAAAATTCCTTATATTGAAAACCCATCTAATGATATAAAGGTAAAGAAAGTTCGTCGTTCTAATACTATGTACATTCATCAGCATAAATATTTTGAGATGGTTTATTTTTATAGTGGTAGTGGTACCCTTATCATTAACGAAACTGAATATCCTTTACAAAGAGGTCATCTTCTATTCTTTAATATTGGTGATGCCCATGCTGTTAATGCTGAGGGTGAAATTGAGACTGTGAATATTGCCATACCACCTGATTTTATAGATTATAATCTGATAAATAGTCAAAATATGCTTGATTTCCTATCTATTAGCGCTTTTAATGAGTTTAACATATATATAGATGGAATCTCCCCGGTCATGCAATTTAAAGGAAGAGATCTTGTGGACTTAGAGCATCTACTCAATTCAATAATAGATGAAAGTGTTGATCAAGATAAGGGGTATAAGACAATATTGCAAGCCTATATTAAAATCATATTTATAATAATTTTTAGACATTTAAGTAAAAATAATAGAAGTCACATCCAGAATGAATTGTCAACCTTTTTACCACAAGTCATTAGCTATGTTGAAAAGCACTATAAAGAACCTATAACCATAAAGGATATCGCAGCCAATAATTTTTATAATCCTTCATATCTAAGCAAAATCTTTAAAGAATGTTATGGTGAAAGTTTAACAAACTATATCAATAATAAACGTATCAATGATAGTCTAGAATTACTTAAAAATAGCACCTATAGTATAGAGAACATAGCTACAGAGGTTGGTTATTCCGATAAAAAACAATTCTATAGAATGTTCAAAAAATATATGTCTATAACCCCTGGTTCTTACAGAGATAAATAGTGCTATTTTTGCCACTTATTAAGTTCCTATTGCCACTGACATTGGAATTTTACTAATTATATAATATATATATCATTTATATTATTTAAGGAGTGAATACAATGAAATCGAAGCAAAAGCCAAATGTTATTTGGATTGTTGCAGACCAATTAAGGGCATCGGCCATTGGGTGTAATGGAGACCCTAATGCATACACACCTAATTTAGACCGCCTTGCTGCCCTTGGTGTTAACTTTAATCGAGCCGTTTCTGGTTATCCATTATGTTGCCCCTTTAGAGGTTCTATGTTAACAAGTACATACCCCCATAAATGTGTTCCAGGGCATCAATATCAAATGCCAGAGAATGCAAAAACAATTGCCCATGCTTTTAACGAGAAAGGTTATAGTACCTCCTATTTTGGGAAGTGGCATCTTGATGGTTTTAGAGAAAGTACTGGTCGCTCAACTCATCACATTGTTCCTCCTCATAGAAGGGGTGGGTTTAGTCACTGGGTAGGATATGAAAACAATAACAGTCAATGGGATACATGGGTTCATGGCACTAATATTGATAAACCATATAGATTGGATGGTTATGAAACCGATGTTCTTACAGATATGTTTATCACCCACATGGAAGAACAGATCACTAAAAGTGAAAAGCCTCAACCATTCTTCTCTGTATTATCAATTCAACCTCCCCACGACCCTTACGTTGCGCCAGAACAATTCTCTAGAAACTATAATGCTGGAAATATTGAATTTCGTAAAAATGTCCCTAACGTTGAATGGATTAGAAGTAAAGCAAGCCGTGAACTTGCAGGTTACTATGCACAGATTGAGAATTTTGATTGGAACATTGGTCGAATCATTGAAGCCTTAATGAGGAACGATTTATACTCCAATACCCACATTATTATTTTTTCAGACCACGGAGATATGCAAGGCTCTCATGGTCAATACCATAAAACAACGGTATACGAAGAATCTATTCGCATCCCATTTATTATTAGTGGAATAACCACTCACTACGACGGTTTTATAAATAAGGACTCTGACATCCTAATAAATCATGTAGATATTGGTCCAACTAGTCTTGGTTTATGTGGTATAGATAAGCCTGATTGGATGGAAGGTAGTGATTATTCAGGCTATAGACTTTTAGAAAGACCTAAGGTTGATAAACCAGATTCTGCATTTATCCAATCTGTTATACCTACTTATCATCATAATAGTTGTGATAGGCCTTGGAGAGCAGTTGTATCAAATGATGGTTGGAAATATGCATGTTTTGAGAATAGTGACTGGTTACTATTTAATCTTACCGAAGATCCCTTTGAACTTGTTAATATGGCTCACAATAGTTTATACCAAAAAAAGAGAAATTATCTAAAATCAAAGCTTAAAGATTGGATTAATAGAACTGGTGATAATTTTAGAGTACCTACAGAATACTAAGAAATATCCTACAATAATTACCCTGAGCAACTTACTATAAGTTAAAGTGACCTGTATATTTCAAATTACATAAAAAAGAGCCTCTAAGGCTCTTATAATTTTTAATCGATAATCGTAGATCACTAAGTAAGGCGTTCAATAACATCTACAATACCTTATTTCTAACTGCCTCATTGTTTAGTTATGATCACTTGATCAAACTTATCTTTTAATGCTTTGGAATTTTCAATAATGATTCTATTTCGTTTTGTAGAGATAATTCCTTCATCATGCAACTCTTTTAATACTCTTCCAAGTTGAATTCTTGATATGCCTAATTCTTCTGCTATTTCTTCCTGTGTAAAATTAAGTATCGTTTTATTTGTGTGGGTACCATAAAGATGTAGCATATAGATCATTTCGTATATTCTTTTTTTGAATCCATAACGGAAAGCGCCATAATTTCATATTGAAATAAATTATTCAGTTTTGCTGAGTAATTTAGACAAGCTAACGCAAAATCTGGATTTTTGAAAACAAATTCTTAAATACTTTTATGTGAAAGGAAATAGCCTTAACAGTGGAGAGCGCCTGTATACTAAAAGATGAGCTCAAGTTAAACATAT